>BTUC01000024.1:0-29589 GCA_045863575.1 Phycisphaerae bacterium
CACTGGCGTACCAGCACTTCACGTGATAAGGGTCCACGGCCGTGGGGGCGAGCTTCTTGCCTTTCTGGGTGGTCAACTCGGAGATATCCAGCCGCAGGCCTTCGAGATCCCTCACGGCAAAGATCGAGAGGGAGGCTGACTCGATCTCGCCGCGGCAGGCGGTCGTCTGCAACGGGCCGCCCACCTCAGCGGCGGCCGGCACGGACCAGGGCAGCACGTGCTCGTTCCGGATGGCCGGGCGCACGAAGTGCACGAGGCGAGCGTCGGGGAACAACGCCAGCAGCGATGACAGCGCCACCAGGCGTTCGCCGCGATCCGTACGTGCCTGGAAGTTCACGTCCGCATCCGTCCAGCGCCACCGGCCGTTGGCCTCATCCGCGATGCGGGCGAGGATTCGTTCGATCATCGCCGGGTCCGGTTTTTCGCGCGGCTGGGCTGCTCCTGCGGCTGACGAAAAGACCAGGAATCCGAATTTGCCCGGCCGGCCGTGTCCGCTTCCGGTGGGGTTCCACAGACTGTTTTCCCGCTTCTCTCCCGGCTGTTTGTCCAGACGGCTGCGGGTGAGATTCAGGCCCCAACGCTCGCCGAGCGACGGCGTTGGCCCGAAGGAACTGAATGGAATGCGCAGTTCCAAGCTCCACGCATCAGCAGTGCGCCCGACCGCGGCCGTGGAAGGCAGATCCGCCATCCAGTCGCCGTTGTAGCATTCTTCGACAGTTCCGCCCGCGTTGACGATGTACTGGAAATAGCGCGCCCGCGTTGCCCCCGGGTCCAGAAAGACTTCGACGCAGTCGTCGTACCAGGTCTTCTCCGGCTCGTTGCGGATGACCAGGTTGGCTACGTCAGGCTCAAAGGCTTTGAACCCGAAGTACAACGCCTGGGTGTCATAGACCACGCGGCACTCCGTGCGAAACTGGGCCGGCCTTCGCTCGTGGCCGATCACGAACTGATGAATGACCGGAGCATCTCGCCAGAGGACCTCATCCAACCGGCCGTCCAACGTGGGTGCCTGGGCGATCCGCTGAGCCCGATAGGTGGGAAACTCTTCGGCGGCCAGGGCTGGTGAATCGAGGAGGGAACCGATTGCCAGGACGAGCACAATATGCCGCATCAGTCTTACCTCTGCTGAGTAGATGATGTTGGTCTTCCGAAAATCAATCATGCCGGTGAAGCGCCTTTCCAAACTTCGGCCACTACGGAACCGGGGAATTGGAAGGGGCGTTAGTGCCCCTTCCGGTTGGCGACTTCCGCGTCTGTAGCGGCCGGCCTCCGCGCCGGCCTTTCTGCTCGGTCAACGGCCGGCACTCCAGGCCGGCCGCTACTGAACTGACAACCGGAAAGGGCATCACCGCTCCAATCCCCCACCCCTGCCCTCCCCCGGAGTACCGGGGGAGGGAGACGCAGGCGTATCAGGCGAGGGAGACTCAGGCTGAAAGTAAAGATCTCCAAAGAGTTCGGGCGTATGGTGGCCGTGCAGCGGGCCCTTCGGCGAAAAATGGGACCGCTCTGAGATCTTGCGATCCGGCTTCTGCGGATCGCGGAACGTCGTCGTGTAGCGCATGACGTTCATCCGCCAGCGGTCCCCCGCACGCGGGGAAGGCACGTCAAACGAGCCGAACGGAAGGCGCACCTCCGCCGACCACTCCTTCTCGGATTGGTGAATGGCCACGTCCCAGGCGGCTTTCTTCGCGTACTGGTTCCGCGTGAGCGTCTGGAACTTGTGCGGCACCGTGTCGAAGCAGAACTGCCAGTAACGCCACACCTTCGCCCCGGGATCCACGAAAATCTCGAAGCCGTCCTTGTAGTAGATGTCCTCCATCCGTTTCAGGTCGGTGTCCAGCCAGCCCATGTCCGGCTCCTCGCAGCGCAGGGCAATGTACATCGCCTCGCTGTCGTAGACGATCTGCATCCAGGAGCGCTTCTTGAGAGGGGCTTCCCTGCTATGCGGAATGAAGTCGAATACGGGCACACTATCCCACTCGGCGCTCGTGATCCGCCCGTCGAGCTCGATGCCCGTACGGTAGGGTACGTCATATCGGCTCTGGCCGGCCGGCTTCACGTCGGCCAACGTCATTTTGCGGGCCGGTTCGTGCTGCACGAACCGCTTCTCGCGCTGGCCGGTCTTCATGTCGGCCAGGGCAATGCGCACCGTGTTATTCCCTTCGTACAGTTCATCCACATGATCGGTCGGATCGAGCGCGACCTCGATCGTGTCGACCGGCTTGGCGCCCGGCGATGGAATCTTCATGTCCACGAAGCTGGGCTCAAGCTTTGCCGGCGGGTCGATTCGGTCCAGGGTCTTGTTGGCGGACCACTGGAGCTCGCCTCTGAGAAGGCCGGATAGCGTGATCTCGACGCCTTCGGCCGCCTGGCTGCCGATGTTGTGCACGCGGACGGTAAAGATCACGTCCTCCAGCTTCTCGGGACGTTCCTTGGAGATCATCACGTCCCACGGATCCAGTCCCAGGTCCGGCCGTGGTCGCCAGGGCGGGACCGGACCGCTGTCGGGCGTTCGGGTGAGCTCCAGCAGCATGGTCACGCGCGGGAGCAGCTCGAAGCGAACAACGCTGCCGCGCTCGATGGGAATGCGGTCGGTGCGCAGCACACTGTCAAAGGCGCCGTCCTCGTCCGCATCCTGTCCCAGCTTCAGTGCATAAGTGCCTTCGTCGAGCGTAAAGAGCTGAGCCCCGATCTCGCGCGGCTGGTCGGTCACGTTGCACAGTTCCGCCCGGAAGCGCTGGGGCGAATCCTCCAGCACGAAGATCCCCGTGTCGTAGCCGGTATCCTTCCAAACGACCGACGGCGGAGGAAAGTCGACCCACGGCCAGTTCACCGGGCTGGCCAGCTTGCCGCCGTCATGGAAGCAGCGCGGGCCGAAGGTCATCGTGCCGTAGTGCTTCTGCCACCAGGCGGCCGCATAGTTGGCCAGCGATCCGGCGTGCTCGAGCCGGGGTACCACCTCGGCGATGTATTTCTCTCCCATGGACCGTGCCCGCCGGGAGCCGTCCCGGACGATGTCCATGTCAATTCGGGCGAACGGGCCGCGCTCAACGGGGCGGTTGAGCAGCTTGCTGAAGGCGGCATCGAACTGGGTGTCAGAAGTCAGGTAGTAGTACCACCCGCCCAGGTGACCGACCGCGACGGCCCGGGCCCATTCCGTGCTGGCCGTCCCGTCGCGCCAGCCGGGAGGGAACTGGTACTTCGCGGGTAGCCGGTCGGGCGGCAGTTCCTCGCCCGGCTGGACCGCGGGCCGGGCATACGTGGAGAAGAAGCGCATCATCTCGCCGATGGGGGCGATATACCGGTCTTCGCCGGTGATGGCATACGCGATGGCCAGCACCTCGTGCAGCCGCGTCTGGTACCAGAGGCTGCTGAACTCGTGGGCCCCGGCGCCCCACCAGTTGTTGGTGTACCCACCCACCTCGCCGGTGGGGAAGGCCACCTGGCCGGGCAAAATCCCGGGCGGCTTGCCGTGCTCCTCGCCCAGGGCATGTTTGGCCCACGCGTCCGCCCACTCCAGGTAATACTTCATGAGGTAGGGATCGCGGTTGTACAGCACAAGCTGCATCATCGGAATCCAGGCCCGGGCGTTGATGGGGCAGTCCTCGTCGTAGAACGGCCACTCATACATCTGCTGCGAGCCAAAGTACGTGGAGCGCATGTGGCGGTCACCCTTGGGGGTGATGCCGGTCCAATGGTCCACGTTGCTGGCGGTGGCCATCAGCCGTTCGATGAGCCTTGGGCTGCCAAACTGCTGGTACAGCAGGATGGGCGTTCCGTAGGAGGTGGGCTCAGGCCCATGTTCGGCGTCGGTGGCCTGGGCCTGGTAGCCGCGCTGGATGAACGAACCATACCAGCAGCCGTCCACCATGCGATCGAGGGCATTGAAGATGCGGTGATCGTCGGCCGCCATCATCACGCCGGGCCAGCCGACGACCATCTCCACGTCCTCGCCGCAGCCCATGCCGAAGCCGCCGTTGGCGTCCTGCCGGCCGAGCCAGTAATAGATGATGTCCCGCCAGCCGCGCAGGCCCTCGGTGTACAGTCGTGCCCATTCCGGCACGGCTGGATCGACGACCGGCTTGCTGCTCTGGCCGTCTTCCTCCGCCCGGGCATTCTGCCCCCCGGCTGGTACAAGCGCCAGCAGGACGACTACCCCGATGGAATCGCACTTTTTCATAGAGACAACTCCTGCGCGCCGGGCCTGTATCGTGTCCGTGCTGCCAAGTGATACCACAGACGCACCGGAGCATCCAATCGCCGCGGTCTTAGTTCGAGTCTGTGATTACCGACGACGACGATCGTTCAGAATTGGTTTAGGACAGGGTGGCTGCCCGTCGACTCTCCAGGCAAAGAAAAGCACTCGCCGGAACCGAGTCCGGCGAGCGCTTCTTATCCCGCACCCTCAGAAGTTGGGAAGTATGCGGGCGGGTGCGAGGGAGGTATCGGACGATTCGTGGGGCTTCAATCGGGATCTGCTGCTGCCCGGGCCTACGCCGAGGGTTCGGCCAATCGCTTTGATTCTGCCGAACAGACACGAGCGACAGTGCCCGGCAGTCTCGCTGATGCACGCTTTGGCCGGATAGATTTCGTACATCCTGCGATAAGCCGGCGGCGTCAAGTTGGGCATGACCACGTTGGCGCCGCGGAGCAGTCCGAGCTCCCGGCCGGTCTGCTGATTGAGAGTCGCCAAGGCGGTCGTGCTGGGCAGGTTGGCCCGCGGGCAGACGAGCCGGGTCAGGGCCAGCACGCGGTAGGTCATCCGTTCGGTGTTGGGCACCTGGTCGCGTGCGGACAGGCTGGATGTCATCCCGTTGCGGCCCAGGGGCGTGGCCGGATGGGGGATAAACGGGCCGACGCCGATCATGTCCAGGTCCAGCTCACGAAACAGCAAGAGATCGTTTGCCAGCACTTCAAAGCTCTGGCCGGGAATGCCGATCATCACGCCGCTTCCCACCTCGTAGCCCATAGCTCGCAAGATGTGCAACAGGGCGACGCGATCAGAGCGTCGACCGGGCAGCGATGGGTGTATGGTGGTGTATAGCGTCGTATCAGATGTCTCGAATCGCAGCAGGTAGCGGTCCGCGCCGGCCTGGCGCCATGCGGCCAGATCCGCCTCCGACCTTTCGCCCAGGCTCAACGTCACCGCCAGGGTCGTCTCGCGCTTGATCCGCCGCACCAGCCGTGTGATTTGGCTCCGGCCGAGCCCGTGGTCCTCCCCGCCCTGGAGCACGACGGTTCCGAAGCCGTATTCGACGGCCTGGCGCACGCAATCCATGACTTCATCTTCGCTCATCCGGTACCGTGGGAGGCTCGTGTTTGCCCGGCTCAGTCCGCAGTAGCTGCACTCGCGCACGCAGTGACTCGAAATCTCGACGAGTCCGCGCAGATGCACCGTGTCGCCGACATGCTCCTGGCGAACGCGGTCGGCCGCTTCGTAGAGCCGTTCGAGCCGAGCGTCGTCTTCTTCCCGAAGCCAGCCCAGGATCATCTCGCGATCGAGTTGATGCGGTTGAATGCTCAACGCCGGGCGCATGCGCGGCACTCCTTCTGGCATTCGACAACGCCGGCGGCTCGTGCGCCGGAATGCGTCATCGGGGAGGCCGGACGACCTGGAGGACTTCCGCGACGGGTGCGGTACAGCTCCAACTCGACCGGAAACGGCTCCAGCGCGCGCTCGAAGATGCCCAGGCTGTAGGCGATGGTCAGCCCGTAGTTCGTCACCGGCACGCCGGCGGACCGGCAGCGCAGGATTCTCGTCAGCATTTCGCGGCGGTTGATCATGCACGCGCCGCAGTGGATCACCATCCGGTAAGCCGACAGATCCTCCGGGAAGTCGTGGCCCTGGACGTGCTCGAAGCGCAACGGCCCACCCACGTAGTCGGTGAGCCAGCGCGGGATTTTGACCCGCCCGATATCCTCCTCGATGGGATGGTGGGTGCAGGCTTCGGCCACCAGGACACGGTCTCCCGGCCGGAGGTGATCGATAGCCAGCGTGCCCTCCACCTGCGTGGCCAGATCGCCCTTGAAGCGGGCAAACAGGATGGAGAAACCAGTCAAGGGCACGTCGCGCGGGGTGTCCTCGGCCACCTTGCGAAATGCCTGCGAATCGGTCACCACCAGGGCCGGCGGCTCTTTAAGCATCTGGAGGGCATGCGGCAGCTCGTCTTCCTTGGCCACCACGCACAGGGCGTGGCCGTCGAGCAGGTCCCGGATGGCCTGGACCTGCGGCAGAATCAGCCGTCCCTTGGGGGCTTCTTTATCGATGGGCACGACCAGCACGGCCATGCGGCCCGGCGGCACCAGGTCGCGCAGAATGGCTGGACTGTTCACGAAGTCGGCCGGCGCTGCCTGCAGCAGGGCCTCGCGCACGGCAAGCACGCCGTCGCCCGTTGGGGCCGTCGTCCGCACCACAGGGATCTTCATGAGTGCAAGTCTCTCGAGCAGGCGTGGATCCGGTGTGCCGGCGTCCATCTTGTTGAACGCGACGATCACCGGCGCCTGCCGTTCGCGCAGCCCGGCGAGCACCTGCTCCTCGAACTCACTCCACTGCCCGGCTTCCGCCACCAGGACACCCACATCAGTGCGGTCGAACACCTGCCGGGTGCGTCGCACGCGCAGATCGCCCAGGGCTCCCACGTCGTCGATGCCGGCGGTATCGATGAACAGGACCGGCCCCAGCGGCAGCAGTTCCATCGGCTTCTCCACGGGGTCGGTGGTCGTGCCCGCGAACGCCGACACGATGGAGACCTGCTGTCGTGTGATCGCATTCAGCAGGCTCGACTTGCCGACGTTCCGGCGCCCGAACAGCCCAATGTGCAGCCGCATGCTCCTGGGTGCGGAGGTCTTCATGATTTGATCCATTCCTGTCCTGGCGATGACTAGACAAACACGTCGCGCTGACCGGCCTCAACCTCGTTGACCAACCGCTGTGCGATCCGGCGGCGCGGACCTTCCATGTGGTTGAGCACGGTCAGGATACGCCGATTGCCGGCTTCTCTGGTCGCCGCGGAGGCATAGTCGCAGAGGTACTCCTTGAAAGTGGAAAGGGCATTAGGATCGCAGTGATGCTTGATGTCGCCCGGTTTGGCCAGGTCCATGAAATCCGCTCCCGTCCGGCCCAGCCGGTAGCACGCCGTGCAGAATGAAGGGATATAACCCAGTTCGGCGATGTCGCGCACGACTTCATCGACCGGTCGATGATCTCCCAGGGAGAATTGGGCGGCAGTCTCTCCTTCTTCTCCTTCCGCGTATCCACCGGGATTGGTGCGGCTGCCGGCGGAGATCTGGGAGACACCCAGTGCGAAGGTCTCGCGCCGGATATTCGCGTTCTCGCGCGTGGACATGATGATGCCGGTGTAGGGCACGGCCAGACGCAGGATGGCCACGATCTTGCGGAAATCGATGTCGCTCACCGGGCAGGGTGGCTGCTCGGCCAAGGGAGCGCCCAGGGCCGGCTCCAGACGCGGTACGCTGATCGTATGCGGGCCGACGCCGAAGCGCTCTTCCAGGTGGGCGATGTGCTGCATCATGGCCAGCACTTCAAACCGCCAGTCGGCCAGGCCGAACAGCACGCCGATCCCCACGTCGTCGATGCCCGCTTGCATGGCCCGGTCCAGCGCCGTGACCCGCCAGTCGTAATCGCGCTTGGGCCCGGCCACGTGCACGCGGGCGTAGGCCTCGCGATGGTACGTCTCCTGGAACAGCTGGTACGTGCCGATTTCGGCGGCCTTGAGCTGCCTGAACTCATCGAGGCTGAGCGGAGCCACGTTGACGTTCACCCGGCGGATCTCGCCCGGGCCGGAGCAGGTGGCATATACCGTTTCGATGGACTTGAGCACGTAGCTGAAGCCTTCGCGCGGGTAGGATTCGCCCGCCACCAGCAGCACGCGCTTGTGGCCCTGCTCGATGAGGATCTTCGTCTCACGGGCGATCTCCTCCTGGCTCAGGGCCCGTCGCCGTACCGCCTTGTTCCTGGCTCGAAATGCGCAGTAGAGGCACTCGTTGGTGCACAGGTTGGAGATGTAGAGCGGCGCGAAGATGACCAGCCGGGAGCCGTAGATCTCTTCCTTCACGTGCCTGGCGGCCGCAAACAGCTCGCCCAGCAGTTCGGGATCGCTGATGTTCATCAGAGCGGCCACGTCGGCGGCATCCAGCCCCTGCATCTGCATCGATTTGGCGAGCACCTCGCGCACCCGCGACGCATCACACCGCCGGCCCTGTTCCAGCGTGTGCTCGATCCGCTCGTTCTGGATCACGATCGTTTCATCCGTCCGGGTTCTCACCGCGCTCATCGCCATCTCCTTCCGTCAGAAACCTGCCGCAACGTTCGCTCTCGCTCTACCCCTTGTCCCCTGGTCACCCTGTTGCCGTCACTCCAACTCGTCGAAGCGGCTCTCGGGTCAACGGCCGGCACGGAGGCCGGCCGCTACAGGTGGGCCGTTGACGCGAAAGGCCGCCGCTACACCCACTCCACCGTCACCAGCTTCCCCGCGCGCTGCAGCTTCTCGGCTAGGAGTGGCACGATCGTTTCGCGCTGCAGGATGCCACGTTGCCGAAAGCTGATGTCGTCATGCCCGACGTTCTGCGTCCTTCCAACCATGAACGCCACGCGGTCGGCCTCGCGGAGCATCTCGCACAGGCGGCTGACACCCGTGCATTTCTCGTACCGCGTGGGGTCCTCATCGAAGATATTGAACGCCTGATTGAGCGTTACCGCTCCTTCGGTCGCCAGATCGACTCCTCGGAGAACGTAATCGGGCGGCGCGATCAGGCTGTTCACTTCTTGACGGACGGCCACACGCTGATGCGTCTGTTGCCCGACAATCTTGGCCGTCGTGCCGCCGCAGACGATTTTGCGGCCTTCCAGGGCCATGAACCGGCGGACGACCGCCGCATCACTTTCCTTGCCGCCCGGCGGGCCGGTCAGCACGTTCACCATGCGGCCCGGCCGGCAGTGGGCCAGCACTACCGTGCAGTCATCACCGCGTGTGCCGTTGGCCGGTGCGTTGTCAATCCTTTGTGCTTCCATGTGCAGCGCAGTTGGAAGCCGTTCCAGCGCTGTGCCGGTCGCCAGCCCGTGGCTGATACAGCGGCACACGCCCTCAATGCCCCAGCCGTCGCGAAGCTGCGTGCCCAGGCCGGCCTGCGTAATGCCGTCACTCACCAGCACGAGGCCTTCGCCCCCTTCGACATAACAGCTCGATTCGTGCACCCACGCCGCGTCCAGCAGGAGGGGCCGCCGCGGCAGCACGCTGGCGAAGCGCCTGCCGCTGATCAGGATGGCCGGCGGCGATTCGTAGGACAGCACGGTGGCTTCACCCTCCGTGTTGATCCGGGCCAGGCTGAAACAGGCGTAGGGAAGCTCTTTTTCCTTGGCCTGTGTCAGCGTCCCGGCCACGCCCGCGACGGCTTCACGCAACGAGTAGCTTCGTCGCAGCAACTCCTCCAGCCTCGAGACGGTCATGGTCGCCGCGATGTTGGCCTTGATTCCATGGCCGATCCCGTCGCAGCAGATCACCGTGGTGCCGCGCGTCGTCCGCTCGAAAGTGACCACGTCGCCGCACAGCCCGCCCGGCCGCCGGGGGCTCTGCGAGGTGCTTATTTCGACGTGTACATATCCCATATCATCGGCCTTCCACTCGCTGTCGTGCGCGGATCGTTGGCGTACTGAAGCAGATTGCGCACCAGTTCCTCGCCGCGGGCCGTGCTCTCGCCCAGCAGTTTGGCGATCTGCTGGGCCATGGTGATCTGATGATCAAGCAACTCGCGTGCCTGACGCGCGGTCTGAGACTGAAGCTGCCGTAGCTTTTCTTCACTCGCCTGATTGTTGGTGATGTTCACGAAGATGCCCACGAACTGGCTTTCGGCCGGCAGGTGGTAAAGGATCTCGTGAGCCAGCAGGTTGTACTTCTCGTGCTTGACCGTACGGGCGATCACCTCCTCGCCGCCGATGGCCAGGCGCTCGAACGGTTCGGGGTCCATGAGGTAAGAGATTTTCCGGCCGCACACCGCATCCGAGCAGCAGAACATCTTCCGGAACGCGGGATTCATGTGAATGATCTCGAGGTGCTCGTTCAGGATGACGATGCCGTTCGGGCTGGTCTCGATAATGCGGTCGGTCCGCCGTTCGGCCAGCAGCCTCATGCGCGGAATGCACATCTCCGGCTCGGCCAGTCCGCGCAGAACCGCGATGGCTTTGTCCCGGCAGGAAGGGTAGCCGCACGATCCGCAGTTGAGTTGATCTTCGATGCGGGCCTTTCCGGTTTTTTCCAGCACGGCGCGGATCTGCTCCTCCGTGAACTCCTCATTGCCGGCCAGGGTGTCGCGCGTGAAGGTCTTGGCCAGATCCACGCCGTCCGGAAGCGGCTCGTCGGGCCCGGGATGACTGCGCTCGACGAACTCCAGCACTGCCGCCCGCTTGCCGTAGAGGTTGCCCGGCTCGGGCATGCCGGGGCCGTTGATGCATCCCTGGGCACAGAAGAGCGGTTCGATCATGCGCGGAAAAGAGTCGCCCTGTGTGCTCTCCAGCGCTTCGGATACCTCTCCAAACCCGCTGGGGGCGACACAATCCCGGGCCAGCAGATCGGTGTGCAGTGCGGCCGTCCGGGCCAAGCCACCCGGCAAGGGAAAGAACCGGGCCCTGCCGGCCGGGGAATCGTCAAAGCCGCTCTCCTCGCACTCGGCCAGCTCGATGTCCTCACGCTCCAGCCATTCGAAAAGCTCCCTGAAGGTCAGCACGCAGTGAACCAGCTTGCTGTAACCGGGTCGTTCCGCCTCAGCCTTCTTGGCCACGCACGGCCCGATAAAGACGACGCAGGTCCGCGGCCCCAGCGTGGCTCGAATCTGGCGGGCATGCGCGATCATGGGAGAGACGACCGGCACGAGCGTATCCACGAGCTGCGGCCGGTACTTCTCAACGTAACTGACCACCGCCGGGCAGGCCGTGCAGACGTGCGGCCGGTCGGGTTCCGCCGCCACCACACGCGCGGTCTGGGCTGCCACGTGGAAAGCTCCCACGGCCGTTTCAGCCACGTAGGTGAACCCCAACTGCCGAAGCGCGGACGGCAGCCGCCGCCAGGCCCAGGCGCTGCACACGGCCGCGAAGGAGGGCGCAACGCTGGCCGCCACCGGACCCCCCTCAATCAGCAGTCGGGCGGCCTTGTCGATGTCGTTGCGATAGGCCTTCGCTCCCTGCGGACACTCCCGAATGCAGGTGCCGCAGGAGATGCACCGCCCTTCGACCACGAACGCCTGCCCCTCGCGCACACCGATCGCCTTCACCGGGCAGGCCCGAACGCACCGGTAGCAGTCCCGGCATCGAGCCTTGTCCGCGAAGACGATCTGTGTGGTGGTCTGGATCATGGGAAGCTTTCAGCGATCAGCAATCAGCTTGGTTCTCAGTTCTCAGTTTTCAGTTATCGGTTGTCGGGCCGCCGGCGCCGCTTGTCGCTCCTTCGCTCCATCTCTCCTTCTGTCCGTCTCTCGGTCGTTCCGTTTCACCCGGCAGTTGCTATCGTCGCCAGGGCTTCGTTCAGTGCCGCACAGGCCTGGTCGAACGTGCACTTGTGCAGGACCCGTTGGCCGACGACCACGGTCGGGCCCTGGTCGCACTGCTCGAAGCAGAAGGAGGCGCGCACATCGACGAGACCCTGCATCTCGCGCTCCTCGACGTGACGGATGAGGTTGTGCAGGAGAGTCTGCGCTCCACGGACCATACAGTTGGTGCCCACGCAGACGCTGACGTTCAGTTTGCCCGGCTGTCCGTCGATGACCGAGAGACTGGTATCCGCAATGCGCCGGCGACTGTGATAATGGGTATGCAGCAGGTGGTGGGCGCGTTCGCCGCCGATCTCGCCGAGTTCCTCCCGGTACAACTCGCTGACCAGGTGATTCTCCTGCGGCTTGTGCAGCTCAAGCATCTTGTCGGCTTCGTAGAGGCCCCTGGTCCGCAGTTGTCGAATGTCTCGCTCGCGGCATACCGGCTGGCCGGCGCCGCCGATGCATCCGCCGGGGCAGGCCATCACCTCGATGAAGTCGTACCGGCTCTCGCCGGCCTTGACCTGTTCGGCCACGCGGCGAGCGTTAGCCAGCCCGTGCACAATACCGATGCGCAGCGGCTTGCGGTCGATCTCGACGGTTGCCTCGCGCAAACCCTCCTCTCCCCGCACGGATTCAAAATCGACGCAGTCGAGCGTCACGCCGGTGAGCTTCTCGACCGCATAGCGCAGCACGGCCTCGGTCACCCCGCCCGAGTTGCCGAAGATGACGCCCGCTCCCGTCTTGAAGCCGAACGGCATGTCCAGGCTTTCGGGGCGCAGTTGTCCGAACCGGATGCCCGCCTCCTCGATCATGCGGGCCAGCTCCTGCGTGGTCAGTACGTAATCCACTTCACGGATGCCGTCTTTCTCGAACCGCGGCAACTGGGCCTCGAACTTCTTGGCCGTGCACGGCATGATCGACACGACCACCAGGTTCTTCCGCTCCACGCCCAGCCGGGCCGGCAGCAGCTCCTTGGCGAGGGCGCCGAACATCTGCTGCGGGCTCTTGCAGGAAGAGACGTTGTGCAGCAGGCCGGGGTAGTACTGCTCGGCGAACTTCACCCAGCCCGGGCAGCAGGAGGTGAACTGTGGCAGCTTTTCGCCGGCCCGCACGCGAGCAAGGAACTCGTTGGCCTCTTCAATGACCGTCAGGTCGGCCGTGAAGGATGTGTCGTAGACGTGGTCAAAGCCCATAGACTTCAAGGCGGCCACGATCTTGCCTGTGACCACCGTTCCGGGCTCCATGCCGAACGCTTCTCCCAGTCCGACCCGGACGGCCGGAGCAATCTGAGCCACGACCACCTTGGCTGGGTTATCGAGCTTGCGCCAAACGCCCTCGACTTCGGACCGGGGCGTGAGCGCACCGGTGGGGCACACGTTGGCACACTGGCCGCAATACACGCATTCCACGTCGCTCAGGTTCTTCCCGAATGCCGGCAGGACGGCCACCTGGTGGCCGCGGAACGCGAAGTCGATGGCACCGATGCCCTGGATCTCGCTGCACATGCGCACGCAGTCGCCGCACAGCACGCACTTGTTCGGATCCCGCACCAGCGAAGGGGAGGAGCGATCCACCGGTTCTGGCGCGTGCACCGGCTTGAAGCGCACTTTCTCGATGCCCAGCCGCCGCGCCAGCGTCTGGAGCTGGCAGGCCGCGCTCCTGGGGCAGGTGGGACAGCTGCGGTCGTGGTTGGCCAGTAGCAGCTCGACGGCGATCCGCCGGATCTCGCGGATTTCTTCGGTCGTCGTCTTCACCTTCATGCCCGGTTCTGCCGGCGTGGAGCAGGCGCCGCAGATGCCGCGCCCTTCGACCTGGACCAGGCAGAGCCGGCAGGCCCCATATACGCTCAAGTCCGAATGGTAGCAGAACGTGGGCAGGTCGATTCCCGCCTTGCGGATCACCTCCAGCAGGTTGCGCTCGCCGTTGATCGGCACTTCCCGCCCGTCGATGGTTACGGTGGCTTTGGTTCGCATGGTTGTTTCTAGTTCCAGATGATGGCCTTGAATTTGCACGCCTCTTCGCATGCGCCGCATTTGACGCACTTGTCGGGGTCCAGCCGGTGTGGCTGCTTCTTCTCGCCGCTGATGGCGCCGGCCGGGCACTTGCGGATACACAGACCGCAGCCCTTGCACTTCGCCTCGTCGATGGTGAAATTCAGCAGTCCCTTGCACTGCTTCGCGGGGCAGGTCTTCTGGTGCACGTGGGCCTCGTACTCCGCCCGGAAGTACTTCAGAGTCGAGAGCACCGGGTTAGGGGCGGTCTTGCCCAGGCCGCACAGCGAGCCCTTCTTGACGGCGCCGGCCAGGCGCTCGAGCAGGTCCAGCGTGTCGCTGGTGGCCCGGCCTTCGATGATGTCGTCCAGCAGGGCGAGCATCTGCCTGGTGCCTTCGCGGCACAGCACGCACTTGCCGCACGACTCGTTCTGAGTGAACTGCATGAAGAAGCGGGCCACGCTCACCATGCAGGTGCTTTTGTTCATGACCACCAGGCCGCCGGAGCCGACCATGGCGCCGACGCTGGTCAGCGAATCGAAGTCCAGCGGCAGGTCGAGGTGGTCCTCCACCAGGCATCCGCCGGAGGGTCCGCCGATCTGCACCGCACGGAAACCCTGTCCGTCGACCTTGCCCTGCGGATTGGTGACGCCGCCGCCGATGTTGTAAACGATCTCGCGCAGCGTGGAGCCGAACGGCACTTCGATAAGTCCCGTGTTGGCCACGTGGCCGGTGAGAGCGAACGTCTTGGTACCGGGCGATTTCTCCGTGCCCCGCCGCCGGTAGGCGGCCGCGCCGTCGCGGATGATGATGGGCACGCTGGCCAGGGTCTCGACGTTGTTGATGATGGTCGGCTTGCCCCACAGGCCGCTCTGGGCCGGGAACGGCGGTTTGGGGCGCGGCATGCCGCGCTCCCCCTCGATGGAGGCGATCATAGCCGTCTCTTCACCGCACACGAACGCGCCGGCCCCCTCCATCACTTCGCAGCGCAGCGACCGGCCCGTTCCGAACACGTCATCGCCCAGCAACCCGAGCTTCCGGGCGTCTTCGACGGCCTGTCGAACGCGCCGGACGGCCAGCGGATACTCGGCCCGCACGTAGACATAGAGCTCGCCCGCCTCGATGGCCCGCGCGGCGATCATCATGCCCTCGATCACGCTGTGCGGGTTGCCCTCCATGACGCTTCGATCCATGAACGCCCCGGGGTCGCCCTCGTCGCCGTTGCAGATCACGAACTTTTTGTCGCTCGTCTGCTGGCGGGCCAGCTCCCACTTGCGTCCGGTGGGAAACCCACCGCCGCCGCGTCCGCGAAGGCCGGATAGTGTGATCTCTTCGCAGACGTCCTTCGGCTGCATCTGCGTCCAGGCCCGGCGTGCGGCGAAGTAGCCGCCGAGGTAGATGTACTCGGCGATGTCCTCGGGATCCACGTGCCCGCACGCCTTCAGCACCGTTCGTGCCTGCCGGACATAGAACGGGATATCGCCGGCGCCGTGGCAGCGGCGTCCGTTGGTGGGGTCTTCGTAGAGCAGCCGCTCAATAATCTGACCGTTCACCAGTGTGTTCTGGACGATGTCGGCGACGTCCGCCGGCTTGACCCGCGTGTACAGGATGCCCTGTGGCTCGATGGTGACCAGCGGGCCCATCTGGCAGAAGCCCTGGCACCCGCTGCTGGAGACGAGCGTCTTCCGGGCCGCAACCGGTTCACCCACTTCCGCCCGCAACTCGGTGAGAACGTCCAGGCCCGCCGCCGCAATCTGCTCAACGAAGGCATCAAATACCTTCAACGCACCATTGGCGACACAGCCCGTTCCCGCACAGATGGTGATCCGCCGGGCCAGCCCCCGGCGGGCCTGCCCGTACTCCTCGGCGATTCTCTCGAGATCGACACCCACGGCCGTACTCATGACTGCACCTCTTTCGCGACGATCTCATCCACCAGCTTTACCGCTGTCTCGGGCGTCACCTGTCCGTGGACCGATTCGTTAATCACCATCACCGGCGCCAGACCGCAGGCGCCCAGGCACGACACGGTCTCCACCGTGAACAGCATGTCGCGTGTCGTCGGGTTCTGTTCACTGACCCCCAGACGTTTGCGGAGTGCCTCAAGGATGGGGATTGACCGCTTCACGTGGCAGGCCGTTCCGTCACACAGCCGCACGACATATTTGCCCTTGGGCTGCAAGGCGAAGTGGGCATAGAAGCTGGCCACGCCGAACACGCGGGCGGGTGGCAGCCCCAGCGCCGTGGCCACGTAGGTCAGAACTTCCGTCGGCAGGTACCGGTACTGCTCCTGAACGGCTTGCAGGATCGGGATCAGCCGCGAGGCGTTATGGCCGTGTCGATCGAGGATGTCGCAGACGACCTCGAACTTTCGTGTTCCTGACGTGGGCTGTCGGCTGGTGGCCGGCATAACATCTTTCTCCTGAGTCACGCTCATGGTGTCTTGAACCTTCCAGGGTAAAGCTTGGATTTCTACTGCCACGACGGCCGCGAACGGCCGGGGGGATCAGGCGCGTCTGTCGAGGCGGCCTCCGACGGATCGCTCGAGGGACACGGGTGGCCCAGCGACCGGTGCACGGCCTGAGCAATCTCGGCCGGAGTGAACGGCTTGGCGATGCACTCGCAGATGCCCAGCCGGTGGGCCGCTCGCGTATAGGCGTCCGCCGCGTGGCCGGTGATCACGATGACCGGCACGACCGGCCGCACCTGCCGCAGCCTTTCGAGAAAACGCACACCGTCGATGAACGGCATGCGGATATCCAGCAGGATCACGTCGTACTCGTTGAGCTCCGCGAGGCGAAGCCCGGTTGAGGAGTCGGTGCTCGTCTCCACCTGGAAACCCTGGCCGATCAGGATCCGCCGGCAGCTCTCGCAAACGACCGGCTCGTCATCGACGACCAGTGCTCGGCGGGTCTTCAGGTGGACAGGCGACGAATGGGCATCGAGTGGCAGCATCATACCGTCCGGGTTGCAAGCCCCGTGCCACTCGTTCGCCCGAATCGCGCCCTCAGCGAAAGGCGCTCTCAACCGGTTTACGGGCCGGCAGGACAGTACCCTGGGGCCCGAACAGGGGCCCCGGCGGGCCGATGGTGTACATTCGGAGCGTACACTGTACGAGACCCGCCGGAGCGGTGCGGGAATGAGCAGGCGCTGCACGATCACGGCGTCTCTCCTTCGAACGCCTTGATGTACAGCGCCTTGATTTCACTGATGAGCGGGTAGCGCGGGTTGGCGCCGGTGCACTGGTCGTCGAACGCCAGCTCGGCCAGCTGGTCCAGCCTGGCGTAGAACTCCTCGCGTTTCACGCCCGCCGCCTCGATGGAGGCGGGGATATCCAGCTTCGCCCGCAATTCCTCGATGGCGCGGATCAGCCGTTCCACCTTCTCGTCCTCGGTCGCGCCGCTTAGGCCGAGGTGGTCGGCTGTGCGGGCGTAACGCTCCTTGGCGTAGGGGTGGGTGTATTGCGGGAATGCGGCCATCTTCCGCGGCACGTCGGTCGCGTTGAAGCGGATCACGTGCGTGATCAGCAGGGCGTTGGCCACGCCGTGCGGGATGTGGAAGGCCGCGCCCAGCTTGTGGGCCATGGAGTGGCAGATTCCCAGGAACGCGTTGGCAAAGGCCATTCCGGCAATCGTGCCGGCCGTGTGCACCTTCTCGCGCGCCTTCAGGTCTGCCGCACCGTTGGCGTAAGAGGCCGGCAGGTACTTGAACAGCAGCCGGATGGCTTCGAGGGACAGCCCGTTGGTGTACTCGTTGGAGACCACGGAGACCATGGCCTCCAGTGCGTGGGTCAATGCGTCGATACCGGAGGCCGCGGCCAGGCCCTTCGGCATGGTCAGGGCCAGTTCGGGGTCCACGATGGCCATGTCCGGCGTGAGCTCGTAGTCGGCGATCGGATACTTGATCCCTTCCCGGTCGTCGGTGATCACCGCGAACGGGGTCACCTCGGAGCCGGTTCCGGAGGTGGTGGGGATCGCCACCATCAGGGCTTTCTTGCCCAGTGCCGGGAACGTGCAGATCCGCTTCATGATGTCCATGAAGCGCAAGGCCAGGTCTTCGAACTTCACGCTGGGGTTTTCGTACATGAGCCACATGATCTTGGCCGCGTCGATGGGGGAGCCCCCGCCCAGAGCCACGATCACGTCCGGCCTGAACGCATTCATGATGGCCAGGCCGCGGTTGACGGTGGACAGGCTGGGGTCGGGTTCGACCTGGTAGAAGACCTCGCACTCGATGCCCATCTCTTCGAGCACGTCGGTCACCTTGTCCACGTAACCGAGGTCGAACAGCGGCCCGTCGGTCACGATGAACGCCCGGCGCCGGTCGCGCAGCTGGTGCAGCGCGGTGGGGAGGCAGCCGTACTTGAAGAAGATCTGCGGCGGCACGCGGAACCAGAGCATGTTCTCGCGCCGCTCGGCCACCGTCTTCACGTTGATCAGGTGCTTGATGCCGACGTTTTCGCTGACGGAGTTCCCGCCCCAGCTGCCGCAGCCCAGGGTCAGGGAGGGCTCGAGCCGGAAGTTGTAGATGTCTCCGATGGCGCCCTGGGAGCTGGGCATGTTGACCAGCACGCGCCCGGTCTTGAGCTTGGCGCCGAAGGCGCCCACCCGGGCCTGGTTGCGCAAGTCCGTGTAAAGGACGGATGTATGGCCGATGCCGCCGAACTCGGCGAGCTGAACGGCCTTGTCGGTGGCCTCCTCGAAATCCTTCGCCCGGTAAAGGGCCAGCACAGGGCAGAGCTTCTCGAAGGAGAAGGGCTCTTCGGGGCCGATCGCTTCCACTTCGGCGATGAGCACCTTCGTCTCCGGCGGCACGGTGATGCCGGCGAGCTGTGCGATGGCGAAGGCGGACTGGCCAACCACCTTGGCGTTGACCTTTCCGTCGATGATGAGCGTTTTCCCGAGTCGCTCCTTTTCTTCGCCCGTGACCACCACCGCTCCGCGCTCGACGAATTCGCGCCGAGTCGCCTCGTAGACCGCATCCACGGCGATGACAGACTGTTCGGAGGCGCAGATGACGCCGTTATCAAAGGTCTTGCTCACCAGGATGGAGCTGACCGCCATCTTGAGGTCGGCCGTCTCGTCGATCACCGCGGGAGTATTCCCCGCACCGACGCCGATGGCCGGTTTCCCGGAGGAGTAAGCTGCCTTGACCATGCCCGGTCCGCCGGTGGCCAGGATCAACCCGATCGCCTCGTGCCGCATCAGGTACCCGGACAGCTCCACCGTGGGCTCCTCGATCCAGCCGATGAGCCCCTCCGGCGCGCCGGCGGCTTCCGCAGCCTCGCGAACGATCCGGGCGGCCTCGACGGTGCAGCGCTTCGCGCGCGGGTGCGGGGCGAAGACGATGCCGTTGCGCGTCTTCAGCGCCAGCAGTGCTTTGAAGATGGCCGTGGAGGTGGGGTTGGTGGTCGGAATCACCGCGGCAATCAGTCCGATGGGCTCGGCGATCTTGCGAATGCCGAAGGAACGGTCTTCCTCGATGAGGCCGCAAGTCTTCTCGTCCTTGTACTTGTGGAAGATGTACTCGGCCGCGAAGTGATTCTTGATGACCTTGTCTTCAACCACCCCCATCCCCGTTTCGGTCACCGCCAGCTTGGCCAGCTTGATTCGGGCGGCATTGGCTGCGATGGCGGCCATGCGGAAGATTTCGTCAACGCGGTCCTGGGTGAACTCGGCGTACTGCTTTTGGGCGGCGCGGACGCGCTGGATCAGAGCCTCCAGCTCTGCGACGGCCGGCTTGCAGACATGACCCGCAGACGTCGGAGTTGAACACGTGCCGGACGCGAGCGACTTGCCGTTCGTGCCCCCCGCAAGGGCGATTCCATTGCCCGCGCCGGCCATAACCTGCTCTGTCGTGTTGATCTCCAGTTCCGTCCGCATAAACCAGCTCTCCTTTCGTTGAGGCGTGGTGCCTGCCGGGGCCTGTGGCAACTGGCATGCCGACTTCGTGCCTTTTTTCACGATTAGATCGTGAATGACGTAAGTTGTTTTTTATAAATGATTTACAGGGATAGCTGGTTCGATTTCAGCGCAGCCGAGCGGCTTGAGACGACGGTCATGCGCGGGCGTCGGAGCCTGAACTGTATGCCCGCTCTATACAGTGTATGGGCGAATGGATCAGAACTTCAGGACCCTTCGACTTCTTCGGTGAGTCCGTGCCGGCGCATGAGAGCGTGGAAGTTCGTACGTTGCATGCCCACCTCTTCGGCGGCCTTGGTGACATTACCGGCGCTGCGCTCAAGGGCTTCACGCACAAAGCGGCGTTCCAGGTCGTCCACGGCGGCCGTCCGGATGCGGTTCTTCATCTCCTTGAAGTCTTCCCAATTGGTGGGAAGCGTGGATGCGGCGGCCTTGGGAAGCGCATCGCGGATCTCGGCCGGCAGGTGGCGGACTTCGATGCGGTCGGAGTCGCATAGGATGACCATGCGTTCGACGATGTTGCGCAGCTCGCGCACGTTTCCCGGCCAGCCGTAGCTTTCCATCAGGTGCATGGCTTCGGGCGTGAAGCTCTGCACCGGGTTCGGACTGGCGGTGCTGAAACGCTCGAGAAACGCCATGGCCAGCCGCGGGATGTCTCCGGCCCGGTCACGCAGGGGGGGCAGGTCTATGGGCACGACGTTCAGCCGGTAGAACAGGTCTTCACGGAAGGCGCCTTCCTTGACCAGGGTCATCAGGTTGCGGTTGGTGGCCGCGATCAGCCGCAGGTTGACCTCCTGCTCGGTGTTGCTGCCGACTTTGCGGACGCGCCGGCTCTCCAGCACGCGGAGCAGCTTGCCCTGGGTTTCCAGCGTGATGTTGGCCACTTCGTCCAGGAAGAGCGTGCCCCTGTCAGCGGTTTCGAACAGGCCGGGCTTGGTGGCGATGGCGCCGGAGAAAGAACCCTTCACGTGTCCGAACAACTCGCTTTCCAGCAGCGACGGGGCCAGCGCGCTGCAGTCGCAGGCCAGGAACGGGCCGCGGCTGCGCCGGCTGAGCTTGTGGATCGCCTGGGCGACGGCTTCCTTGCCTGTGCCGCTCTCGCCAGTGATCAGGACTGTGCCATCGGTGGGCGCTACTCTCTGAATCAGGGAGAACACCCGTTCCATCGCCCGGCTGCCGCCGATCATGCCCTCGAAACCCTGCTGTGCCTGCACCTGCTGGCGCAGCGCGGCGTTCTCCCGGAGCAGGGCGGAGCGTTCCGCGACTTTGGCCACCACCATCTTCAGCTCGTCGGGCGTGAAGGGTTTGCTGACGTAGTCGGCCGCTCCCTCCTTCATGACTTCCACGGCCGTTTGCACGGTCGAGTAGCCGGTGATGATCACGACTTCCGAGGGGATGCCTTCCGCCCGCAGCCGCCGGAAAACCTCCAGGCCATCCATCTCTGGCATCATCAGGTCGAGCAGAATGATGTCATAATCTCCCACGCGGGCCGCCTCGATTCCCTCTAGCGGAATCTGCCGCGTATCCGTCTGGTGTCCTTCGGCGGACAAGATCCGCTGGCAGCTCAGGCACACAACGGCCTCGTCGTCAATCACCAGGATGCGCTGCGGGGCGGCTGGTGCGGGTTCTGCTGATGGCATGGTATCCGACTCCCTCACGGCGACTGCTCGGAATCGCCCGTCTCCTGTTCGGCTTTCAATGGCAGCGCCACGGTGAAGACCGTTCCTTTGCCCGGTTCACTGGTGACCTCAATGTTCCCGCCGTGTTGCTGCACGATCCCGTAGCTGACGCTCAGCCCCAGGCCGGTGCCCTTGCCCTGCGGCTTGGTGGTGTAGAACGGCTCGAAAATCTTGTCGATATCCTCACTACCAATCCCATGACCGGTGTCAGCCACCGTGACGATCACCTCGTCAGCTCGCACCTGCGTGTTCAGTTTTAGGGTGCCTCCCTCCGGCATGGCCTCGCAGGCATTGAGTGACAGATTGAGCAGCACCTGCTGAAGCTGGTTCTGGTCGCCGAGGACGGCCGGTAGCCCCTGCGTCAGATGCTCCACGATCCGGATTCGCCGGAACTCCTTCTGGCTGGCCAGCAGCCGCGTCACATGCCGAATGAGCTCGTTCAAGTCCAGCGGCTGCTTGCGGGAAGGCGACTCGCGGGCGAAATCGAGCAGGTTCCGCACGATGTCCCGCACGCGCGTCGTCTCGCGAATGACCAGGTCGAGATCCGCCCGGTCCTGTTCGTCCAGATTCGGCTTGCCGCGGAGCAGATGCGTAAACGTCAGCACGCCGGTCAGGGGATTATTGACCTCGTGGGCCACGCCCGCCGCCAATCGCCCGATGGAGGCCAGCTTCTCGCTCTGGCCGATCTGCCGCCGCGTGGCCAGCTTGAGCTGCTCCTCGCGCTCAGCCACAGCATCAGCCATGCGGTCAATGGCCACGCACAACTGCCCGAGCTCTCCAGGTGGACGCAGGCCTACGCGGGCGCTCAGATCGCCGCCCACCACCCGCCTGGACATCTCCGCAATCCGTTGAATCGGCCGCAGCACCTGGCGGGTCACCACATACAGCAGCAGCAGGATCACCAGCGTGGTGGCCGAGACGACCACCAGAAACGTGTGCACGATGGCCGTCCGGGTCCGGGTGAACGGTTCCTGAAGCACGCCCACGTACAGCGCGCCGATGACCCGGTCGTTGGGGTCGCGAATAGGTTCGTAGGCGGTGATGTACCAGTCGTTTACCGCGAACGCCGGCGCGTTGTAGGTGGCCCCCTCGACGAGCACAGTCTGAGCCACCTCCCGTGGCATGCGCGTCCCCACTGCCCGTTCTCCTGCGGCGGTCAGCACGTTGGTCGAAATTCGCAGGTCGCCCTGGAAGATCGTGGCCGTTCCGACCGGTCGGCCTTCGTAAGCTTGGCCCTGAAAAACCTCATTCCGGATCCCATCGACGATGTCATACCGGTGGTTCAGAACGCTGGCCCCGTACAGCAGCCCCGCGAGTTGCCCGTCGGAGTTTTCGACCGGCACGGCCGCGGCAACGGCCATGACGAATCCGTCCGGTGCTTCGGATGCCTCCCGCGTAGTGGTGGCGGGAACACCGTTGCGGGATGGCGTGGCCGGGACGATCACCGTTCCCGTCGAGACGCGCCGCTCCTGGAGCGCCCGGACGACGACGGTGTTATGGGACAGGTCCTGCATGCGTCGGGGAAAGGCGTCGGTGCAGTCGATGGCCCGGCCTTCCAGGTCGACCATGCACAATCGATCCACGTTTACGGTTTCGCGCATCCTCTGCAGCCGATCACTCGCCGGCGTGTTGCCTTCCAGATCCTTCACGATGGTGGGATCCATGGCGGAAGCGCGCAGGAACAGGGCAATGTGCTCGGCGTGGTCGTGGTAGGCGGTGCGCGCCGAGTTGAGGTCCAGCCGGACGCGTTCTTCGACTTCGCGGATCAGTATGCGGCCGATGTTCTCGATGGTGATGATAGAGAGGGCGCCGCTGGCCAGTAGTATGACGACGATGAAGCGGATCGCCAGCCGAAAACGGAGGGTCATGTCCAGTGGACTCCAGACCGGATGTCGGGCCTGCGGCTTCGTGGGTGTCGGCACTGGACCGCGCCGGCCGCGAATGTCGAAGCCGAACTCTGTAGCGGCCGGCGTGCCTGCCGGCCGTTGGGCCCCACGCGAAACGGCCGGCAGGGACGCCGGCCGTTACAGGACGCAACTCGGGCCGCCACCCGACTTAACGCCAGCCGCCTCAGGTCCAACACCGGCGGTACCAGCCCACGCAGCCGTTAGATGTACTCGCCGTAGAGCTCCTTGCTGGGGCCGGGGATGACCACGGCGGATACCAGCAGACCCTTCTCCCGGGCCACCTGGGCGGCCGTATCCACGCCATTGCGGCAGTCGCCCACCGTGCCGGTCATGAGCGCGAAGCCCTTGCCGCCCAGGGCCATGGCCAGATGAATGCGGAACAGCGTCACCGCCGCAGCCTTGGCCGCCGCGTCCGCCGCGGCCAGCACGCTGGCCGCCGAGTAAGTTTCCACAATTCCCAGGGCCCCGGGTTTCTGCGGCTGCACCTGGATCTGAATCGACTGGCCCAGCGCGGGAAACACCCCCGAGTGCACATTGGGGATGGTGATGTGGTCGATCACGCCGTCCGGGGCCGCATCCAGCCCGGCTTCCATGCTGGCCTGCACCGCCGCCACGGAGCCGGTCACCAGGTTGATGTACTTGCCCGAGCAGATGGTCCGCCCGAGCACCAGCGTCACGTCGGCCGCTTTCAGCATGGCATCCTGCACCTTGTAGCCGATGCCCACGCTGGTTAGTTCGATCATCCCAATCGCTTCACGCATAGTCGCTCTCTTGCAAGCCGTGGATCTCTGTCCGCGTGCCACTGTTTCGGTGGTTTAGTTGGCCTCGATGATGACGTAGTCTTTCACGTCGGTCACACGTCCGTCGATGCTCGCGTGGATCACCGCTCCAAGCTGCCCCGACGCGGGTTTTGCGATCACGTCGCCGGCGCGGACCGTATCGCCGGCCTTCACGGTCGCCTGAGCCGGCGCGCCCGCGTGCTGCTTGAGCGGCAGCTTCACGCGCTTGGCCTCTTGGCCACCCGTGATCAACGGCCCTTCATTCTTGAAGGGCGTCAGGCCCAGCTTGCGGATGAGCCGCCCGATGGGCACGCGCCGGTTGCCCAGGTGCAGCTCCGGGCGGATCGGGTCGGCCGCCACCTCCCACTTCTTGCCTTCCGCCGCCAGTCGCCGCTTGTTCTGCGTGCAGACGTTCTTGGGGTCCAGATCCTCCGGGCAGGCCATCATGGTACACAGGTTGCACTCGCAGCAGAACTGCGTCCCGATGACGTTCGCCTCCCCAATCATGTTGAAGCACAGCGAACGCATGGCCTTGTGCGGTTCGATAGGATGGCCCAGCAGGTAGCGCGGGCAGAACTCGGTGCAGAAGGAGCACTGGTCGCAGGCGCTGGCCCCGATGCGGGCGATCGACTTCCAGGGAAGTGTATAGCGATGCACGAGCGGATGATCGCGCCCCAGCACGATGAGTCCGCCGGTCGTCTTGGTGATGGGCTCCTCGAGATCGTCGCTGTATCGGCCCATCATCACGCCGCCGACCAGCACGACCGGATCGCTCACCGTCGCACCACCGGCCAGCGCGATGGCTTCGCGGAAGGTGATGCCCACGGGTACCTGGATGGTCACCGGCTGGTGCACTGCCCCGGCCACGGTCAGGAACTTTCGGGTCACCGGCAGGCCGCGCGCCGCGTTATAGGCGGTCTCGACGTTCATCACCACCGAACCGACCGCCAAGGGGATCTTGCCCGGCGGGATGATTCGCCCGGTGACATCGTACACCAGCACGAACTCGTCGCCGGCCGGGTAGCTGTCGGACAGCTCGGCGATCCGCATATTGCCCGGCAGCTTGGAGCTGAGCAGATCGATGACGTCGTGGTACTTGTATTTGATGCCCACGACGGCCTCTTTGGCCCCGACCAGTTCCGCGGCCCGGGCCAGGCCGGCCAGGATCTCCTCGGGGTAGGCCCGGAGCATCTCCTTGTCCTTGTGCAGGAGCGGCTCGCACTCGGCGGCGTTCAGAATGATCACGTCCGCCTTGGCCTTTAACTTGATGTGCGTGGGGAACCCGGCGCCGCCGGCACCGACCACGCCGCACGATTCGACCGTATCAACTGAGACAGCAGCCATCAGCACACTCGCAAAACCGGGCCGCTCCACACGGCCATCAGGGGGAGATATCCTAGCAGATCCGGCCAACGCAGGCCAATGGCAGGGGGCAGCCACCGCCGTTTGCCCGGGGACTTATACCTTTCGAGCGCCCGGCGCGTCGTCGGAGTCGGTTCACACTCCCGCTCCACAGCTCCATGAGTCGGTCTTCTCAATTCAGTTTACAGGATTGCGTTTCAAACGGTGAAAGGCCAGACAGGCTCGGGCTGGCTCATGATGCGAGTGTCGGGTTATAATCCGCCCCCAAACGTGTGGCGCGCAAGTTATTCGCGCAAGGACGAAAACAAACTGGATAAACGGAGTGACATCATGCATCGACATCGACTGGGCTGGCTGGCGGCGGCAGGGGGGATGATCGTGGGCGCGTGGACCTGGAGCGGGAGCACCACCGGGGCCGCTCAGGCGCAAGAGGCCCCCGCGAGCAGCGCGGGCGGCAAGATCAAGACCCTGCTGCTGGTGGGAGGAGAGATTCACGACTGGAAGGGCATTGCCGACGTCCTCGAACCGGTTCTGAAGGAGTCCGGCCACTTCGACGTGACCCGCGTCGAGCAGAAGCTGGACGTGCTCAAGGCCGAGGCCATCAAGCCCTACGATCTGGTCATCTTCTACTGGACGCTCGGTGAGCTCGCCGATGAGCTCAAGCGCGGACTTTTTAACCACATCGCGGCCGGCAAGGGCTTCGCCACGTTCCACTCAGGGGCGGATTCGTTTCGCGGCGATCCCGATTACCGCGCCTTGGTCGGCGGCCACTTTATCACTCATCCTCGGTACCGGGAATATCAGGTCAGCGCGACCGAGAACAAGTCGCCGATCACCAAGGGCATTGAGGAGTTCATGATCACGGATGAGCAGTACATCCTCGATTACGATCCGCGCGTGAACGTCCTGGCTAACGCTCTGCACAAAGGACAGCCCATGCCCGTCCTGTGGACCAAGCCGTGGGGTAAGGGCCGCGTCTTCTACTCTGCCCTCGGTCACGATGCCAAGGCCGTCAAGCAGGAAATGTTCCAAAAGACGTTTCTGCGCGGCGCCCAGTGGGCCGCCGGCCGTGATGTGAAGGACTGACTCGCTGACATTCAATCCGAATTTCGGCTCGGCCGCCGGCCCTCCAGCGCGTACAGCGTGACGGTCGGCGGCCGTTGCGCATCCAGGCTGCGTTCCAGCCCCGACATCCGTTCAGCCGGATCCCATTTCAGCAGGCCGGCGTAAGTGACGAAGTGGGCCGCGGTGGGTGTACCCTCAATGCCCACACCGCCGTACCCGCCTCCGGGGCCGACGACGAACGTGGCGGTCGCGCCGGGCGTGACCAGGCCCAGGGCCGGCCCGCCGGGCAGGTACTTGACGGCCCAGACCGCCTTCGGGCAGCGCACCTGGGCTTTGAGCCCGTCGGCCTCGCGTCCCACCGGGCCCGCCGCGCCCGTCGAAAAGAGATAGCGCCCCGGATGGGGTCCATCTACGGCGAAGTTTCTCGGGTCGTCAAAGTCCCAGTAGTAGGCCGTCGGCAAGTCCAGCACGACTTCCATCCAGGTGGTTCCCGCGTAAAGGCTGACCGTCTTGCCCAGCCCGTTTTCATCTCTGCACACGTACCGGACCATTGCCGGGCCGGCAGCCACGCATTCCAGCGTGAAGCTCTCGCCGCGCTGGCGTCCGCCCAAGTCGGAGAAGCCGAACCAGGAGGTTTCGCCGGGCATGGTCAGGTCCCGCCCGCCGGCCCCCTTAAGCTCCCAGCGATACACATGGCCGCCTTCCGGTGCAAGCAGCAGCCGCACCTGGTCGTTCTCGATCCAGCGCGCGCCCTTGGCCGCTTCGCTCGTCCAGACCCGCTCCGCCAGGGTGGGGCCCGCTTCCGAGCGACCGAGGTAGAAGACCACCTGTACCTTGCCGGCGGCCGGCAGGTACTCGATGAGCGTCACCAACTTCTGGGGTTGGTCCGGTGTGCCGGCGTCGAGCTGGGCGGGGACCTCCGTGAACCCCTGGCTGCCCTCCACGTGGGCAAAGGCGCGCACGGGCCGACGTACCAGAGACTCGGGTAGCTTCACCTCCACCTCAACCGGTAGCTCGGTGCGTTCGATCGATCCCGCTTCTACGGTGATGCCGATCCGGTGTGTGGCCGCCTCGTCATGCCATCTGGCCGTGATGAGTGGATAGTGCTCCACGCGGGCGGGGCGGCTTGTGCGTGGGTTCGCTTCGAATAGGTGCAGGCCGATCGTCTCCTGAGGCGGCAGCGCACGGCCAGCTTCGGCAGCAGCGCGTGCGGCCGAGAGTCGGTCGACGATCCCGCTGTATGCATCATCGGCGGTCGTGTACTTCTTGAGCGTCCAGTCCAGCGCGTACGGTCGGTTCTCCTGCCGCCAGAGGCGTTCGAACTCTCCAGCCAGATCGGTATGGGCATCGCGCAGCTTCACGATCGTCTCATGTGCCTTCGCGACGTGCGGAATCTTCTCATCACCTGCCTCGGAAGCCTGTCGATAGGCCTGTGCGGCTTCCCAGTTGCCGATCAGGCGCTGGCCGATTAACTCCATTCGCCGCGCGCCGTGAAGGAAATGATCCAGCAGATCCTGATTGACACTCGCCTGGTCGCGGCAGGCCCGCAGATGCTTGATAGCCGGCCGGACGAGGGCCAGCAGCCGCTCAGCGGTCGCCGTGCGCACGCGCGGATCGACCGCACCGGGCGCGAGATCGAGCTGCCAGAATCTCGAATTCTCCATTCCGTTCATCCCCGGCAGCTTGTGCGTTCGGGCCAGCAGTTCAACCGCCTGCCCGAAGTGGTCGTCGCGCTCGCCGAACAACACCGCTCCGATTCGTTTGTTGAATGCTTCCGGCGTCGTGGTCGACGCATTCCATGCACACTCCGCGCCCCAGGCGAGCCCATGCCAGTTGGGCGCGTTGAGCGTCTCGCCGTCGTCATCCCAGGCCGTGTTCAGTACGCCCAGGCAGCCGTGCTTTGCTCCGTCGCGGACGAAGTTACGGATATTGACGGTGGCCGCTTGAAAGTCGGGCAGTATGCGACGCCAGTTGTTGACGCCCGGGCACACGAAGAATTCGTACCCCGATTTCGCGAAAGGCACGATCTGGACCTCAAAGCTGTCCGCCGGGTGGTAACCCCAGGTGAGCATGATGGTGTCCCTGGGGATCTCCGCCAGATGGTCGGGATGCTGCAGGATGATGTCTCCCCACATCATCATCCGCTTGCCGTACCGGCCGGTGATCAGTTCATGAACGCGCTTCAGGTGCCGCGCATACACGCCGCCGGTGCCGATCTGCCCGGCCAGTCCTTCCGACGGGCCGGTCCCCAGTCCCCAGGTTTCGTCGCAGCAGACGTTGAAGAACTCGAACGGCAGCAGGGGGATGACCTCAGAGTAGAGATCATCCAGGAGCTGATAGGTGTCCTCCTTGACCGGCGTGAGTACCTCCGGGACTTCCTGCAGGTGTTTGTAGCGGTCGTGCTCGAGGATGTGGCCGAAGTGGCCGAATGACTGCTGATTGCCGAGGATATCCACGTGGCGCGGCGTCCCATATACGACCAGCTCCCGAAGTTCCTCGGGTTTCAAGGAGCCGTCGGCCGGACCGATCTGCGGATGCTTGCGGAAGGCATACTGGTACTCCATGTAGTAGGTGAACAGGTTCATCTTCAAGGCCGCGCCAAGGTCGACTTCGCGCCGCAGTTGATCCAACGTCGAGCTCGGGCCGCGTGTCAGGTCGTCCTGGTAGGCCCGCCAGCGGATCGAGGGCCAGTCGCGGATCCGCAGGCAGGGCATGCCGCCCTCGACGCGATTCGCTCGGAGGAGCTGCACGAGCGTAGCGGCCGCGTACTGCAGTCCGGCCGGGCCGCCGGCCATGGCCGATATGCCGGTGCTGTCAATCGCGAGTGAGTACTCCTCGGGCGTGGCTTCCGGCCGAAGCTCCGGCGCGGCAGGGGGCCGCCCGTGCCCGGCTGCCATGTTCAGCGGCAGTCCGTCTCCGTGGCAAAGCTCGAGCCCCGCTAAGCCGGCCCGCTTGAACTCGGCCGCGATTAGCTCACCAACCACGTCCGCCTGTCCCGCAGGCAGAGTCAGTGTGAGCCGCTGATCCAGCCGAAGTACTCCCGGCTGGACACTCACCTCCTTGGGAAAAGGCACCAGCCGCAGGTGGGCCGCGGCAGATCCTTCATCAGCTTGGGTAAACAGAGTCAGCGACATCAGCAGCGCGGGTGCAAAGCAGGCGGGCAGTCTCACGGGTTTATCTCCGAAAGAAAGCATGCGGCAGACCGGAGTCCCGATCCGCCGCACGCATATTGTCACCCTGCGGGGCGCCCGTCAATCGCCGTTCGTACCCTTCCAGTTGGCGACTTCCGCGCCTGTAGCGGCCGGCCTCCGTGCCGGCCGTTCTGCTCGGTGAACGGCCGGCAC
>BTUC01000025.1:0-29446 GCA_045863575.1 Phycisphaerae bacterium
CAGCGAGGCCGGGTCGCCCTTCACCAGGTTGAACTTGGCCACGATGTCGCGGGCGGTCTTCTCCTCTTCGACCTGTTCGGTGAGGAACCACTGAAGCTGGGCGGCCGCGGCGAAGGACTTCTCCTTGAAGGCCAGCTCGTACAGGTTGTTGATCTTCTCGCTGACCGCGATTTCCTGTTTGAGGGCCGTTTCGAAAACGGCCTGCAGCGACGGATAGTCGAGCTGCGGGTCGGGCAGGGCCTTCAATACGATCCGGCCGCCGCGGTCGCGCAGGAAGTCATAGAGCTTCATGGCGTGCCCGTATTCCTCGATACTCTGCTCGCGGAGCCAGTGAGCACATCCGCGGAAGTGCTGCTGCTCGCAGTAGGCGGACATCGCCAGGTAAGCGTACGAGGATTGCAGTTCAATGTTGATCTGCTCGTTAAGACCATCCTGCATGATCTGGCTGAACATTGCACATCTCCTTCCACGCGTCAGGGCATGGGCCCGAAACCCAACAACGGCAGGGGATTTATTCCTGGCCCGCGAAGTGTTTTAGCCGATCCAGGAAAGCTTGACCAGCCAGTGTGATCCTTGCAGATGCGGTGTGGCAGGGGTTCGTGGGCTGAGGGGCGTGGCCTGCCTGCTATTGTGCGGCCACAACCCGCCGGACACGATCTCCCAGCAGGCAGGTCACTTCATAGGGAATGGTGCCCAGTTTGCGGGCCAGTGCTTCCACGCTGTTGGGAGCGGCCGGGTCGCGCTCGATGATAATCACGGGGTCCCCGGGCCGGACATCGCCGGCGTCGGTCAGATCTACCGTGGTCTGATCCATGCTGACGCGGCCGACCACCGGTATGCTGCGTCGCGGCTGACCGCGAATTGCCTCCAGCGTCATCACCGCGTCTCCACTCAACAGCCGGCGGTAACCATCGGCGTATCCCATGGGCACCACGCCGAGAAGGCTTTCGCGACGTGTGCGGTATGTGCATCCATATCCCACCGCATGCTCGGCGGGCAGCCGTCGAACGGCGACCAGGCGGGCGACGATGCGCAGCACGGGATGGAGATCTTCAGGCCGTTCGCCCTCCGGGCCGCCCCAGTAGCCATACACCGCCAGTCCCGGCCGGACGAGGTCCATGTGCGATTCTTGCAGTCGGAAGACGCCCGCCGAGTTCGCGGAATGGCAGTCTCCGACGGAAATCCGTCTGGCGGCGAGCTCTGATCGCAGAGAATTGAAATCGGCCAGTTGCTGACGGGCAAAACAGGGATCCGGCTCGTCAGCCGTTGCCAGGTGCGTGTACAGTCCGCAAACCTGTACCGCGTTGCAGTTGGCGGCCTCGGCGACGAGTGGAGCAGCGGTTGGGACGCGCAGTCCCATCCGGCCCATGCCGCTATCCACCTTCAGTTCGATGCGGGCAGCTTTTCCCATCGCGGGCGCCTGTGCGGCAAGTACCCGGATTTCTTCGATGGAAGAGACCGTACAATGCACATCCGCGGCCATCAGCGCCCGGGCCCGCTCCACAGCATCGCGCTCGCAATGGGCTGAAACCGGGGCTCCCAGGCACAGGATCGGACGAGACCAGCCCAAGCGGCGGGCCTCCAGAGCCTCGTCGACGTTGGCGACGGCAATCCGCTCGACTCCGGCGGCGGCCAAGACCGGCAAAACCTGGCGGATGCCGTGCCCGTAGGCGTTCGCCTTGAGAGCCGCACAGATTGGCACCCCGGGCGCACGGCGGCGGATGGCGGCAATATTGGCTTTCAGGGCCTGCGGGCAGACCTCGGCAAAAATCGGGGCTCCATCCACGCCGGCGACTTTACGTCCCGTAACCGGGGGGGTCAAGGGAGCCCGACCGCCGGGTCCTCCCGAGTCCGGCTACCCGCTTTCGGGTGGGGGACCCGTAAGTTTCTGGACGGTAGTTGCTTACCCTCTGGTCGAGTGCGGGGGGAGCCATTATGATGTTTGTACGCCCCGGCTTGATGCCTTGAGAGGGGGGCCTGAAAGCCCGGCTGCTATTGGATATTCGAGTGATTGCAGAGTGTCACGTTCCACCGATGCATAAGCACCTTCATTTGCCGGCCGCGTTTGCTGAACTGGGAATCGAGCCTCCTTTGCTGCGGGCTCTCGAGAAGGTCGGCTTTACCGAGCCCTCCGACATTCAGCGACAATTGACCCCCGTCGTGCTGCAGCAGCGCGACGCAATCGGCCAAGCCCGCACCGGCACCGGTAAGACCGCTGCCTTCGGCTTGCCCATGATGCAGATGATGGAGCCGGATAAGCGCCTGCAAGCGCTGATCCTGGTCCCCACGCGCGAGCTGGCCGTCCAGGTGGCGGCCGAGCTGCGCCGGCTGGGTGAGTTCACCGGTCTGCGCATTGTGCCTGTCTATGGCGGGCAGAAGATCAAGCATCAGCTTCATCTGCTCGGGAAGAAGCCGCACATCGTGGTGGGCACACCGGGTCGAGTGATCGATCTGATGACGCGCGGCGCGCTGGATTTAAGCGAGATCCGCTTCGCGGTTCTTGATGAAGTGGACCGCATGCTGGATATCGGTTTCCGCGACGACATCCGCACGATTCTGGGCGACGTGACCCATCCGCACCAGACGATCTTCGTCAGTGCGACCCTGACTGACGAAATCAAGCGGCTGGCCATGCAGTACATGAAAGAGCCGCTGGAGGTCAATGTCTCGCGCGACGAACTCACCGTCGACGAGGTGACCCAGGTTTACATGGGTGTCGACCCGTGGGACAAGTACCGGTTGTTGCTCGCTCTGCTGCAGCAGGAGGACCCCAAGCTGGCCATTGTGTTCTGCAACACCAAGCATGCGGCCCGGCGGCTGGCCCGGAGGTTGCACGCCGATGGCGTGAACGCGAAGGAGATCCACGGCGATCTGGTGCAGCAGAAGCGCGAGCGGGTCATGGAACGGTTCCGGAAGCATCACCTGAAGGTGCTGGTGGCCACGGACCTGGCGGCGCGCGGCATCGACGTACACGGGATCAGCCACATCATCAACTACGACATTCCCGAGGACCCGCACGTCTACGTCCATCGCATCGGACGGACGGCCCGCATGGGATCCTTCGGTAAGGCGATCACGTTCGTGATGCGCGATCAGGGCAAGCAGCTCACCGACGTGGAACAGCTCATCAACAAGGAAGTGCCGCAGGAGAAGCTGGAGGGCTTCGAGCCGCGGCCCGCGCCTGACCGGGAGCGCATGGGTGCACCGGCCGCGGAAGAGGCTCCACAGTCATCCACCTCGCGATACAGTGCGTCCGTTTACACGCAGGAAGCTCCCGAGACACAGGCGACCGCCGCCCCGGCGGCCCCCAAACGTCTGGGCGCCAGGTTCAAGCCGGCCCGGCGCCGCCGACGCTAAGGCTTCACTCCAATGCAGAAGACCACGACCAGGCAGATTGCGATGCCGCCGAGGGAAGACATGTCGCTCCCCGTCCGGCAGCCAATGCTGTACCGCTCAGACCGAAGTAATACAAGCGAGACTTTTCACGCGGTCGAGCCGTAATCTGGCCTTGGCTGCACAGCGGGACCCGCCCGTTGGGTGTGGAGGTCCACGCAAAACCCTCGGCCGTCTTGGGTCATTCAGTGGCGGCGGCGAAACCGAGTTCGCAGACATTTGAGCCGATCACCATGAAAAGGCCGCATTGACTGCGGGAATTTCAGGGTGTATGAATCGCCCGCCGAACCGACAGTGAACGGTTACGGACCGCTCTAAAGCGCAGTCGTGTCGTGGCATTGCTCGGCCCGCGCCAATGCGGCAAGACCACGCTGGCCCGCCAGTTCGTGCCGGCGGACTCGCTCAACTACTTCGACCTGGAGGATCCCCAGGGCCTGGCTCGGCTCAGCGAGCCCGACACGGTGTTGCGTCCGCTCAAGGGATTGATCGTGATTGACGAGATCCAGCGCCGGCCGGATCTCTTCCTGCTCGCGAGTACTGGCCGATCGCAAGCCGCTGCCTGCGCGGTTTCTGATCCTCGGCAGCGCGTCGCCGGATCTGCTCCGCCAAGCCTCGGAGAGCCTCGCCGGGCGGCTGGAAACTGTACCGTTGGAGGGCTTTCGTCTGGCCGACTTGGGAGCGGGGGCCCAGGGGCGTCATTGGCTGCGCGGCGGTTTTCCCGTTTCGTTCACCGCCCGGACGGAAGCGGACTCGCTGGCTTGGCGCCGGCAGTTCCTTCAAATGTTTCTCGAGCGCGACGTGCCGCAGCTCGGCATCAGCATCCCTGCGGCAGCGCTGGGCCGGTTCTGGAACATGATCGCTCACTACCACGGCCAGATCTGGAACGCCGCAGAACTGGCCCGAGCGCTAGCCGTGAACGAGTCTACCGTTCGGCGTTATCTCGACCTGATGACCGGGGTGTTCATGGTCCGCCAGTTGCCGCCGTGGTTCGAAAACCTTGGCAAACGGCAAGTCAAGTGACCCAAAGTCTATGTGCGCGACAGCAGGTTGCTCCACGCGCTGCTGGGCATTGGCGGGCGGCGCCAGCTTGAAGGTCATCCGAAGGTGGGCGCCTCCTGGGAAGGCTACGCCGTCGAAGAGGTCCTCAAGGCGCTGCGTCCTGATGAAGCCTACCACTGGGCCACGCATCAGGGCGCGGAGATCGACCTGGTGCTGTTCAAGCGCGGGCGGCGTATCGGCGTGGAATGCAAACGCATGGATGCGCCCGTGCTCACGCCTTCCATGCGCATCGCACTGACGGATCTGAGCCTCGATAAGCTTCTGGTCGCTTATCCGGGTGCGAGACGTTACGCTCTGGCGCGGGAAGTCGAGGTCGTTCCGCTGGCGGAACTGGTGGGTGCGAAATGATTGGGGGCAGGTCACCGGATTGGTGCGCCGCATACGGGACTAGCGTTGTTTCAGTGCGTCTCCTGCTGGTCAAACTCGCTCGCTTCTTTTGGTCGACCGATCTCCGGGCATTAATTCTGAGGCCGTCTTCGCTGAGCCAGCAGCGCCGCAGCGCAGGCCGCCAACAGAAGCCCCGCGGGTTCTGGGATGGGGACGATCTCGACGACGAGATCGTTGTAATCGCCGTCCCCGAGATCTCCCTGCTCATAGGGCCCATCTTCCCAGAGCAGCACCCATATCGGCAGGTCGTTCAAGCCATCGATGCGGTAAGTGAGCATGTAGTCTCGACCCTCATGAGTGGGTACTTGGTTCAAGGTCGGATCTGACCAGAACGTCGCCCGCGGGGTCGGAACGTTAGGGGTGAAAACCTGCATGCCCCACCTCCATTGCCCCGGCGGCGAGGCTACGGTCACGGGTTCCCATGGCCCCTCGCTGTTCAGGAGCGCGGAGAACTGGGATGGGACTCCCGCGCCCGTGCCAAAAAGGCTGGGACGGGCTCCTTCCTTGTACTTGATCGTGGCGGTAAATGGACCACCGGTCCAGACCGGGTCGTCTGCCGCAACGGTGCTGGCCAGATCAATGACACCGCCGACGCCGTAATCATCGATCCGGGTAGCCGTGACGCCGCCCGCCGTCGCAAAGTGAGGCCCGTCGCCTTGAAGCGCATCGGCACCACCAAAGTAGATATGATTTAGCATGGCACGGTATTGAGCGTGGGGCCACAGCGTGGGGGTGAATGCGGCTTCTGCTGATGCTCCAATGCAGAAGATCACGACCAGGCAGATTGCGATTCTGCCGCGGTACGACATGGAGATCTTCCTCTCTCCCTCTCCAGTAGCCCACACTTTAGCTTGATGCGCGAAGAACTACAAGCCCAGCTTCAACGGCGGTTTCGGGGGTGCCGCCCGTCCTGAACCCCCGAAGTGTTCCTGCCATGCAGGGCCTCCGGGCGGGGGGCCGCTCCTTAGCATTCGCATAGCCGCGCTGAAAAGCACCCGCACCGAGCGAACCCAAGCTTACGGTGCACTCCGCTTGTGGGGCTATTGGTGGCTAAACCTACGTTCGCTGCACCCCGAAACAGTGAGTAAAAGGAGTGACGGCAATCCACGCAGCCGAGTGAGAAGCCGCCGCCAGCAAGACATGGAGGCCGCGCCTGCCGGACGCAATGATCGTTCGCTGATCGGGTATGTCCGTGAGGGAAAAGAACTTGCGGATGAGAGGAGTCGAACCTCCACGGGCTTATCGCCCACAAGGACCTGAACCTTGCGCGTCTGCCAATTCCGCCACATCCGCATGAGTATGGCGGGAGTATTAAAGGGGACGGGCGTGGGATTGTCAACTGGGCCGATCTCGGCAACCAAGGGGGCGGCCTGCCGCTCGGCTCATGCACCGTCGGGAGGTTTCCGGACAGGCTGGGCGCGGCGGGCTCGGCCGGGCCCGTTCTGGGTTGCGTTCGATGCCCAATGTGCTACCATACCTCCGAACGATACGTCGCCCTGCCGGCCAGAATGGCCGTCTGGGCAACATCGGGGCATAGCTCAGCCTGGACTAGAGCGCTTGACTGGGGGTCAAGAGGTCGCTGGTTCGAATCCAGTTGCCCCGATTCAAACGGCCGCAGGCCGTTTCAATAGAGCAGGAGATCAGTAGGTCAGGAGCATGAAATCAACCTGGTCTGAAGACAGGAATTTGCCTGCCTCCCGCTCGATCGCTGCCAATTACTTCTCCCCCGGCGCCTCGAAATTCCAGCGTGCACACTGCTTGAAGAACGCCAGCGGGTTGTCGTAGACCACGCGGCGGATGTCGTGCTCGTCGTGGCCGCGGAGGCGCATTTCCATGATGAATGCCGGGACAGCGCCGGGGTTGGACGGGCCCCAGTCGCCGGCCGAGTTGACGCACAGACGATGGCCGCCGTAGCGCTCGACGATGTCCGCGGCCCGCTGGGGGGTGGCCTTGGTGGTCGGGTAGAGCGTGATGCCCGCCCAGTAGCCGGCGTCGAGAGCCAGGCCGGCGGTGTGCTCCTCCACGTGATCGATGATGATCCGCTCGGGTGAAATACGACCGAAGTCGGCCAGCATGTCCAGGATCATCCGCGTGCCTTTGTACTTGTCGCGCAGATGCGGGGTGTGGACTAAGAGCAGCTCGTTGGTCTTGGCGGCCAGCTCCAGGTGAGCCATAAACGTGATGCTCTCGTTGCGCGTGTTCTTGTTGAGGCCGATCTCGCCGATGCCGAGCACGTTGGGCCGATCGAGGAACTCGGGGATCAGGGCGATTACTTCCCGAGAGAGGGCGACGTTCTCGGCCTCCTTGGCATTGATGCAAAGCCAGGAGTAATGCCGTATGCCGTATTGAGCCGCCCGCTTGGGCTCGAACTCGACCAGGTGCCGGAAGTAATCATGGAACGATTCGGCCGAACCACGATCGAAGCCGGCCCAAAACGCCGGCTCGCTGACGGCCACGCAGCCCATATGCGCGAGCCGTTCATAGTCGTCGGTGATGCGAGACACCATGTGTATATGCGGATCGATGTAGTACATGAGGGTGCTCCTTCAGGTTCCAAGCGGCGGTAGCGTCAAACCGGCGTGGTGGTCAGCGCGACGATCCGGCTGTCGGACGAGGCCAGGATGGCTCATAGGCGTCGGAAAAGACCATCTGGATCCGGGCCGCCCGGTTGGCTTCGCCATCCAGAAGGATGCCGACGGCCTCGCGCAGCTTCTCCAGTCGCTCGTCAGAGCGAACCTGCTCCGCGCCTTGGGCGCGTTCGATGCGATCCAGGGCGGCGGCGATATCCAGCGCCTTGGAGCGCATTTCGAGGAAATAGCGGTCCAGAACGGCTGGTGCGTTCATCGGTATGGGCATTTCACTACTCCGCAACGGCCCGCTCTCTATGGGGCATCATAGATCCGGGCGGGCGGTGGGGCAAGAACGGGGGCGGACCGGCCTGAGCCGTGGAGTGCACGAAAGGTTGGGAGGATTGCCACTCGGCTGAAGCCGGTCAGAGAAGCCCGTACGTTGAAACGAGCGGGGTACCAGAAACGCGGCACCCTTTACCCGGGACATATTGGGTGAGGCACGGTATCTCATTGGCGGGTTACGGGGCCACTGGCTATCATTCGCCCCGTGATTCGAGCAGGACGAGCCCCGGAAATGACCGCCCTGGTCTACGACATCGGTGCACCGCGCTGGATGCTGTGCAAGGTGCTGGGGCGGGTACGGCCAGCGGTCTTCTGGTCACGGCTTTCGGGCTTGCGCCTGACCCGGGTGGCCGTTCCGGAGCTGCCGGGGGAAAAGTGGGTGCGGCTGCGTCCGATCCTGGGCGGGATCTGCGGTACGGACGTGGCCGCCCTCATGCAGCGCCATCACCCGGCCAATATCCTGCAAGTCTTCTCGAGTCTCCCGGCCGTCCTGGGGCACGAGAATGTGTCAGTGGTTGACGGGGTTGGCCCGGCCGTGACGCGCTGGCGGCCGGGTGACCGCGTGGTGGTTGAGCCGACGCTCTCCTGTGTGCCGCGAGGTATTGAGCCGGTCTGCCGGCATTGCGCCGCCGGGCGGTTCACGCTGTGCGATAACTTTCGCACCGGGCCGCTGCCTGTCGGGTCGATGATCGGCTGGAACTCGTTCACCGGGGGGAGCTGGGCGCCGCGCTTCGTGGCCCACGAGTCGCAGCTTTATCGCGTGCCGGACGGGATCACCGACGAGCAGGCGGTGCTCACCGATCCGGTCGCCGGGGCCCTGCATGCGGTGCTCCGGCATCGGCCGGGTGATGATCAGCGGGTGCTGATCCTGGGCGCGGGGTTGCTGGGCATGGGGGTGGCGGCGTCCATCCGGGCGCTGGGCGGGCGATGCCGGTTGACGGCCATCGTGCGCCACGAGGCCCAGCGCGAACAGATGGAGCGCTTCGGTGTGGATGAAACGGTGCAGGCGGGCTCGCGCGAGCCGCAGGCGGTGCGCTACGGACGAGTGGCTGAACGGATCGGCGGGGCGGTCGTGCCCACGCGATTCGGGCACCAGGCGTTCATCGGCGGGTACGACGTGGTGTATGACTGCGTGGGCACGGGTCAGAGCCTGACGGACGCGATGAAGTACGTTCGCGCGGGCGGCACGGTGGTGGAGGTGGGTACAACGCAGATCACGCTGGTGGATACCGCGCCGTTGTGGTTTGACGAGCTGACCGTGGTGGGCACGAACGGCCGCGCGATCGAGGATTACGGCGGACGGCGGCTGCATACGTATGAGATCATCTTCGAGCTGATCGGCCAGGGGCGGCTGGATCTGTCGGGCCTGCTGACTCACCGGTTCAAGCTGCACCGGTACCGGGAAGCGTTCGCCGCACTCAACGCGCGATCCCGGACGGGAGCGATCAAGGTGGCGTTCGAGGCGGGGGAAAACGAAGTGATGAGTAATGAGTGATGAGTAATGAGTTGGGGCATCGCCGGTTTCGGCGGATCCTGATCATCAAGCCGAGTTCGTTCGGCGATGTGATCCATGCGCTGCCGGTGCTGGTCGGGTTGCGGCGGCGGTATCCGGAGGCGCGGATCAGTTGGCTGGTAGCGCATTCCTGCGCAGGGTTGTTGGAGGGGCATGCGGCTTTGGATGAGATCATCCGCTTTGACCGCAAGCGGTATGGGCGGGTCGGGCGCAGCGTGAGCGTCACCTGGGAGTTCGCGCGGTTTCTGCGTGATCTGGCCCGGCGGCGATTTGACCTCATCATCGATCTGCAGGGGCTGTTTCGCAGCGGCTTCATGGCGCTGGCCAGTGGCGCGGGCACGCGCATCGGGTTCGCCTCGGCGCGAGAGTTCGGCTGGATGTTCTATACGCATCGCATCAGTGTGCCGAGGGGTGATGCGCACGCTGTCGATCTCAACCGCCGTGTCGGCGGGCTGCTGGGGTTCGAGGACGTTCCGGTCGCGTTTCACCTGGCCGTCCGCGACGATGCGCGTGCAGATGTGCAGCGGCTGCTGGGCGATGCGGGGCTGGCGGCGGGCGAGTCATACATACTGATGGCTCCCGGCACGCGCTGGGAGACGAAAATCTGGCCGGCCGAGTACTTTGCCGAGGTCGCTCGACATGTCGACACGGAACTGGGGCTTCGCGTCGTGCTCTGTGGTATGGACAGCGAAGTGGCTATTGCCAACCGCGTTGCGGAGCTGGCCGGCGGCAGACCGGTCAGTCTGGCCGGCCGCACGTCCCTGCCGCAGCTCATCGCTCTCGTCGATGGCGCTAGAATGGTCGTCATGCACGACTCGGGCCCGATGCATCTGGCCACGGCCTTGAACAAATCCATGGTGGCGATCTATGGCCCGACCAGTCCGTTGCGAACGGGGCCGTATGGGCGTTGCGATGCCGTCGCCCGGCTGGATTTACCGTGTTCGCCGTGCTATTTGAAGAACGTGGCGGAGTGCCCGCATGAGCATCGGTGCATGCGCGCGCTCACGCCGGGTATGATCGTGAGCCGCATCCGTGATTGCTTGCCCATCAGTCAGAGTGAAGCTTCATGACGGACGATCGCAATCTCATCAGGCGAAGCACCGTGCGGACGGGAAGTGGGCACGTGTGCACATCTCTCTTTCACCAGAGCTGCCGAAGCCGTTGCGTATTGAGGATGTGCCTGCTTCTGCTGATCACGGCGGGTGGGGTGCCGGTCGCCCAGGCCCAATCCAATTCCAGCGGCGCAGCGGGCGCGCTGGTCCAGGCACAGGTGATCGGCACTTCGAACGAGCGCGGTATCGTCGCGCTCTCGGCCGGGGCCCGGCAGGGCGTGTCGCTCGAGGATCCGTTCTGGGTGTTCTCAGATACGGGCGTGGTGGCCGGTGGTCGGATTCATCTGGTCATGCCGGATCGTGCCGCGGGAATCATGAGCGGCACTGGCGCTGTGCCTGCCCGGGATCGGCCGGCGTCCATTCTCGTTCGCGCCCGCCTGATGAATCTCCGCGAGGCTATGGCTCCCGGCGTAACCATTCGCGGCCCGCTTGCCCGCGTACCGCCCGGCCGGCGTACCGCCTGGTTGAGCTTTGGCGCCAGCAGCGGGCTCAAGACCGGCGACCTGCTGCTGGTGAGCCGCCAGGCTGACCAGAAGCTCGAGATTCCCGTCGCCCGCGCGCGCGTGGAGCAGCTTCGCGCGGACACGGCGCTGGTCGCGCTCGAGCCGATCGTCAGCAATACGCTCCCGCAGCCTGGCGATGTCGTCGAGCTCTGGCCGGCCCCGGGCGACCGCGCCCTGGGCTGGGTCGAGAGCACCGTATTGCAGGTGGTCGGTCCAATGATCACCCTCGTGGGAACTGCTGAGGAAGGTCTGGCCCCCGGGCGGCTGGTGGACCTCTTTCGAGGCGATGAGTACGTGGGCCATGCTTCCATTGTGGCGGTGGGCGAGTCGTTGAGCCAGGCGCAGATGGTGAACGGCGGGACTCACCTGCCCCCGCAGGAGGGCGACCGTGCCCGTGTACGGCCGGCCGTGGGCGCCTCGCCGCAGCCGGTGCGGGCGGCCATCATGAAGATTCTTGCCGAGGGGGAATACGCGCAGATTGCGGCGGGTGAGACCGACGGACTGCGGGTCGGTGAGAAGCTGATCGTCCGCCGGCCGGACGCAACCGATCCCACGGTATGGCGCGACATCGCTGAGCTGAGCGTGAACGCGGTGAATGTCGATCACGCGACCGCATCGATCCGGCTGTTGACTCCGGAGGCGGAGCGGGTGCGGCAGTGGGACTTTGCCGAACGGCGGAACCCGCCCTGGCCGTACTGGCGGCAGATTGGCATGGTGGAACGTGTGGACCCATCCACCCGCACGGCCATGGCCGTGCTCGAGCCGCGCTCGCCGGCAACCACGGGGACTGTCGTGCGGTGGACACCGACGCCGGAGAAGCCCACCGGTGGCCGCAAACGGCCGGGCAGTGCCCTGGTGATCCATCGGGAGGGGGACCAGGCGGTGCTCTATGTTCCCCCCGCGTGGGGCGAGGTCGAGAACCTGCCGAGAGCACTGGTGGAACTGGCCCGGTGACGGGAGCGCTCAGCAGAGGAAGCCAAGTAGAATCGCAGAATCCCTTGCACTGCGAGGCGCGCTTCCCGCCCGTCTTTGACCGGCAAAATGCCGGTCCCACACTGGGCAGGATATCGGTGCCATCCATGCCCATGCCGGTAGTAGGGGGGTTTAAATAGTTCCTCGAACAGGCACAGTGCCGTTCTCCCCGTTCGAGCGGCCGCGCGGGCTGAAGCCCGCGGCTCGTTGCTTTCGGTTCCTGGTGCAGCTATTTGATACTCAGTTGCCGCTGTTCTTCTCGGGTTTGCGGATACCCATCACGTCCTTCTTGAAGATCTTGACGTCCAGGGAGCGCACGTATTCCGTCCACTCGCTGGCGGGGTCGTTGTCGGAGTTGATCTTGTTCAGGTACATGTGGAGCTTGGCATCGAGGTTGTCGAGGTAGTGCAGGGCGACGGCTTCGGGCATGGCCGGCAGCTTGGGGCTGCCGAATTCGTACTGCCCGTGGTGCGACAGGACGAGATGCTGGATGGCCGTCTTGATGTCCGCCGGGAACGGCTCGCCGGTTTCGGCTTCGACGGCCTGGCACTTCTGGTCGATCCAGATGGCGGCCTGGACGATGTGGCCGACGAGCTGGCCGTCGTTGGAGTACTGGAAGTTCGTTTCGCAGATCAGCTCAGCGGTCTTGCCGATGTCATGCAGGAAGACGCCGGCCAACACGAGGTCGAGGCTCACTTCCGGATAGCGGGGGACCACCAGCAGGGCCAGCTCGAGCACGTTCCGCGTGTGCTCCAGCAGGCCGCCGATGAACGCATGGTGCATCTGGATGGCTGCCGGGGACTTCCGGAACTTGGTCATCAGCTCCTCGTCCTTCACAAACTGCTTGATCAGGCCGAGCACGTGCTTGTTCTTGATCTGCCGAAGGATCTCCTTGACGCGCTCGAACATGGCATCGATATCCTCGGCCGTCTGGGGCATGAAGTCGGAGAGTTCGATGCTGGCGCTGTCGCAGGGCATCATCGCGTCGATGATGAACTGGAGCGAACCCTTGTAGTTCTCCACCCGGCCGCGGAAGCGGTGAAAGCCACCCTCGGTGAGCTGGGCATACATCTGCTCGTTGGCCTGCCAGACCCGACCGAGTAACTGACCGGTCCTGTCGCACAGCACGCAGTGGATGTACAGCGAGCCATTGGACGTGGTCCGAAGGTCCTTCTGGCTGATGAGGAAGGTTTCGTCGTCGATCATCATGCCGGCGGTCAGATCGCGGATGAAGCGCCGGGCCTTCTTGGCCGGGGTGACGGGCGTGGTGGGTCCCTCGGTGCGCTTTCCAAAGTAGATCTGGCTCATTACATGTCCCTGTGGCTTGCTTCCGTTAAATAGTCCGGTTCCGTCCAGTGGCCGACAGGATATAGCCGATGGGCCGCCATGCCAACCCAGCCGGTGTGACCGGCTCAAAGCGATGCTTCAACTGCTGACCTGCCGGGGCAGGGGGGGGCGGCAACGGACCTTGAGCTCTCAGCGTTCAGTCGTCAGCGATCAGCCAGACTGTCGGCTGTGGGTTGTAGGCTGTGGGTTGTCAGTCGCTCCGTCTCTCTATCTCTCCTTCGCTCTGTCTCTCCTTCTTGGTATGTGCGGCTTTGCTCCCGTGGCGGGTCAGCTTTAAGATACCGCCCTCGTGTGTGACAACGGAGGCTCGCAATGGCCAGTGGCTACTGTGTCGGTGTGGATCTGGGCGGAACGAACATCAAGGCGGGTCTGCTTGATGCGGATGCGCGCGTGCTGTGCAGCTTCAGCGTGCCCACGGAGGTGGACAAGGGCAACGAGGTCGTGGTCAACAACATCGTCCAGGCCGCCGAGCGGGCTATCAAGGAGGGCGGCGTAGCCCGCGACCAGGTCATTGGCATCGGCATCGGCTCGCCGGGGCCCTTGAGCCATCGGCAGGGGGTGATCATCAACCCAGGCAACCTGCAAAGCCTCAAGAACACGCCCATCCGCGAGATCGTGACGAAGCGCACCGGCATCCGCTGCACGCTGGAGAACGACGCGAACGCCGCCGCCTGGGGCGAGTATTGGGCGGGCGCCGGCAAGGGCGTCACCGACCTGGTCATGTTCACGCTGGGGACCGGCGTGGGCGGCGGCGTCATCGTCGACGGCCGGATGCTGCGCGGCTTCTTCGAGAACGGCGCCGAGCTGGGCCACATGCTGGTGAACCCGGGCGGACGCCAGTGTTCCTGCGGCCAGCTTGGCTGCCTAGAGGCATACTCGTCCGCATACTTCCTTGCCCGCCACGCGGAGGACCTGATCAAGTCCGGCCGTCCCAGCAGCTTGAAGGCCCGCATGGATGCCGGCCAGATGCTCATGGCCGAGCATGTTGTCGAGGCCGCCAAGGCCGGCGACGAGGTGGCTGCCTTCGTCTGGGACCGCACGTGCTTCTACCTGGCCGCCGCCACCGTGATCATGCAGCACGCCACCAATCCCGAGCGCGTGGTGATGGCCGGGGGGCTGATCGCGGCCGGCGACTTCCTGCTCGAGCCCATCCGCCGGTACGCCCGCGAGATCACCTGGAAGTTGCTCGATGACCTGCCGGAGATTCTCTTCGCTACATTGGGCAACGACGCCGGCTTCATTGGCGCGGCGGGCTGCGCCTGGCAGGCGGACAAGACCGGCGATTGGTGAGCCTGCCTCGCCGAGGTATTTCATAGCGATTGACACGAGTCACGCGGCAGATTAACATACCACAAGATCCTGTCTTCCTGATCGGTTCGGTCAGTGGTCGAGACGGCGTCATGTTGATATCAGCCGCGCGCGATTCGAGTCGTCCCTCCGCCGACCGGACGGGCTTTACCCTTCTCGAAATTCTGGTGGCCGTTGCCATCGTCGCACTGCTGGTTGCGCTGTTGGTGCCCGGGCTCAGTGGGGTCCGATCCGCGGCTCGCCGAACCGCCTGCCAGACGCTTTTGTCGCAGTGGGGCAAGGCCGTCATCATGTATGCGGACGTGAATAAGTCGTGTCTGCCCCGCCGCGGCCAGGGCGCTCAACCGACCACGATTGTGGATCGCCCCGAAGACTGGTTCAACGCGCTGCCGCCGATGCTGAAGGCGCCAAGCTATCACGCGCTGACGCAGGCCGGGCAGAGTCCTCGGCCGGGGAGTGCCAACCTGTTCGTCTGCCCCCAGGCGACCGCGCAGGCAGGGGAGCACTTCTTCGCCTACGCGATGAACATGAAACTGTCCACCTGGAACACCGAGAAACCCGACCGCATCGATCGCGTTGCACCACCGGCGGTCCAGGTTTTTCTGGTCGATGGTCCCGGTGACTATTGTTCGGCACTGCCCTCAAAGACGCCGTATTCGCCGACCGCCCGGCATCGTAACAGCGTCAACATCGGTTTCCTGGATGGGCATGTGCATGCCTTCTGGGGGTCGTACGTCGGTTGCGGAGTCGGTGATCCCAAGCGTGGCAGCGTACGCTGGGACGTCCCGGGCAGTGCGTGGCCTGGGCCGATTGAATGATAGGCCTGGCAGGAAGCGTACGGCCACGCAGCAAGGAGAGAGAGAAATGAGGCGTGTAAGTCTGCATCGTGCCGCCTGTCTGGCGGCAATGATCTGTCTCCTGTCCGTCGGTGAATTCTGCAAAGCGGTCAGCGTCAGTCTGACGCCGGTCGCGGACGCTTTTGTGTCCTCGGCCAACCCGCAGAGGAACTACGGCGGGGCGGGCGCGCTGGCTGTCTCCGCCGGGGGGCTGGCCAAAGGCGAGCTGCGCACTGTGCTGCGGTTCGACATGTCGGCCGCCCAAGCGAGCTTCGACACGGCCATCGGTGCGGGGCAGTGGCTGATCGAAAACATCACCTTGCAGCTGGCCGCCGCCGCCCCGAACAATCCGATGTTCAACAGTTCGGCGGCCGGCTTGCTCGGCCTCCAGTGGATGCAAAACGATGCGTGGACGGAAGGGTCGGGCACGCCGAACGGGATTTCGGGGGACGGGATCACATACGAGACGCTGCCCGCATTCCTGGGCCCGGACGATCAGTCTCTGGGCGTGTTTGCTTTTGATGGGCGCACGAACGGCGCAATTGTGTTGAATCTGGCCTCTTCTGCCGGACTGACTGCCGACGTGCACGCGGGCGCTCTGGCCAGCATTCAACTAAGCCCGGAAGATCCGGGAGTCAGCGGTGTCTTCAACTCGCGTTCGTTCGGCCAGGTTCTGAACCGACCCGTGTTGACCATTACCGCGATCCTTGTACCGGAGCCGGCGTCCCTCCTGCCGATGATTTCAGCTCTTCTCCTGATGATTCGACGACGAGGTGTGAACTGATGGGCCGATGGAGTGGTGTGGTCGGCGGGATTCTGCCGGCGCTGCTGGTGTGCTCCGGATGTGTTTCCCCCGCCGGGCCCAAGGTACCGGTGCGCGCGGTAGTCATCGGTGGCGTCGTGGAAGCGGGGCTTTGGCAAGCGCTCACGGAGCGCTTCACGCGCGAGACCGGTTGGCCCGTTGAGGTGGTCGCGTCTGGTCCCAAGAGTCCCATCACCCGCGCGTTCATTGACACGCAGGCCGACCTGGTCACCATGCACTCCAGCGACGCGATCATCAACCTCGTGGCCGACGGCTACGCGGTTGACCCGCAACCCTGGCTCAAGAACGATCTCCTGATCGTGGGTCCGCCGTCGGACCCGGCCGGCGTCCGCGGGATGACCGACGCCGGCGAGGCACTGGCCCGGATCGCGGAGCGTGGCGCCCCCTTCGTGGTGCATGCCAGCCTGGGGGCCCAGGAAGTTCTACGCAGCGTGCTGTATACGGCCGGCGTCATCCTCGACGAGCAACACACGACGGTCCTGCTCAGCGACCGGGCGCGTCTCGTTCTGCAGATCGCGGCTGAGAAGCAGGCGTACACGCTGGTCGGCCGGATTCCGTTCCTGAGCGGCAGACTGCCCAACGAGGGTCTGGAGATCATGGTGCGGGGTGACCCGCGGCTGAGGCGGCCCTACGTGGTGGTGGTGGCCAACCAGGCACGATTTCCTTCCGCGAACACGCAGGGCGCCGCCGCGCTGGCCCGGTATCTGCGCGCCGAAAGCACGCAAGCGTGGATCGCAGAGTTCGGCCGCGGCCAGCTCGACGATCAGCCCCTGTTCTTGCGCGTTACCCCTCAGCCCCGGTCCCAGTAGGCCGTGTGCCACTACTGTGTGAGTGTCGCTGGTGCCACAACAGTGTCACCGGTGGGTGCCATTGCTGTGGTTAGTCTCGCCAGTGTGCCACTACTGTGCCAGCAGTGCTCGATTGCCATGGAAGATCCACTTGCCACCAATCACTGCTCAGAGAGCTTGCTGTTACCCACGCTGCAAGCACGGCAGCCGCACACCCGCGTTTGACTCTTGCGCAGGCGGCCGACATCTCGGCCGGCCGGTTTGACTGTCACAGCAGGGCGCACGGCCTTTCAGAGTGTGGGTCGCCGCCGATGCAGCAACGGCAGGCAAGCCACTGCCAGACAGTGCAGCGTCATGGGTTCGGGCAGGACGGCGATGAAGCCCTCCAGCACGCCGTTGTGTATGCCCTCGCCCACGATCGTGAGCCCGTCGGGTGAGATGGCGTTTGCGTTGATCAGCTCCCACCCGGTCAGGTCGAGATGGTGAACGTCGACCAGGTAATCGGCGAGTCCGACCATTCCGGTCTGGGCGGACCAGTAGAATGGGCATTCGATGTTACCGGCCGGAGATTGCCGGTATCCGCGGCCCACGACGACTGACCCGTCCTGGGAAGTATCATTCGCAGATGTGTTCTCAATGGCATCCCATTCACTGTCGAGCGATACGATCCCGCTCTCCGCCCGCCACCTGACGGCCGTGGCGCCGGTGGAGCTCAAGTTGGCCCCGACTATGGTCGTTCCGTCGGGAGAGATTGCGTACGCAACGCTTCCTTCTGTGGGAGCGCCGTTCAGCGTACCCAGGCCGGTCATCCCGGAAGCGGGAGTCCAGCGAAACGCCCCGTATATCCCTGATGCTGTCTGGCCATAGCCAGTCACAGTGGAACCGTCGGCGGAAATACCTGTACCGCATGTGAAAGCGTCCGGCCCGGCCAATGTGCCCAGACGCGTTTCTCCCGAAGCAGTCCAGATGGCGGTATGGCCGCCAGTCAAGAGCAACGTGCTGGCGTCCGGGGTCATGTCCGCCACCTCGCGCAGTTGCGTTGCCGACAGAAGAGTCGGTCCTTCCCCCTCCGGCCAGAGGGTGGCATACATGCGTTCGTCGTCGTTGGTCACGCCACCCACGACGCGGCCGTTCCCCGAGAGTGCGTTGGCCATGCTGAGCGGAAAGCTGCTCTCGAGTTGGGGCAGTATCTGGATCCCGGTTTCTCGAGACCACCGGAAGGCGTGGTTCTCGAGGCCGGGGTTGGCCCGCTGGAGAAGACCGGCCACCATGCAACCGTCGTCAGAAACAGCCCTCGCGCTCGTCCGGATTGATCCCTGTGGCACACCAATGCCCTGAAAGCTTGCTGAAGCGGCGTGAGCCTGCAAGGTACTCGACAATAGTGTGGCGAATATTCCCGCCAGAAAACGTGAATAGGGCATGATACTCTCCTCTCCCCCGCCTGGAAGTGAACAGCGAGACGCTGTGGACCTTTCCTCCATTGATTGTATATTTCCTCAACTCACGGGATGGGCGGAGCCGTTGAGGCCACCAGGCTATATCCGGGTGGATACATAGTCAACTGATGCTGGAGCGGCTGACGCGGCGAGGATGTTCCGGAATTGCGAAGGCGGCTTGGGCCTACCACGGCCAGTCCCGGTGCAGCCACCTGGCTTCAGGGGCAACGTTGTAGGCGACAAGAAAGGAAACAGCCGATGGTGGGATTTGAACCCACGACCTCAGCTTTACGAAAGCCGTGCTCTACCGCTGAGCTACATCGGCGTAAGTCAAGCTTCTTCAAAGACTTACTTCACGCGGCTCAGGCTCCGGACGGAGCACGACACCTGGGTGGGGCCCCTTCTGAGTCCCTGAGCTCGTGCGAGAGTATAACCATCGGTCCGGCGGGAAGCCAGTCCGGCGATCAGGAGCTCGTGAGGGATTCTTCGGCACCCCGGCAGGGCCTGAAGGTGGGCTTCCCGGCCGGTTTCCCCGGAGCCTGGCGACGGCTCCTTAGACCGGAAGCGAATCCCCAACAGGGTTCACGGCCACGACTGGCTCCTGCCTGCTCCGGCACCGGCTGAGGATCAGGACGGCGATTGAAATCGCGCCGGCCATGCCGCATAGCCATTGGGACCGGGTCAACAGGCCCCAGTGCGGCTGGTGGGCGAGGTCGCCCCGGAAGAATTCGGTCAGCGGCCGGCCGATTCCGTAGAGGGCCAGGAACCAGAGCAGGAGCGTTCCCCGCCACCGCGACGTGTTGACCCGGTACAGGACGGCCGTGATCAGCATGAGCATCAGGATCTCATAAACCTGCGTCGGATGCAGCGGCGTCCCGGCGGGAGCCGGACCATCACCCGCGGGAAACGTGATGGCCCAGGGAAGCTTGCAAGGCTTTCCGTAACAGCAGCCGTTGCACAGGCAGGCGGCCTTCGCGATGGCCAGTGGAATCGGCAGTGCCAGCGCCGTGAGGTCGAGGGCCGCGAGCCGGTTGCCGGTCAAAGCCAGAGCAAAGACGACCGCCAGGGCCAGGTAAGCCAGCGGCCCGCCCCACATGCCGCCTTTCATGTAGTGCTCGATGCTGACCAGGTTCGCGAACGAGAAGTGGCCGGATTGAAGGTCGAACAGGACCTTGGCGCCCACGGTCATGCCGAGAAGATAGGCAGCGCTGATGGCCAGCGGAATTCGCAGCTTGAGGCCCATCCGCCGAGCAAGCAGCAGCGCCACCACCACGTGAACGAGGATGCTGAGCAGGTAGACGGGGCCGTACGTCTTGACGGGACCGAGGTAAGGCCACATGGGTACGTCCTCCCGTGATCATTGTAATCGATGTGTGAGCGGTCAGCATTCAGCGGTCAGGTATCGGCAGGACGGAGTGGATCCGGATGCAACCTGACCTGGCAGGAGCGAGGTGTTCAGGGGGGACCGCGGCGGAGTATACTGGGCGCCTCCTGGATCACCTGACCCATTTCTGGGAGGTGGCGAGGTAACCTGAAATGGCAACACTGAAGATCGTGCGTAGCCTGCCCTCGTGGCCACGGCTCCTGCTCCTTTTCTTTCTGGCGATGATCATCGAACTTGCCTTCTCGGCACTTGATGATGTGCTCGACCGCCGATTTCACGAACTGCTGGTGATTCTGACGCTGACGACGATGTTCCTGGTGCTGCCCGTGGTCTTGTCGTTCAGTGAGCAACGTCCGTGGCGTGCGGTCGTCGAGTCGGTTTTGATTGCTTCAGGGGCGGCCGCCACAAATGGTCTCCTCATCAGCCTCAGCAACCGCAGGTGGGAAAGTGCAGCCACGTTCGGGGTAAACTGTGCTGCCGCAAGCGCGGTGATGGTTCTTTTCCGGCTGGTGGCCCTCTGGGCAGTGCGCAGCTTTGGACACAAGATTGTATTGCAGACCGGTAGTCTGTGCTGGACCTGCGGCTATGACCTGACCGGCAATCTCTCCGGCGTCTGTCCAGAGTGTGGTACTCCGATCACTCAACGGGCTCCTGCGGTTCAAGGACAACGTAGCGGAACGGAGGAATCCTAACACTGGTTTCATAGCCGCCGCCAGTGAACGTAGCGATGAGATCCTTGGGCGCGTAAGGAAGGCGCACCCTGATCGTCTGCGGCTCGGCCGTGTTGTTGTAGGCGATGTTGGCGCTGATGGAGGCGGCCTCCATGTGGTCGCTCAGGTAGGGCGTCCATTGACGCGGGGCGGGATCGGCTACGCGGTACTTCACCTTCGCGTGATCAAGGATGGCGCGCACGAGTTGGCGTGCGAAGGCATTCTGCGGATGCGTTGAGCTGTGGGGGCCCCATGGGTCGTGCTCGTTTGCCGAGGGGTCGGCTGAACCACCGACCTTTGCCGGCGGCTTGCGATCGGGATCGTGGCACAGGCCGGCCAGCAGATGACCGTGGATGAAAATCGACCGACCGTTTCGGCGAATCGAGAGCAGGGCGGACTCACCGCATCGGAGGAGGATGCGGGTATCTTTGGCCTCGCCCACGTAATCAAATGACTCATCTTCCGGCAGGCTTGCGTGCGCGGCGCTAAGTTGTTGGGTCAGCGGGTGCTCGCCGGCCCGGGTGACCGGCCCGGCCGGACGAAGGAAGTAGTGCAGGGTCACATCCTCGTCCACCGAATCGCCATTCAACGTGCGGCTCTGCCCGAAGGGTGTCAGCACGCCGTCGTACGACTGAGCGAAGCATCCGGTGAACAGCACCGTGGCCGTCGTCTCCTGAAGCTTGGCATGGGTGTTCGAAAGAAGGAACGCAGAGCACGGCACGACGATCAATCGATACCGGTTCAACTCCTCGACGGTCAGCCGGTCGAACCGTGGCGAGCCCATGCGCACCATCTGGCAGCCGAACATCCGCAGCAGCACATCCATGAGCATGGTGTCCACTGAGTGCGCCACTCGGTCCGACAGGGCGGCCGCGGCGTAGGTGGGAAAGACCAGCAGGACATCCCGTTCCGGCGTTTCAATCGGTGCGTCGTGCAGCCGCTTGAGGTGCGGGGCGAAATCATCCTCCCATTCATCGAAGCGGACGCGCTGGGCCTCGGCTTCGCTCCAGCCGTAGTTCTTCACCGCGTAGTGGTTCGACAACTGGCAGCCCATGAACCGCTGGCCTTCGCCGCGCTTGCGGGCCAGCAGCGGCAGGTAGTAGTCGTGATAGTCCTCCGCCGACCGGCACCGGTAGCGGAAGCCCAGGGTCTCGGCCAGCGTCTTCTCGGGATGGTGCGACGTCTGAAAGGGGAAGCACGATTCGTACAGGGCGAAGTCGGCGGACGGCACCTCTACCATCGTGTACAGGTAGCCGATCACCGGATACAGCTCCTGCCACATGCCCACGGCCTTGCCCCTCGCGTGCGGCTTGAGCCGCCGAATCATTTGGTCGAACGCGTGTTCGAGGTACAAATACCGGAAGTGAATAAAGCGGCTGTAATCCGTATTCGGACCTTGGCGGCGTGTCGGGAGAGCGGCGAGCGCTTCGAGATTCCGCTCCTGCCGCCACTCGTTAAATCGGGCCAAGGCATGTTCACTGCGCCCGGCCGTATAGGACGTGAAACCGGCCTCACCATAGATCCCCCACGTGGGCGCCAAGGTGACGACCCGGCCGTCATCGGCGTAGTGCTGGATCACCTGCTGGAAGTACGATTCCACCCGCTGCATGGCCTCCGGCCAGAACGGGTCGAGGCGGTCAGGGATACGGGCGCCGCTCTCATCGGTGTCCCAGAACTGGCCCCTCCCCAGCCCCGCCCAGCCCAGAATGGCCATCACGACCTGAAGACGGTGCCGCGCGGTCCGGTCCAGTAGCTCATCGGTGGTGGTGAAATCGACGCTGCCGTCCTTACGCAGGGGCGCAGCCGCCTTGATCATCATGGCCGTGTAGCCGGCGTTTGAGGCTTCGTTCATCTGCTCATCAGTCACTCCCGTCATGGGCAGCCAGACGAGATGATCCTCCAATCCCCCAGGCCGCTCGGCCCATAGGGACGAGCTTGCGATCAGGACTGGGGCCAGCCAGATGCAGCACTTCATCAGAAACCTCAACCGTAGACCGCTTGGTTACCTCTTCGCGGATAGCAGGCTATGGTGGGGGATCAGGGATGGAATTGCCAGTCCGAATAAGAACAGCTCTGCAGTGATCGCTACACGGCAGCGGGGTGCAGAAAAAAACCCCGTGTCTCCCTACGCGGGAGACACGGGGCCGTTGAAAGGGGACACGACAGCTTCCACTACATTTCTAGAATTCAACGGCCTCGTAATCAAATGGAATATGACAAAAAAATGCATTCACCTGTCGAGGTTTTCGGGCCTTGTGGCGTCCCGCAGAAGGTGTTCGAAAGAACTTGTCCGTGTGCGGTGCAGGTGAGGTCAGTGACTTTGAAGTCGGGGCTGAGGGATTGGAGAAAGAGGTGCGGGTGGCATTTCTGCCGGCCCGTTCATCCGACGTGCAAACGGCCGGCAGAGACGCCGGCCGCTGCGGGCAAAGCGTGATCTGGGTTCGCCGCGTTTCAGGACAGCTTGCCGCTGCGCAGGATGGATATGACCAGCCCCAGGCCCATCACGCCGGCGAAGACGTAGCCGGCCATGCCATAAGCCGGCAGCGGAATACCGAACATCTCGACGGAGGCATCCGACGAAATGATCAGCGAACTACCCACGATGATGGCGGCAATGATGATGGCGAAGCTCAGCCGGTTGCTGACGCGGTCCAGTTCGCTGGCCAGGTGATCGAGGTTCTGGTGGCGGATGTTCACCTGCCATTGACCGCGGGCCACGCGCCGCGAGATGTCGCGGAGCTGGCTGGGGGCGCTCTTGAGGATGTTGAGCAGGTGCCAACCGGAGATGGCCGCGGACTTGACCAGGCGCCTGGGCGTCATGCGCCGAGCGAACATCCCCTTCAGCCGCGGCCGCACGATGCCCAGGATATCCAGATCCGGGTGCAGTTGCAGGCAAACACCGCCCATCGCGACCAGCGACTTGCCGAACAGTACGAACTCCCGTGGTAGCGTCACGTCGTGCTGCCGGACGAGCCCGGTAATTTCGTAGAACAGGGTCTGCGGATCGAAGCGGTGCAGCGGCAGACCGTAGTACTTATCGATAAGCTCTACGAAGGCGCGGCGCAGTTGCCGGCGGTCGGTCTCCTCGCCCAGGGCATTCATCTCCGCGAGCACTTCGACGACGACTTCGGCCTCGCGGTTGAACGCCCCCATGAGCGCGATCACCAGGTACCCGAGCATCTCGTCGTCCATCTGGCCGGTCAGCCCGAAGTCGATGAGTCCGACCGTTGCCGGTGCGGTGATCAACAGGTTGCCCGGATGCGGATCCGCGTGAAACATGCCCATTTCGAAGTACTGGCGCATGAAGGCCTTGACCAGTCGTTCGGCCAGCGTGCGGCGATCCACTTCCGGGTCCGGCCGCGTCAGCAGGGCCTGCGCGCTGATGCCCGGCAGCTCCTCGAGCGTCAGAACCGCCGTTCCCGTGCACTCCCAGTGCACCACCGGGATCCGGAAGCACGGGTCGTAACCGAACAGTTCGGCGAATCGCGAGATGGTGGCCGCCTCGTTGACGAAGTCCATCTCGCGCATGAGGGTGCGCTCGAATTCATCGACCACCAGCACGGGCTGGTAGGTGGCCCACTCGGGAATGAGCCGTTCGGCCAGGTCGGCAACCCAATGCAGGATGGTCATGTCCAGCCGCACCAGATCCTCGATGTCCGGCCGTTTGACCTTCACCACCACACGACGGCTGGGTTCACCGTCAGGCCCGCGAAGCTGGGCGTGGTAGACCTGGGCGATGGAGCCGCTGGCGAAGGGTTCATCGTCGAACTGCCCGAAGCACTCCTCGATGGGGGCGCCCAGGTCGAGGGCGATAATGTGGCGGGCCTCCACGGTGGGAAACGGAGGGACGCGGTCCTGGAGCTTGACCATGGCCTCCACGATCTCGGCCGGGAAGGTGTCCGGGCGAGTGGACATGAGCTGGCCGAATTTGATGAACGTGGGCCCGAGGTCCTCGAATGCACGGGCGAGCCGGTGCCCGAAGCCCAGGTGGGCCGCGGCTTCCTGGGGCGAGCCGGCCACGGGGCGGTGCCACCGCGGAATGGGGACATAGCGCGAGAGGTGGAGCCGATCGACAATGTGTCCGAAGCCATGCCGGGTCAGGACGCGGGCAATGGTCTGAACCCGGTGAATGCTGCGTACGGTTCTGGGCAGTCGCAGATGCACGGCGGTCAGGATAAGCGATCCGCGCGGGGCGTCAATTGCGGTGCAGCCTGGCCGGGGTATTGATCGGACAGTGACCCAAGGCGCCGCGGCGCGAGGCTCCCTCCCCCTGAGTACCGGGGGAGGGAGCAATTACGGCTTGGCCGCGTACCAGTAGGCTGTTGAGGCGTAGCGGTTGGCCGCGTCATTGTCGTGGCCGTGCTCGATGCTCACGTGGATCGATCTTGTGAAGGGGATCGGGTCGCGCAGATGCCAGCGATAAAGCGAGAACCGGCCGTACTGAAGCATCTCCGGGCCTTCAGCCGGCCAGCGGTGATAAGACGTGCCGAATTGCGGCGATTGAAAGTGCCGGCGGACGCCCCACGCCAGCCCGAAATAATCCTCGCTGCCCGTGCCCCGGATGGCGTCGGAGAACGGCCGGCCGTCCACGACGATCAGATCGTCGCCCTCGTACCATTTGCCTTTCTCGTCGGGGGGTGCATTCACGTGTAGTGTGCAGCCGACGTAGTGGCCCTGGCCGGCGGTTTCAAGAATCACGTAGTTGTCCTGGCCCGTTGTGTTGCGCGATTCCGGTCGCGTGGCCGGGGCAGGATGATCCGTGCGGTATGTCGCGTGGAAGTAGTAGGCATCGTCCGGTAGTTCCGCATGCTGCTGATAATCAATGTGATAGAAGAAGTGTTTCACCGGCTGATCATCACGATTGACGATGCCGATGACCGCACGCTTGCGGAACGGCATGGGGAAGTAACAGTTGAAGGCCGCCAGGCCCGGCGGATACTGGATGTACTGGGCATGGCCGGCCATGACCACAATTGGTTCGCTGACCACGTCGGCGCACTCATCATGGCCGAGGCCGAAGAACGGCCCCCAGGGGACATCGACGGCCGGCGCGTCAGCATCATCCCAGCGGATCTGCAGCACGACCTTCGACAGGTAGTCGGGGCTATCGGTCATCATGGTGAACCAGCAGTGGGCGATCAGCCCGGGGCCTTTCAGGTCGGCCAGCGTAACGGTCTGACCCGGGGGAATGGTGATGTTATCCTTGTTGCCACCGGTCGGATCAGCGCTGGACACGCGTCCCGCGGTGTACGGCTGCCGCCGGGCCAGGTCCGGAACCGGCGATGGCGGCGCCGCCAACAACGGCGTGGCAACAGTGACGGCCAGAAGCCAAGTGGTACGGATTCGATCCACATCGCACCTCCGATCAGAGGGGTCAGCACTTATTTCGACTCTCCCTCCCCCGGTACTCCGGGGGTGGGTCGGGGTGGGGGCTTGGCAGGCAACGGAGCCTGCGGCAGTCGTCAGTTGTCAGTCGTCAATGGTCGGCTGTTGGGTCAGTAGGTCGATTGCTCAATTTGAAAACGGCCGGCGGAGACGCCGGCCGCTACAGATTCCCAAAAGATGAGTGGGCACGGGCGAGAGGTCAGGCCCTGCCACCGGGAGCCTCACTGGCGCTTCGAGGCTTCCTTGTTCGCGGTCTCGCGCAGTTCGGCGAAAAGTTTGCGGGCCGCTTCGACGCGTCTCATGAGGTCGTCGCCCTGGATGGCGAGTTGGCGTACCGCGCGGTCCTCGCCGGCTTCCTTCGTGTGCACGCCGCCCTTGGCCACGGCCTCCCTGGCTTCCTTGATGATGTTCTCGACCTGCTGGAGGCTCTCCATGCGCTTGGCGATCAGCTCTTCCACCTTGTCGTAGCGCCAGAAGCGCAGCCCCTCGCGAATGATGTAGATGGGCGTGGTGTGTGCTCGCGTGCCCTCACCGCCTTCGGCCCGGGCCGCGACCCAGGAGCCGTTGCCCGCTTCGATCTCGAACTCCACGGCTGCTTCGTTGCTGTCGCCTTGCGACTTGGCCTCTCGGATGACCTCGCCGTGCTGCACGATTTCCAGCTTGATCGGCAGCGCGCGTCCCGGATCGCCCCAGGCGCGGGCCTTCAGTTTGAGCTTCTTGTTGCTGGTTACCTTGATCTCATCACCGGGCACGGCCTCGTCGATGGTGAACTCGATCATCGGCCCGTCCGTCACGAACGTGCGGCCGCGGCGAAGGGCCTCGAACCAGGTATCGGCCGAGAAGTCCTCCTTGTCCACGCGGGCATACAGCCGGGCCTCGCCCACGGTGCCGCCCCAGGGCACATCCGAGCCGGCGCTGGCCGTCACCTTGAAGCCGGTGTTGAGGAAGTCGTAGTAGAGGTCCGTTCCCAGGTACGCGAACTGCAGCAGCTCGACGAAATCGACGTTGCCGGCCGGGATGTTCATGGACATGTCGCGGTGAACATGAAACATCTGAGAGCACACGTGGGCATAGCCGAACAGCCCCCCCTGGTCGTGGACGGTCTTGGCTACCCAGTCGTACGCGTAGTACTTGTCCGTGTCACGCACCATGCTGGTGATGTTCATGGAAATGGTGTGGCCGATCTGGGCGTGCGTGCGCGGGCACTCCTGGCCGGGCGAGAGGATGTAATCGCCGTCGATGACGCGGAACTCCTTGCCGAAGCCGCGCTGCTCGAACCAGGTGCGGTAGATGTCGCCCATCTTCACGATGTTGGCCAGGTGGATGTCCTCGGCTTTGACCCAGGCCATGAGCCGCTCGGCGTCGGCGTCGCTGAGGATCCGGTTGTGTACGTGGTCGTCGCCGGAGTACCAGCCGTGGTCGCGCATGTCCACCCAGCGCTTGATCGTGTAGGTCTTCTCCAGCACTTCGCCCGGCTTGACGCTGAAGTGCTCGGAGATGGGCACGTGCTCGATACCGCGGCGCACCGCGATGTGGTAGTCGCCCGGCGAGATCATCATGTCCAGCGGCTCGGAGACGCACCAGACGTCGCCGCCCATTTTGCCGGGGATATTCGTCGCGCGGCGCGAGACCGGCGCGCCCTGGGCGTCAAACTGCGGCCCGATGTCCACGAAGGTAGTCGGCCGTACGTCCACCAGACCGCCGGTCTTCCAGGTGAGGCGGAGCATGGCCGGCGTGGGCTGGCCGTTCTCCTCGAGAAACTTAACCCGCAGGCGGGCCTTCTCCGGGGTCACGAGGTCCACCGGCCAGTGCAGCATCTTGTCGCCGTCCAGTTTGAAGCGGATCGAGGAGTGGATCCGCTTGGCCGGCACGTTGGTCAGCCCGACGATCGCCCAGGTGATTCCGCCGACGGGCACTTCCACCAGCGAGCGCTCCCACTGGATCTGCGAATAATCGACCGAGATGGTCACGAAGCGCGTTTCGCCTTCACCGGACTCGACGCGCAGCAGCATGGCGCCGGCCTCACCGGGGAGTTCTACCGTTCCGCCGGTGGGGGGCGACAGCGTCTGGTCCGACAGCTTCACCGTCACCAGGTGCTCATTCTTCTCCAGCAGCTCCAACAGCCGCTTGGAGGCCGCCTCGCGCTTCTGGATGGCCGCATTCTTCGCATCCTGATCATCGCGAGCTTTGCGCTCCTCCTCGCGGGCCTCGCGGAGCTGCTTGTTGATGCGGTCCAGCCGCTGCTGCTCCTGTTCGGTGAACAGGTAGGCATGGCTGCGAGCGAGCTGGCTGGCCATCTCGGTTGCGTTGGTCACTTCGGCCGATGCCGGTGAGCCCAAGCGGGTGGCCAGCACGAGGCCGGAGGACAGCAGCACGAATCGCGATAGCGTACTCATCGAAATCTCCTCTCAAGCGTTCGTCAGGGTCCTGCTTTGCCTGGTGCGTCGAATGCGAAATCCGATCCCAACACCACTGAGGCCCAAGGCCACTGCCAGCACGGGCCAGATGGGGTAATCCGGGTCCGTAGGGATGATGGGCTGAAGAGCCTGCGCGGCCTGCCGCGGTGGCGCCTCGCTGTTAACGGCCCGGGCCGGAACGTTCGCCCGCCAGTCTGTCGGCTGATCGATGCACCGAGCCCGCAACTCTCGCCGGCCGGTGCTCCCCGGGCTCAATGCCGTCGAATCGGTTCCTGTAGCCGCGAGCCGCGCGCCTTCCTTTCCTTCGGCCGAGAACAGGCAGACCGCCGGCGCCTCTGCCCAGAGGGCACTGGACAGGACTAGTTCACTCCCCGGACGGAAATCCACCGGAGTGCGGGCGAAGTAAAACAGCCGCAGCACGTGGCGAGCGGGTACGACCTGCGGCGTTTCCAGCAGGTCGACTTCCGGCCGGTACAGCGGGATCACCGGCACCGCGTTCCCATCGACCTGGAGGCCGAGCTGATCGGTCAGTGACTCCTCCAGGCCCCGCGCATACGCGGACAGCTCCTTGGGGCTGATGGTGCGGTCTCGATCCGCGTCCATCCGCCGCCGCTCGGCCATCGAGCGCAGCTCGTGGAACGTGATCTCGACCTCGATATCGGTGTCTTCCGGGCCAACCCGGACCTCAACTGAATGCCGCAACGTGTCCATCAGCGCGGGGTGAGCCCAAGCGGTGGTAGACAGCATCAGCCCGGCGAGCAGAACGGCGACGCATGGCCGGAGCACCTTGAGGGCGCGGTGGCCGGGGCGCCGGGCAAGTTCGCCACGTGTCTGCATCGAGTGCGGCTCCAGGGTGTCAGGCGGCGGATCGGCAACCGGTGTCATCCGCCATGGGTGTGGTTGTATCCCAAGCCGGCGGCCAAGGCAACATGCCAGAGGCGATCCTGGTGAGCCCCTGTGCGGCACCGGTTTCCAGCCGGTGTACGCCGGTGGGAAATCTGCGCCACACCCGCAGTTGCTCGCGAGTGGGGCGGGCAGGATAATGCGAATTGATCTTGGACGGCTCAGATCTGTCTCCCGCGGCTGGAGAGCAATGGGGCCGGCGAGCTGCCCGGTGAATGGGAAGTGTGTCAACAGCGGAGGACCAGTGTGATGCTGAGC
>BTUC01000026.1:0-29359 GCA_045863575.1 Phycisphaerae bacterium
GCCAGCGGTAGTAGTCGATGTCGTCCTTCTGCTGCCCGACCCAGCGGTCGAAGTCCTGGTGCATGTCGGCATTCAGGGCCAGCCGCTTGACCCGCTCGTGGAACAAGCCGGCGAGCTGTTCGTGCGCCGCCTCGATCCATCTGTCGATGTCATCGGGGCCGGGCGGCTGGAAGCGATGGCAGATTCTCCGGAGGTCGTCACCGAGCTTGCGCTCGGCGAAGCGCTCCGGCAGCGTGACAAACAGCAGCGGGTAGTGGCGGCGCACCCTGGGTGGAATCTCTAACCCGCGATTGACGGCTTCCCTCACGATGTCCTCGTGGGTAATCCCCAGATAGGACAGGAGATCCTCGTCCAGCTCGACGAACTTCACCCTGTCGCCGTCACTGCCTTTGTGGACCTTGGTCCGGCCCATCGTGCCGCCGACGAACTCGATCTCCGCCTGTCTGCCAGTAGGGGTGACGCGCTGCACCCGCAGCACATTGCGCCGTTCTTTGTCGTAATAGACCTTGCCGGCCTTCATGTCCTTGAAGGCCGCCACCGGTCGGCGGTCCAGCCGCCCCTGCATATGGCGTGAGAAGTCGTTGGGCTCCATCTGGTGCGCTTTGTCCCGCAAGGCGCTTTCCGGGACTCTCTTTGGGTTTTCCATCCTTCACCGCTCCCCCATCTGGACCTGCCGGCCAGCTTGGATCTGGCGGTACTCCGGCTTGTAGTTGTGCCGAGTCGTGATGCCCAGGGCCTTCTCGATCTCGGCCATGTTGCGCTCACACTCAGGCCCGGAAAACCCGTGCCCTTCGACCGAGCAATTGCCTTCTTCGTCGATGATGATCTCGATTTCCTTCGCCATAGGTCAGTGGCTCCTTGTCAGCGCAGCCAGAGCCTCGCGGCCCTTCTGCGTAATCCCGTAGTGGTTCTGGGTCTGACCCGGCTCGCAATACAGCAGGCCATCGCCCAGCATTACCCTGATCGTGTCGGCGTCGATGTTGCCGACCCGTACCCTGCGGAACGTGAGAGCACCGGCCTTATCGCTCAGGCTGCCCTTCACCTCGATCCGCCCACCATCTGCCAGCCGCTTCAGGACCGGCGCAATGTCCATCATCTGCGTCATACGCTTCCGTCTCCTCTGTAAAGTGGTCCTCCGGAACCGAAGTTCTCGATTTCCCACTCGATTGCGCGCTCGCGGTTTCGGTCGCGATGCACGACCTGACCGTCTGCTGCGCTGATGACTTCCCATTCCTGGCGCTCCTCATTGAACTCGACCGTGCTGGCGTTTCGCACGTTCGTGATCCGGCCGATCTCGTACAGATCGAGTTCATCCGTCCATAGGGTTTCGATATCCCCGTTGGCTGTAACCTCAAGCACCGGAATCATCTGTACCCCCGAATCATCAAGCGATGCCGGCCGTTCGGGAGACGCTCACGCGAAACGGTTCGGCCCTGCGCCTCCTGTTGCAGCCTCACCGCATGGTACGCATAGTTCTGCCGGAGCCGCTGCATCCAGGCGTCCCCATACATCCCTTTCCCGTCGTGCCCCCGGTCGTAGTTGCTGATGTGCGCCCGGTACGTCCCCTCGGCCGTGCGCTCGAAACCCAGGTCGTTTGCGGCGTCCTGGACGTGCTGCCGCCGGACGATGATGTGGGCCGTCTGCGCCCGTTTGTCGCCCGTGTACCCAAAGAGATGCTGAGGCTCCTTGTGGACCTCGATCATCTCCCGCGTCCACTTCGGCTGGGTCTCCATCATGGCCGCGATCAGCGCGGCCTCGCTTCGGAATTCCGTCTTCACTTCGCAATACTTACTCATGGTTTTCTCCTTCGGGGCTTCGTTGTGGCTTCCCTCGCCTCCGCCTCGCGGCAGGCAGGGCACTTGGACGTGTTGTGCGGCCGGGCATGGTGGTGGTCGATGAAGGCATGAACCTCATCGAGATTGTCGGCCATTACGGCGTAACCCCGCTGGCCGCTACCGGGATTGCTGCACCTGATCTTGTATTGGTTGTAGACCTGACTGATCGTCAGCATCACAACACCACCCTTCGCTTGGCCAGATTCAGGAACTCACTCATCTCACCGTTCTCGTTGGCGGCGGTCTCCCTGATCTTGGCACACATGTCCGTTACGGCCTTGGCCATCCCCGGCGCTTGCAGTTCGGCGACCGTGGCGTTGTCCAGGTAGGTGGTCTTCAGTTCGACGAGCATCTGTTCGATCTTCTCGTCCCCGAAGATATTGAGCTTGCGAAAGCGATCCACATACGCCTGGAAACATCCCAGCGAGCGCGGCGTGAACTTCTTGCCCTGCTCCTCATCGCCGTAGGGGGTGCCGTTGACCCTGGCCGTGACCAGATCGCAGAAACGCACCGTCTCGGCCCGGAGAACGCCCACGGTCTGTTCCACAAACTTCTCCACCTCCTCGCGCATCTGCTTGCGCATGTGGGTCTCCTTGTCCTTAAGGGCCTTGGCCTGCATCTGGGCCTCGGCCAGGGACACCGGATTGAAGCTATCCGTGCCGGCGATCTGGAAGCTGAAGTAGCGGAAGTAGAACTTGTGCCGCAGCGCGTCCGGGCTCGACGGGTAATGCCGTCTGAGGCATTTCTCGAAGAAATCCGGGTGCTGCTGGCGGATCGCCTCGCGAAGCTCGCCGTACCGCGAGATGAAGGAGTCCACCAGCTCGCGAAACTCCTTCTCAAAGTCCTCCAGCTTGGCCATCACGTCGGGCAGCACCTTGGTGGGGACGAATTGGGCGCTGCCGATCCCGAACGGGATGGACCAGTTGCCCAGATAACCCCGCGCGCGCTGGGTGATCTGGCTGAACTTGGCCAGTTCCTCCTTGGACACCAGCAGCTTTCTGCCCAGGTTGACCAGTTCTTCGGGCAGTTCGTCGGGGTTAGTGCCCATCTGCCGCATGTCCTCGCGGGTGAGCATCTTCCGGCCGGACCAGGTGCCGATGCTCAGTTGCACCAAGCACCCCAAATCGAAGAGATTGACGGTCTTGAGCTCCGTTCCCATTCCTGGTTCCTCCTTTTCTCGTGTTAGCTGTGGACACTGTCGATCTGAATCCGACGGCCTCCCTTGGCCGGCGGAACAACCAGCGGCTTGACGTTGGCGGCTTTCGCGTGGGTCGCACACCAGTCGCGAATAGTCTGGATTCGTTGCGGCTCGGTCTTGGACAGCGGCGTGATCGAGGCTGCCCCCTTCAGGCAATGCTCCGTTGTCAGTTCCCGCTTGGCGGCAAACGCGATCTTGAGCCCGACCTTGATGGCCTGCTCGATATCGGCCCCGGTGAAGTTTTCGGTGGCCGCGACGATCTCCTCTATTCCATACGTGTTTGGATCACGTCCCCGCTTGGCCAGGTGAATGCGGATGATCTCTGCCCGCTCCTCGGGCGTGGGCAAGTCCACGCCGAAGATCTCGTCGAATCGGCCCTTGCGGGCAAACTCCGGCGGGAGGCTTTCGACCTGATTCGCGGTGGCCACCACGTACACCGGGCTCCTATGGTCGTTAAGCCACTTGATGAACGTCCCGAAAACTCGCTTGCTGGCCCCGCCGTCCAGGTCGCCGACACCGCCGAAGCCCTTCTCGATCTCGTCAAGCTGGAGCACGCACGGGGCGACGGATTCGAGAATCTGGATCGCGGCCCGCATGTTGGACTCGGACTCGCCGACGTATTTGTCCATCAGGTTGCCCACGTCCATCGCGATCAGCGGGAAACCAAACTCACTGGCGATCGCCAGGGTTGTCGCGGTTTTGCCACAATTGTGGTGCCAGAGGCCGCACGCCCAGTAGTTCTCGTACCCCGGAACATGAAAATCGAAATACGGCTCTGATTTCACCCTGGAGGCCCGCACAACTGGTGTATAAACCCAGTATGGGGAAGCGACAGAAGTGGACGGATGAACGGCGGGCGCGGACCATCGAGTTATATCGCTCGGGCTTGACCCAAGGCCAGATCGCCAAGGTGATCGGAAGCTCTCAGGGCCGGGTGTCGAGGGCTCTGCGTGATGCTCACGAACCGACGCGGGATGGCCGGTTCTCGTCAGAGCGATGCTCGGGCGAGAACAACGTTGCGTGGGCGGGCGGGAAGCGGCTGGATAAGAACAGCTACGTGCAGATTCGCTGTCCCGACCACCCCGATGCGGCCTCGGGCTACGTCCGTGAACACCGGCTGGTAATGGAGCAAATGCTCGGCAGGCGGCTGCTGCCGAGCGAGGTGGTACACCACCGTAACGGTGACCATGCTGACAATCGCCCGGAAAACCTGGAACTCTTCTCGTCAAACGCGGAACATCTGCGTGCCGAGTTGACAGGCAAGTGTCCGGACTGGACGCCAGAAGGACGGGAGCGGATTCGTGAAGGCGTGCGCAAATCTGTGATGCGTCGATCCAGGAAAAGCCGTTCCAGAAGCGATGTTGCGGCGTGACCGTGATCGTGTCGCCATTCTCGGTGTGGAATTCGATCATGGCTGACGTGCCGTACCGCCGAGGCGGCAGGGCCAGAGCCGGAACCGGGCCGCTCGGTCCCATCGCCCACACGTGGAACGGTACTCCGTCCCTCCAGCGTTGCTCCACCGTTTTGGATGTCCCATCGACTGGATCGACGATCGGCGTCTTCCCGTGGAGGCAGCCGGGGATTCCCACCAATAATATGCCCTTGGGGAACTCAATCCCGAACTTGCGAGCCTCGTCGCCGAAGCAGGGCATGTCCAACGTGACGTGCTCCTTGAGTGTCGCCAGGCCGCCCACCATGTTCAGGCCACCAATGGGTGGCTCGATATACGTCAGGATTCCACTGGCCCGGATGACTCCGGCCTTCTCGTGCAACAGGGTCTTGGCCGCGTCGGCATTGAGATCCTTGTGCTTGCGCAAGGCAAGGGCCACGCGATCGATGACCTCCTGCTGAGTCATTCCTTTGCAGGCCCGGACAATCTCCGGCATCAGACCCATGTTCGGTTTGAACTTCTCGCCATCCTGCGTCTCGACGCCCTCACAGACGTACAGGATCTGCTTCCTGATGTCTTCCTCGTCAGGCAAGGCGAACTCGATCTGGGTGATGTCATGCCGCAGGGGCAGTGGCGCTTCCAAGTCCGGCCCCACAAACACGATGGTCCGGCCGGTGCTGGCCAGGATCGCCTTGGAGTCCTGCAACAGGCCGAGCACGACATCGAACCGCGGCCAGGTCTCGACCCGCAGGTAGGGATTGAAGTCCTTCAGGACGCAGATCGCATCCTTGGGAAGCTTGCCGATCTGAATGATGGCCTTGTCCGGCTCGGGCAGGCCGTCGTCCCCGCAGACAGCCGTCCCTTCGTGATCGGTCCAGCCCTTGCCGATGGACCACATGAACAGCTTGCGGCCGATCTGGTTGCCAGCCCGGAGCATGTGGTCAATGGCCCGCTCCTTCTCGTGAGTCAACACGCTCAGCATGGCATGTCCTGACAGCACGTAATCGGTGAAGTCTGAAGCGAAGTTGCCCACGGTCACCCTCCTTCATACAGGTTCGTGTCGGCGTCCACGTCAACGATGGCATCATCGACATTCGTGTCGATGGCGGTGATGGTGCAGAGGACGATCCCCGCATCGATCAGCGCGTTGCCCAGGCTCGTGCCCCTCAGAAAGCAATCCGGCGTGTACCCGGCCAGGTCCGCGAGCGTGAGCTTGCCCCCGCCCTCCACCAGCATCCTTCTTCCATCGCTGGTCGAGTTGACCCAGCAGGTCACACCAGCCCTGAGGCTGTGCAGGAACTGCTGCAAGCTCCCTTGCCAGTGCGGTGAATCAATGACCATGGCCTTCTGGCCGATCTCGCGCGGCGCGACCAGTGCCCTCATAGCGAATTCTCCTGTATCAGATGGGGATGGTCCCGAGCTGTCACGCGACAGATCGAGTTCCGATCCAACGGTGTGCGGTGAATGGACAGGGGCAAAAAAGAGCCGGACAGGATGGTGACTGCACCCTGCCCGGTCTTCCTGCCACCAGAGGTGGCGAAACCGTGATTCTCGTTCAGCCCGGCATCCCGGCAATGCCGTTCGCGAGGCTCGATGGGCTGTCGCAGAGGGACTGACGCCTCCGACCCCTGCCATCTTAGCGGCCAGGGGCGCCGAGAATCAATCCTCCACTTCTTCAGTCTCCGCCCCCTCCCCGGCCTCCGGTGACATGGGCAATGACGTACGACAGCAGAATCCCTCGCTGCCTTACGGTCAGGCCCGAGTACGCTTCTCGGAACGGCTTCAGGGCTTCCATCGACAGGTTCTCTCTGATTCCCCGAGCCGCCCTGGCCCCGAGCGTGACTTCCCTGCAAACCGTCTCCTCCCTGGCCTGCCAGGCGATCACATCCTCATCGTTCTGCCAGCGGCCCATACACCGGCCGGTGCGCGGGTAGATCTTGGTGTCCTCGGCCGCCTCGAACACCCAGATCGATCCGGATCGGCCGCGCCCCTTGGCCAGCTTCGTCGAATACAGGCATTCACGCTCGGATTTCTGGACCGAGCTGATCTGTTCCAGCAGGCGTCGGCCATTGTTCTCGATTCCTTCCAGGTTGAGCCAGACGGAGTGAGTGGCGCGGGAGATGCTCTTCTGGTACGACATCTCGGTGCCCAGGTACATCAGCGTTCGCGTGGGTTTGGTTTCCTCGCTCATCAAGCTTCTCCTCCTCCTGCAACACGCGCAGGCCGAATAAGATCGTGCGGCTTGGCCGCTTGGCAGCTTTTCTCATGTCACCAGGGCAGGGATGCCGGGGATAGGCCCGAGTCCAATTTGCATGCTGATGCTGCCGTCCGGGTTCGGCGTTGGCGGGACAGGCTTAACGGCCACCTCGAATTGGCCCTTACCCCGCACCTTGCGCTTGACCAGCCGACCGCCGACGAACGCTTCGGCGAGCCGCCTGAACTCGGCTGCCTTTGCGGTCTCGGTCCCGTATTGATGAGTCCTGACCAGCAGATCCAGTAGATCCCACAACTGGTGCTCGGTGAGAAATTGACAGAGGCCATCGAACAGTTCTCTGCGGGTGCGCCCACCACAACAGAAGAACTGCGGGCCGAAGCCGCTCATGCGAGCGATCACCATGCCGGCGTCATATGGGCCGTCATCCAGATGGCAGACGGTGTAGGACGTGTTGCTGCCCCAGGTGACTTTTCCAAGGCCGGTCAGCCGATCATGGCAGGTCACTGAGCGGACGTGCTTTAGGCTCGCCAGCCTGATCTCGTACACTGGCAGGCTCATTCCGTTGGAGCTCTCCAGCAGCACCACCCGTATCTTTTCGGGCTGACGATCGCAGTTGAAAACGAGCCCGCTGCCGTCGGTCGCTTCCCAGACGTTGCTGTACTTGTTATCGAACTCCATCGCATCCCACCTCCTGCACCACCGGCTTTTCGTCCATCTGCACGATCCTGATCCCAACTCCGCCGGGATCCAGGCCGTTGTCAGCTAGATCGGGGCACCACCACTGCGGCTCACCGGCGTACTTGTCGCCGTCCGCGTCGACGGACACGCGAACCACCTGCCGCCCTCCCTCGTCGCGCAGGTGGGTGTAGATGTTCACGATGGCCCCGGGCACCTCGATGTGGAGTCCCTCGTATCCCCGAGGGACCGTCACCGTCTTGAGCCTCATCGCCGTCTCTCCCCTGTCCTCAGGTCATGCGTGGGATAGCACAGCGCTCCACAGCCAGGGCACTCGCCGGACGGGATGGGGCCGCCAGGATCAACCCTCTGCCCCAAGTCCTTGGCCTCCTTCAGTTCATTCTGCTGCCAGACATGGCCGCAGTTGTCGCACTGGCTTTGGACGTTCCCGTCGGGCTTGCCGCCCAGACGCTCGAGGAGGTCAGCGACCTCCTGGATCATGGGTTCCCGCCAGCCCCGCTGGTTGTCGTTGTAATCCTGGAGTGCCCGGCGCAGCAGCGACATCTCAGCCGGACGCAGCGTGATCTCCTTGGCCTGTTCCGCCTGGGCGGGGATCAGCCGGATCGTATGGTTCCTTGACTCGCACCGCCGGTCGGGTCTGACGATCACGATCGGTCCCAATTCCCGCCGGTTCGTCCACTCGCCCCAGTCCACCGTGACCACATCCGAGTGCTTGTCATCGATGGCCTCGGGCTCCTGGAACCCGTCGATCTGAATCCCGATCATGTCCTCATAGACCCGGATCGTGGCCTTCAGATGATCGACTCTCAGACTGGCCTTTTCGCCTGGCATGGGCATGTTTCTGGCTCCTGAAACAGATTCCCTTGCATTACACAGCGATAAAGAACTTCTTCGTCTCGACCTTCAGCTCGAAGTCCCAGATGCAAAAGGGCTGGTCACTCCACAGCCTGGGACTATCCGGGTCATAGGGATTCACGAACTGGCCGGTGAACTTGTCCCCATCGCGGACCTCGATCACCTGGCACACGTTCGTGGCGTCGAACTGAGCACTGTCCTCGATGAGCAGGTCGCCCGGCCGGACATCGCTGATATGCCTGATCCGCTCGCCCCGCTGGAATCTCCCGAACCCGGAGCCGCTGGCCAAATCGCCGGGATTACGTGTTGCTGCTGCCATCGGGCACCTCCCCAGCCGCGTGCGCGGCCCATTCCCGGTTGAGCCTTGCAACCTCGCGCCTGTAGACGCTGATCCCGGACTCGGGCATGTGGAGCTTTCTGCCGCCTGGCAGCGGCAGCGTCCCCACGTACCCGGTCATGTTGAAGTACAACTGCCCGACTTTCTGGCCGTGCAGGAGCACGTCGTATCGCGGCGTGCTCTCGGCAATCGCACAGCCGTTCCTCGTGGGGACCAACTGAATTGCGCGTTTCATCCCCAAGTCCTTCTGCGGCCGAGCCGCTACGTCTGCCCTTGATCGATCCGTTCGAGCACCTCAAACAATGCCGGATGAAGCTCCCTCGCTCGCGCGTCGGTGATCGCCTCCATCCGCTCCAGGTCCGGCACCGGAATCCAGAGCGTTTCGACCGGCGGATTCTTCGTGTTCTGGTTCGGGGCGTAGCAGTAGACCTCCGGGCCGTCTTCATCTTCTGGCCCGGTTGCATCCGGCCCCCACTCGAACCCCGCCGCCTTGCTGAAGTCGTCCACCCAGCCTCGCGGGATGTAGTAGACATGCAGGGCGATGTCGCCCCCGGCAATGACCTGCCGGTCGAGCAGGTACAAGCCCCGCTCGCGGTTCTGTTCAACAAGCGTTTGCCCGTTCACAGGTCTCGATCTCCTTTTCTGCGCGCCTTCTTCTTCTGTTCAGCCAGGTGCGCCAACAGAGCCTTTCTGGCCTGTTTGTCGGTGGCGTACCGTTGGCATTTGTCGCACCGCTCGACGCTGGCTCCTTTCGGCAGGCGGTTGTCCACCACGTGGGCGAGTACCCCCGGCAGTCCCGAGTGGAAGTAGCCCAGGTATTCGCACTCGCACTCCAGCACCTCCCCGTTCACGCCCAGGAGCCGCTCCGATCCCTTGGGCATGACCGACAACTGGAGTTGCCGCTTGGCGCTGGCGGCCTGTGTCATGAACTCATCCAGCATGGTCACGGCGTGGAGCAGGGCATCCTCGCCCTCCTCCAGGCTCTCCAGGCCATCGGCCAGGCACTCACGGATGGCCCGGTACTCCGATGAGCCGATGTCGTCGGGTCCAGGCAACAAGGCCAGCACTTGTTCTCGGCTGACTTTTCGCGTTTTCACGTTGCACTCCCGTCAACAGGAGTCTCATCACCCCAGGTTGAGATGACGCATTTCTCGCCGCGATCCTTCTCACTCAGGTACTGCTCATCCACCCCTTCGGTGTCAAAGTCCATCACCTTGACCACCACGTCGGGCGGAATGTTGTCGATGGCCTGGATAAGACCACCCTCGACCGTGACAAGAATCTCGTGGGCCATTTGCCCGTCTTTGTTCCAGGATGATCTGATACACACTTGCTCTAAACTGTCAGGTGTTCAGGTGGTTCTTTGCAGCTTTGCCTGCTCTTGCTGGCCCCGCTCCCGCAGCAGTCGCTTGCCGATCTTGACCAGCAGTGCATCCGTCACGCCCTGGCCGCGAGCCTCCCGCATGGCCTCCTCGGCGATGTAGTGCTCGTTGCACATAATCCAGGACTTGGCGTCCAAGCTCTCTTTGCCGTTCAGCCCCCGGACGATTCGCGCCCAGATGTCGCTGCCGATGTCGGGAACCATGTGGTACGGGTTCCGCATGACGTGGCGTCGGTTGACGGCGATGAACCCAATCCTGCGGCCCTGAGCGTCGAGCAGGTCCACGTGGCCAGCCTTCTTGCCCGGCAGGACCAGGGGCCAGGGATGTGATTCGATGATGGGCCGGTACTTCTCGAAACAGAACATCCAGGGCGTCTGGCGGCACAACTCCCACCAGTCAGCCCGGTCAGGCGGGTGCTCGAACAGGAAGTCGTGTTCGTGGTAATACTGCTCCCCCTCCTCAAATCCATCGGTCTTGACCGGCCGGAGTCCGGCCACGATGGCATGAGGCCAGAAGGCGACCCTCAGTTCGAACATTTCTGCCCTATTCATGCTTGCTGCTCCCGGCCATGGTTGTCCTTTGGGCGATCGCCAGTTTGTACTCATCCCACTCGTCGGCTACGACCGGGCAATCCTGACGCGGCTTGTGCTCGTCCTCCTTGCCCAACCTGCCGCACACACAGAGCCGGGCATCGGCGCCGACCTCGTAGGTGGTCAGGACATCGAGGAGATCGACCTCGCCCTCGATTGCGATCGAGACGCCGAAGTACCGCCATACACCGCTCTGCCACAGCGGTCCCTCGTGATGACCGTCATAGGCGAAGTGAGGAACCCAAGTCTTGTCGTCGCCTGATCGGTCGTCGATGACCGCCAGCACGTCCCGACCGGCGAGGCGGCTGCGACGAAGCTGCCTGAGAGCTTTGTATTTGGCATCCAGGTCATAGCGGGTGTGCTCCGGGGCTTGTTCGCCCGGCCGCGGCCTTCGCCTGGCCCGAACCTCCAAGATGGCACTCAGAACCGTCGCTTTCATTCCAACTCCTCCTCTGCAACCTGCTTGCCCAATGCCATCAGCCGACTACGGCCGGCCGGACCAGCGCCCGCTCCGTCCCGTCCTGCATCCGGATGACGACTCGGCCATCGGCATGCACCGTGACGCTCTGCCAGTCGATCAGGGAATGCAACTGCTCCATGAGCCGCCGGCGCAGGTGCTCGTCGGGCCCTACGAGTTGATCCCAGAAGCGGTCCAGGTCCTCGGAGAACTGGCTCTCCTGGGTTTCGTAGCTGTCCCCGCCGTCGTTCCAGCCGTCGAAGTGGTGCCAGATCTCTGAATCGCTGAGGTGTTCCCGGACATTCCGCGTGACGTAGACGACGGTCTCGTATTCATTGCCCTCCTCGCGGATGTCCTCGGGGGGAATTACGATGGGCACCGCCGACCGGAATACCCGCCCGTCACTGGTATGAGCGGTGACGACCAGTGAGTCCACGCAGACCAGGGTTCCTGACCAGACGTAGCCCTCGTGCAGTTTCTTGCCGGCTTCGACTTCCACCTTGTCGATCATGGGCAGTTTCGCCCAGCTATACCCGTCGTAGCCGGCAGAGATCTCCACTGGGACGAACGGCGGCTCAAACTTGCCCAGTGCCGCCAGCAGGTGCACGTTGGCTTCGTCCGTCTCGTCGCCTTCGCAATCGGGGTTCATCCGGTAGCAGCGGTCCAACGTGTAGTCCTCGGGTATAACCACCTGGACCGGTTCAGGATCATCACCCCTGAGCAGACCGACATGGAACGTGGGCACTGCCTCCGGCAGCTCAATGCCCAGCTCCCTGGCCCGCAGGTACTCCTTATAGGTCAGCCGGTGCCACTTCCTGCGCTCCAGGAACCGAAACGCCTCCAGCTCGATGGCCGCCTTGAGCTTCTTGAATGCTTCGTTCTCAACGAGTTGGGTCCGGGCCGGCAGCATCAGGCGGATGCCCGTGGCTTCGCCGGTCAGGTCCACCAGGAAGTGCAGGTCGTGCTCGGTCACCGGGTGGTAGTTGAGGGTGACCACCTGGCCGTGGAAGTTGACCAGCACGTTGTCGCTGTAGTACCGGCCACGGCGGCTGGAGTTGTGCCAGGCATCGAGCTGATCGGTCTTGCGCACCTCAATCCGACAGCCCAGTTCCCGGTATGCGGCAGCTTTCTCTGAAATGAAGGGCAGGCTCGGGCAGGCTTGGCCATCCACGGTCACCCGCAATCCCGAGAACACCGCATTGAGATCAACGGCCGACGAGGTCCACGGCTCATCCTGGAAGCACAGCACCGTCCCCTGGGCAGGCTCGGGATCACCTTCGATGGTCACCAAGCCGCCGGTCCAGCCGCCGCCTGCGATGGTGACGGTCCGGCCCTTGGATCGGACACTGAGCTGGCGCGGCGCCAGGCAGAACAGGCCCACGCCGGCCGGGTCCTCGCTGCTCTCCAGGGCCTCATCCCATCCTGAACCGCCCATGTCCAGCAGCTTCGAGAAGTCGTCGATGCCCTGGCCGTTGTCCTGGACGACCACTATGCCGTCCGGCCGGTTAGTGATCTGAACCTGCGTCGCCCCCGCCCGGCGGGCGTTCTGCAGGATCTCGATGATCCGGCCTTCCAGCGTGCCCGTGAACAGGCGGCTGGCCTTGGTCAGCAGCCGCGGGTTGACCTTAGCTTGAATGGTCTGCATCTGCTTCTGCTCCTTTTCCTTTCCCATGAATTAGCTGCTCGGCGCGGGCGAACACGTTCCAGTAGCGCCGCGCCTCCTCGTCATCCACCATCTCGTATTCGAGATTCCTGTTCATGCGCGCCACCGGCTGGCCCGCGACTCCGAGCGTGTCGACGTGGACCTTTCCGTCGGAGGCGAAGATCGCCCCCTCGTAAGCGCCAACACAGGGAGCATGCTCGCCATAGAAGGGAATCCCCGCCTCAGCCCAGGCCTGCCGCTCTTCAAGCAACCCGCCGTTGGCCTCGCAGTTCCACGCCTGCACCACGCCTGGCTCAAGTGGCTCTGATTCAGGCAGGTACTCGTGCAGAGTGGCATCGTAATCCGACTTCCGGCAGACGATCTCGGTATAGCACCTGTCACCCATCGCTCACCTCCTCCTCTTCCCATCCGTCTTCCTCGTCCTCGTGGTGGCTCACGTCCACCACGCGGTAGACGTCGGTCCACTCCTTGCCGCATGTCATGCAGCGGGTCCTGCACTCGTACTCGCTGTTGTCCTCGAGGTCCGCGGGCGTCAGCCGGTCACAACCCAGCTCGCCGTGCCCGCAGTAGGGACACTTCTGTGCTCCGCCATTCAGGTAGGTGGCCTTCTGTTCCTCGGTCATGGAAAACTCCCCGTGTGGCTTGGTTGTTGACTGGTGCGATCAGGACACGGTTTCGCCGGGCAGGCAGTCCAGTTCCGGTATCTCGTCCTGGGGCCGGAGCATTCGGATATGCGGCGTGGCCTCGGGGCCCGTATCGGCCTGCACGAAACTGCGGCCGTCGTCCAGGAAGCAGATGTACCCGCTGGGATCGCCGCCGCCCTGGGGATGGAGAAAGATACTCCAACCGCCCGGCCGGCGCTCGAGGAGGATGTCGGCCTTGTCGTCATGCAGATCGTGGGAACCCAGCACGATCCGAATACCTTCCGCCTCGTGGACCACAACCGGCACGATGGGCCCACCGAAGTCCTCCCCGTCCTGGCTCAGTTGGGCATTGCGGTGGCCGTAGTACGTCGGGACGCTCAGTTTCACCTCGCTCATGGGGCGTTCTCCTTGTGGCTGATCAGTCGACGATCTCGAACTGCAGAAGCGGTGACGGCGCTTGCGGGCAGAGCTTCTCGAGCATCTGGATGGACTTCTCGATCTTCCCTGCCTTGAGTGCCTTCAGCGCCTTCTCAACATCGGCTGGGTAAATGACCGGGACGCCCTCATGGTTCGTGCAGCGGACCTCGTCTATCTCGCCTGGCCGGTAATGACGGACCTCGGGGTCGTACTCGTACTTGCCCTCGGATTCCCGGTCGAAAGCGATGCCGAGTTTGACCAGCGCCGCTTCCAGGCCCTCGAACTCGCCATACCTGGCCTGGTCGTCGCAGAAACACAGGACACCATCCTCGCTGACGTACTGCGTGATGTTTTCTGGGGCGATGTCGTCCACCTGGGCGTCGCCCCAGTCGAACGACACTCCTTCGGCGCGGATGGCCTCGCACAGCTTCGGTAGATGGGAGCGTTTGACCTTGCCGCCGATACGGATTTCCGCCGACATACGATCGGACATCAGAATCTCCTTCACATACTCCAGTGGCCCGGCACCACTATTGACCACAATCCAGGCGAACACGCCGGGCTCGGTCATCAGCTCCCTTGCGGTTCGACTAAGAGGGTTATGTCAGGAAGTAATGGGATTTGTCAGGACAAAGTCTGGAAGTGGGGATGATTCCCCATGCCGTAATTCGCGGCTACGAGCTTGGACCTACACGCCTTGGCTCGTGCCGCTCTCCATGCTTCCACGTCCTTGTCATAGGGGCGCAGCCGGTCGGCCGGTTCCCACCAGACCTTGCTGCCATGCGCGCCGAAGTCCCACAGGACCGGGATGTGCCGGAGTAACTCGCCCTTGGCCCGGAGGTTCGCAAGATGCTTGTCCACCGCTTCCTGCGTCGGCGTGCCCCGGAATCTGAGCGTGTTCGCCCAAGCGCGTACATCATTGACTGCCAGCACCACCCCTGACAACGGCTGCTGCCAGCAGTCGGGATGCGCCGCGCTATACGGCCAGCGCTCAGCGCCGACCACGTCGCCGATCTTGATCGTCGCGCTCATCAGACAATCCTCCCAGACATCTCGTGGACGTTGCGCATGCCCCCCGGTGCCGTCCCGCCGGCCCGGTAATACCTCTCCACCTTGGGATACTGGTTCTCGTCCTCCATGATCCGTTTGAACTGCTCCAGCTCCGCTTGAGTCTCCGCCCCGTGGATCTCTGGCCGGTCCTTCAACGTGATGACGGCCCTGCAACCGCTCCTGAGCATGGCATAGACGGCCAGATCGGCGATGATGGAATACGGCAACATCACCGAGCACTCGCCGCCGGTATTCCAGTTCTCGGCGAACATCCCGGGGTCTAAACCAAAGAACTCTGAAACCAGCGCCCTGCCGCGCTTGTCCAGGTCGCAGAGCACCCGGATGCCGATGCCGCAGGCCTCGCCGGTCAGCAGGTTCACGCCGAACTGCTTCAGGTCGCTCCAGTTGAACACGGTTTTCATGCGATCACTCCTTCTCGAAGGACTTCGGTCAGGTCGTCTTCCAGATCGTCGGGATGAAAACCCAGGATCAGGGCCGGCTGATCCTCGAACCAGCGCCGCCGGTCCTCGACGCAGTCCTCGCAGATGCAGAGGCCGCGCAGGCGCTCCAGTGTGGCATCTTCACCTGGATCAAAGGGGGCATACGCCCCATACGGACAGGTGCTCATGCGACCTCCAGCTCAACGAGCATCGCGATCATCTCCGGCAGCTTGCGGATGGCATCGCCCAGGCACCCGACCTGCAACGTCACGAGCTGGTACATGCCGGTTCGGTCCCAGGCGATGAGCTTCCCGTTCCAGAATTGAATCCCGTACTGGCCGTAGTGGCACGCGTGGTTGCTCCACAGGCCGGCGTTCATCGTCTCGTAGTCAGGCTTGCTCATGACAGTCCTGTCCTCCACACATGCGGGACGACATAAGACCGGGGTCCACACGGATAGACCGATCGCCACCACGTAGCATTCCCCGCAAGGATCTGGCCCTCGTCGTTCGTGCCGCCCTTGTGGTCCGGCCAGAACTCGACGGCCTCGCGGCTGGACCTCAACTGCCCCATCCCTTGCTCGTCAAGCCGACCCAGGAACTGGTAGTTTCGCCCGTAGCACTCGTACTGCCCTGGCCCGACCTGCTTGGTCATGTAGATCTCCCTTGTGTCCATGTTCAATCCTCCCCCATGACCGCTTCCACGACGCGGTTGAGCCGCTCGGCCCTGATCTCTCGAACCGTCTGTTCGGCGTGGTCCAGATCGGCCACCGGGTCGGTACTGCCCCCGAACTCGGCGATCAGCTTGAGCACGTCCTGCCGGTCGACCAGGGCCTCGATCTCGGTCAGGCCATGCTCGGATGGCCCCCAGACCAGCAACGGGTCGTCATGGTCGTTGGCGATGGCCAGTCGGATCCGCCGACCGTCCCGGAACCCAAATCGCACGCGGTACATCATCCACCTCCCACAATATGATCGAAGAAGTCACGCCGGCACGGACTAAACTGCGCCAGGGGTATCCACCGGAATGCAGTGGAGCCCGCCGACCGCATTGGGCCGGAAGGGCTCTGTGTGGATCAGACAATTCTGGATCAGAGGACTGGGACGATACTCTCGCTGGCTACCTCTTGCAGGATTCGCAGCTCGGAGATGGGGAGTCGCCTACCGCTTCGGGGACTTGGCGATTCTTGCTCTGAGCTTCTCAGGGGCCGGAGCCCGCCGGTTGGCGTGCCAGAGCCTCATCCATCTCGCCTCGTACCAGGGGCTTCTGATGATCTCCTGCAATGCCGCTGACGATCGCCGGTTGCCCTCGCGAGCCGGCAAATGATCATCCAGGTACGCACAGCCGAACGGGGCTACGGGATGGATCGTGCATCGCTCCTGCTCGTCCAGGAAGACGCACACTCCCTCGGCCGTCCGCTCCGGCACGATCGTGTGGATACGGCCGACGCTGCCCGTGTATCGATGCACGACGATGGCACCGGGACTGGCCAGCAGTCTGCCGTTGACCTCGATCGATGAGATTCCCAGGTACTCAGCAATCCTCTCGGGATCACCGGGTGCCAACATGCCAGGGATAATCTTGCAGAACGACCTGCACTTACTGCAGGCACAGACCGTTCGATTGAACTCGTCGCGGACTGCCATCACGCCGCCTCCTCGTGCCAAGCCAGCTCGCAGCACTGCTCCGAGCAGAACTTGCCGAAGTCCGGGCCGGCATCGCACGGATACCAGAACTCCGGCTTGCCGCGCCGATCGACGGGCAAAACGGCCCCGCACCGATCACACTTCTCAAGTATCTCGTACTCGGCTTCGGCCCATTCCTGGAGAACCCGCAGGTTCTCCCCACTGGGCTCCATCCCATCGAATGGCATCGAGAAGCCCCCGGTCGCGCCGTGATCGATCAGGATCACCTCCTTGGGCGTATCCTTCTGCCATTCTCGGGCGATCTCGACGGCCACCTTGACTGCCTCCCGCGGGTCCTGGTATTCCTCGAACTCGCCTGGATACCTGGGCACCAGGCCATCCGGGTTGGCGTAGTCCCGCCCGCCGCTACTGATCTCGACTACGCACTTCCCGTCTGGCCATTGCCGTTGCCTGCTCACTGTCCACATCTTCGACCCCCTCCTATCTGTGACAGACCACCACCACCTCATCCCCGGCATCCACCAGGAACGCCTCAACAGACTCCGGGCCGTTGTGGCACCGGATTCCCAGCAAGCCATACGGCGCAAGCGCTTCGGCCACGGCCACATGGGTGACATTGACCAGGCCGCACTGCTGTATCGCCGATTTGATGGCCATCGCTGGCATCATGCCCAGTTCGAGCCTGGAGCCGTCCCTGGGGATTTCGCGCCACTGCATCGCATCGCACATGGCCACGATCTGTTGCTCTCTGCCTTCGGTGTAGGGCCTGCCGACGGTCGTGAACTGCATAGTCGATCTCGTGTCTGGACCAAGATTTCTCGGTTTACGCCGCCGCGACGGGCTGAGTGTCCTGTTCCGGCTCGGGCTCGACCCTGAGCCTGGGGCTGGGAATGACGGCCGGTTCGTTGGTGAAAAGCCACACGCCCGTAATGCCCGGTGCATCGAACCACTTAACCGGCCGGACCTTCATGGCCACCAGCGATGCGAGGACGTGATCGGGATTCAGGTTTTCCGGGCTGTAGATCGGGCCATGCAGCTTGTCGATGAACTTGATGATCCGGCCGACGCGAGCCCAGGTGTCAGGATGGGCCAGACTGGTGAGTCTGGCATTCCACCAGGCATCCGAGGTGGGCGCTCCGTCCCACCAGAACGTCCCCAGGATTACCCGGCTTCCCAGGTAGTCGCCGACCTTGCTCTCGGGCAGCTTGCCCTCGATCTTGGCCTTCTCGACCACCTCCATGATCCGGTTGTACCTCGCGGCCTCCTCGACCAGACCGTGCTGGAGGGCCTCCCGGTAGGACTGGGCGGCGTTGTGCAGGACGAACCGGTTGATCTCGATACTCAGGAAGACGCGGTTCGGGTCCGACGACGTTTGCATGAAGATCCTGTACCCCAGCGGGTAGTTGTGCTTCTGCTTCTTGGCCATGTTGCCTCTCCTCCAAACAAAAGGGCGAGCCCAGCAGCCCCCCGGAACGGCCCCCTGGTTGCCGTGGTGGTTATGCGGGGACTGCCTCGCGGTACTCCGGGTTGTTGACGAACCCGCCAACCTTCAACTGGTTGGGGTCCTCGGCCGGGACTTGCGGCGCATCCTGGCCCTCGGCGGTTGGCTCAGTCTCGCCGGGCTGCTCGCCGTCCAGAATGGTGCTCATGTCCGGCCCCTCGGGCAGATTCGGCGCGGGCTTGTTGACCAGGCCGTAGGCGAAGGCCAGCGTCTCTTCGGATCGCCGCGCGTACCACAGCTTCTGGAATTTGGACCAGCGGAAGCCGTGCGACTTGACTTGCTCGATGACCGACTGGTCGGGCTTTTCGGCGAACCTGATCTCGACACCGTCCTTCTGCTCGTTTTCCGTGACCTGGACGCCGACGCCGTCCGTGGCCGGGCGCTCGGCCGCCGCCTTGGTCCTGGCTTCCTTGACCTTCGCGACGATCCGGTCGGCCAGCTCGGCGAACTTCTCGAGCCTGATCTTGCCGTAGTACCAGGACGCGATGCTGGAATACGCACTTCGGCCGATGGCCTCAATCTTCCGCCCCAGCTTGCACACGCCCCGTTTCATCTGGAACCGGTACGGCCCGTAGTGCCAATGGCCCCACTGATCGACCTTGAACCCGCGATCCCTGAGAATCTCGCCCAGCTTGCGCGTGGTATCCCCGCTGACCGTACCCGTGCAACCGTACGACATAACTGGTCTCCTCCTCTCAGACAGACTTTCCTGGTTTGCACCAGCCGACGTACTCTCTGTGACTTTCGTGTCACGTTGGCCGGCATGACTCCAACTCCCAAAAAGAACAACGGGCCCGACTCGGACCAAGCCAGACCCGCACCTGCCAAACTCGCCCGCGACGGACTACGCCATCGCAGCTCGCCTCCCGAAGAACTCGGCCAGGATAGGCTCCATGACCCCGCCATCGCCTTCGATCTCAAGTCCCGCGTCCTCGGCGATGTCCAGTTCTTCCCAGACCTTCTTGTAGACGGCTCTGGCTACGGCCAACAGGTCACGCCCGCCGTATCCCTCTCGGCGTACAATCTCTACGACCTGCCGGACCGAGAACCACGACTCGGCGAAACACTCATCCACCAGTTGATCGATCGTTCTACGCTGTGCCACAATTGGCTCCTTTCCCACAACGGATTACCGCGACAACACGACGCCCCTGCACGTGACCCGGCCAGCGTTCTGACCGGGCATATCGAAGATGTGCGCCTGGATGCCCCAGGATGCCAGGTGCCGCACTCTGTCTTCGGCCCAATGGCGCTGGACGGCCTTGTTCCGCAGGATGCCAGGGACCTCGACCGGGAACTCCAACCGGTACACGGTCGGCTCGACCTGGTAAGCCTTCTTGAACGCTGGATGCGAAAGCGGCGCGGACCCGCACCACTGGACGCAATAGTACACCTGCCTCATGACGAACCCCCTGTGAATCCACACGCAAGCCAAACAGACCTTAACCCAACCGGGAGGGGCAGTTGTTCGGTGTGAATCGACTTGCCCTCTGGACTGCCCGCCCCCTCTTCGTCGTCTCGCCGCCCGTCAGGGCACGACTGACGGATCGATGGAAACCAAAGCCTTATGGACCTCGGCCTGGAACCGCGTGATGTCGGCCCCTTCCAGGCCCTCCGCAAACACGACATCGGCGATCCAATCCCAGAAGACTATCTGGTACTCTCGACACTGCCTATAATCCTCGACGGTCATAGACCAACCCCCCTGGCGCGAGATCAGACTGCACCACGCAAGTGGATCTGAACTTGAACCCGGCTTCTCGATCCCGACCGATTCGCCGATTACGCGTCCGATCCCGGCCGCTGTCCCTTGCGAGCCCTGAACCGGGGCCGCCGCGCTCTCTCATCTGCGACCCGAATCTCCACCTCGCGAGCGCGTTCAGCCACGATAAGCTGATCCACACCCCTGCACTCACCACTGCTGACCAGTCTGCATCCGGGCCGGCGCTTGCCGACGGCGGACTTGCGCCTGGATCGGTAGAGCGGCGCACCATCCCAGCCTGTTGCCTTCGTCACGCCCTCTGACGGCGATCGGGTGCGATAGCCATACCGGCCATCGCCCACCTGCCGATCCAGGACGGACGGCTTGGACTTCCGACGCTTGAAGACTCCTTGGACGCGAACACCCCAGGAGCCATCTGGGAACCTTCTGGCCATTCTGCTGCCTCCTCGGCCCGGACGCGTGGGCCGAACTGACCTGCCAAACTGGCCGGACTTGCAGTCCTGCGAAGCAGCCCTCCGGGGCCGCCCGAAACACCAAACAAGCACGAAAAAGCCCCTGCTCGCGGGTGAGACGAACCGGGGCAAATGCAAAAATCCACGAATACCGCACGGGACAGACTGGCGACGGACGTTGACTTGTCGGGGTTGGCGCTCAACTCCGGCAGAGGACAACCGTTCCGCGCTGCCCTGGGGCGCTGACTATCAGGCCGGGCGCTATCCAGGCGCGGACCGTGAGTATGGACCAATCATTTCTGTGTTAACGATGGACCCAGGTGAGCCATTGGACTGGCGTGTTCCTTGTGGAGACCTGCCACCGCGCTGTCGCCCTCGCGTTTCCCTTGTCGAACCAGGGCGCTACCCCTGTCCCGACCGGCACTATGCACGGACCAGGGAAGGCTCCACCTCCCTTATTGTGCTGGTAGGCCGCGAGGACACCGCAGACCTGTAGACCGTCCAGCAACCGGGAAGGGGCTTGACTGCTGGCCCCTGTGCATAAGGCTACTCCGACAGCGATTTCGTCAACGACAGCCCATTCCTTCCGCCGCCGGCTGGCACGCAAACATGCCCGGACTAAACTCGCAGACTAAACATCTTTGACTGGCAGTCCTGCGAAGCAGCCCGGTGGCCGCTTCCGGCGGGACGTGGTAGAGATGGACGGGGAGCCTTTGTGCGACGGCGTTGGACGCGGGATTTCCGGCCGGCTACCGTCCAGACGCAAACCTGCGTGGAATGCGCACGAAAACAGACGGCCGCCGTTGGCCGTTCCTCCCGCGTCAACCTGGAGACCGCCCTTTGTGCGGAGTATCTCCCCGTGACGTTGACGCAAACCCGATCAGGGACACGCCGGACGAAGACCATGACGCGGAGGCGGACAAGCCGCTTAGCGCTGCGGACACACGCCGACCGTGAACGGACAAGCCCGCGTAACCGCATCACCCGTCCAGGGATTTACCATGCGCGCGGACTACCCGTGTTCACGGCATCATGCCGTATGAGAGACTGCTGGCGGCAGGCTATCGTTATCCTGCACAGAGTCTATCAGAGGCCGCGCCCCACGAGGGCGCGGTTTGCTGACAGACTGTGTGACCACGTGTCAGTCGGCGCGGTAGGCGGCCTTGACCTTCTGGCGGACCTTGCCGTTGGACTCCCGGTCATCGGTGATGGCGTTGAGCGCATCCCGACCCGTCAAGCCCTCGCACTGGTGGCCCTTCTCGAAGGTGAAGTTCTTGGACGCGGCGGACCGCGCGGCAGCGCGGAGTTCCGCGATCAGACCTTGCACCTCCTGGAGTGCTTCCTGCGGATTGTCCATTGCACAGACCGCCGCGAAGAGGCGCTGGAGCTTGGACGGCATCGAAGCCCACCGATACAGAAGGTTTTCGACCGACTCCCGCGTCACGACTGCACTGTCAGACTTGGCCCCGTTGACCTGCACTTCAGTCTGTGGCATCTTTGCCACCTCCACAGCAGGAAAGTATGGACCATGCCCGTCCGATGCCTGCTTGCTATCGGACGGGTCTACCGTCGCGGCCGGACAACACGTCCGCAGTCACCCGCTCCGGCAAGGTCCGAAGTAGCAATCGAGACACAAGAGCACTGGCTATCAGGCGCACCGTCTCCGCGCTTATCGGAGCGGCAGATGCACCTCTTTGTTGTGCTTGGGGGGTTCCCGCGCTTCGCTTGATAAGAGGCTGGAAGCCTCCCGCGAGTCGCGAAAACCGATTTGATTCTCATTAGAGTATACCATTGAAAAGCTGAAAGTCTACTCGTTTTTTGGTATGTAAGTCATTATGTATCAACAACTTACCAGATTCTTTTAGCTTTAATTCCTTTTTTACTCGATTGTCATGTTTTTCGACACAAACCTTTGGGGCACAGTCACTTACGAGTAGTATACCTGCACATCCACTTTGGCCGCTTTGTCCGATAAGGGCTGTTCTGCGCCCATCGGCTGGCACACAATACCTAGTATGTACCTGCACGAGCACACACAAGACCGATAACCCGCGGGCGGGTGCCTGCTGGTGCAGGCTACCGGCCGATAACCGGGCACGTCCGGTAACAGGCATGGGTGGGCGCGTAACGCATCTTATCGGCCTTGAGGGGGTCGCCCTAATATATGGCCCGATAACACGCACGTCCGATAAGCCGCGAACCCCACGGGGCGCATCAGCATTGAACGCATCCTCGCGTCTAAAGCAGCAATGCTTGTTCCAAACTGACAGACGAGAGGGCGTGAGCTTGGGAGGGGGAGTGGGTATTTCCATGCCCAGGGATGAAACGACTCGGCGAAATCGACAACCGCCGAAAAAAATCGGGGGGCTCTCTGGCCACCCCCGCCAGCCCCGGGAAACCCCCTCATACGTGCAGCTCAAAGTAAACGCTCTCGCCGGACTGGCTCCCCACCCTCAAGACCACTGGATTCTCGTTAGAACTATCGTCCCACCTCTTTGGCGCGACCGTCCGACTCGCAGAGACTGGTCTTTACCCCAAATCGATTCCCTCCGGGGCAGGACCTGGCGCTACGTGCTACAGTCCCCTTGCCTCTCGCAACCTTCCACAATCCCCGGCCGGTGACGAGTCGATTTGTGGATTGGCTGAATTGGAGCTTCAGGCTATAGTTTTCGGCTTTGGTAGAACCTGTTTCTTTTGCCCGAAGGGGCAGGATACGTGCAGAATGCCGTACCTCACAAAGCTGTGTCTGTCGCAGTACATCAGAACGGAATGCAGGCGGCAGCTACGGCTGACCTTGTCCCCCGACAACTCGGCGTATCAGCCCGAGCGAACAGCTCAAGGGATGCCCCCCACGCAGCCGCCGCGGCCGGGTTTGCAGGAGATTGTGGAGGCTGGACGGGAATGGGAGGAGGAGAAGTTAAACGATCTCACGCTGACGCTGGGTACCGGTGCGCTTCGCGGTGACGCGAGGGTCACATCCTCCAATCGTACGGTATACCGTCCCGTCCCCCTGGCTGGTGCTCTAACCGGCATCGTGCCCGGCCAGTTCATCGCCCAGGCGAAGTACGATGTCACGCCGGCCTTTGAGGCCGCGATGAATATTGCCGCGATCCGTACTCGGTTCAACCTGGATTATGCAAACGTTGTTCCCGACCTTCTCCAGGTCTTCGCACCGGGAACGTTCGATCGGATGGTCCTGCCGGATGGAGAGCTGATCCCCGTGCCGCAGCACGATACCCGGCTTCAGCTCCGCGTTATCGAGGTGAAGCTCACCGCTGAGCCGTCCCCCAGCTACTTCGCCGAGGTCGTCTACTATTCGCTCGTGCTCGCCGGATGGCTGAGGGAGCACGCGAATGGGGACCAGTTCCTGGTTGTACCGAATGGGGCGGTCTGGCCCGGCTCACACGACGCTTCGCGGCTGGTGACCGTCTTCCGCCAGGCTGCGGCGCAGGGCGGAACTGCGACCCTTCAGCAGTTGCTGGCCGCGCTTGAGGAGGACCTTGAGGCGGTCCCGTTTGAGGTCTTCGCCTTCCGCGTGCGCCGCTTCCTCCAGCATGACGTGCCGGGTGTGCTGGGCCAGACATGGCAGAGCATGGAATGGCATGTCGATAATCGCTGCAAGGGCTGTGATTACCTCGGTTATCCGTGGACGAACAGTCAAGGCCAACGAACGAACCACCCCGACCACTGCATCCCTACGGCCGAGGTCTCTGAACATCTCAGCCGAGTGGCTTTCCTGACGCGAGGGGCCAGTGCCGCGCTCCAGGCTCGGCAGGTCACGCGGGTCAGTGACTTGGCGGCACTTCAGCCCACGAGCTCGGCATTCGATGCCCATCAGGCGCTGCGGGCCACGAGGTCCGTTGTTACAGGACGGGCCCAATCGTTGCAGACGCAGCAAGCGGCAATCCCGCCTGACGCCGGCACATCCGCGGTCATGCCCAGGTGGGCCGACCTCCGCGTCTACCTGTCAGTGGACTTCGATGTCAGCAGTGCGATCACCGTGGCCTTCGGTTTGAAGGCTTTCTGGCTTGAACCTCGAGCTTTCGGGGCAGCACCGCCAGTCGGAGGACGTCCCCACGCGGAGTGGCAGGAGGTGTTCCCCGTCGATCAGAAGGATATCATGACCGAGCAGCGCGAGTTACTCGCGTTGCTCGACAGGTTGAACACAATCCTCACGGATGCCAGGAATCGGCATCCGAACACGACGGTGCAGGTCTACCTGTGGGACCCACTCCAGTACGATCATCTGACCCGAGTGATCGGCCGACACCTACAGGCTATTCTCGCCAATCGGTCCATTCAGCACCTGGCATGGTTATTCCCTCCCGAGGAGCTGCTGCCCGACCCGACGACGGCACTGCATCGCTCCCCGCTGACCGTGGTCAAGGACGTGGTCCGTTCCGTCCTGGCTGTGCCAATCCCGCACTACTACAGTCTTTTCCAGATCGCCCGCATCTACCATCACGCCGGGCTGCACGCGACCGTGGCGCAGTTCAGTGTTCACCCGCTTTTCGAAGATCCGCTCAGCGACCAGATCCCATCCGAGCGCGCCCACGAAATCTGGGCCCGGAGTACCGCGCCGCGGCACTGGCGAGCACAACTTCAGACTCTGGATGAGACGATTCGTAAACGCCTCAGCGCGCTGGAGACCGTGGTCCGGCGCCTAGAAACTGATCTTCGCCCTGTACTCAATGCCAAGGCCCCCGACATCCGCATCGGGCCGCCCCAGCGCCAGCCGAGACTGAGTGCCGATGGCCAGCTCTGGCACGCTTTTGCCAAGCTCGATGATGCTCTCAGCGAGCTTGAGGTCCACAAGATCCGAGCGATGCCGCCGCACGAGCGCGAGGCCCGTTTTCATAGCGCCAGGCTGGTGCGGCGACTGACGGGGCAGGACGAGCAGGCCGCCTTGGGTGCGCTCAACCTGCCGGCTCAGCAAGGCCGGCGTGTTTACGAACTGAGCACCTCCTCCTGTGAAGTCAAGCTCCGTGAGGGCGATTTCGGTTTCGCCATGGCACCGGCTTCGGCGGCGAATTTCCTCGATCAACCGTTAACACTGATGGTACGAGGGACTCCCCTTGAAGCCCAGTACGCAAATCACTGGCGGACACGCATGGAGGACGTGACCTCCGTCACTATTGCGGGCGTCAGCCGGGAAAACCGCCTCATTGCTGTCGATCTGAACGCCTACTGGCTGGCAAAGGTGACGGACTTGGAGGCTAACGGCATCGTCACCCTTGCCGCCGAGGTGATGCTTGACCCGGTCCACAAGGATTTTTTCACCAGGAAGCTGCTGGACACGTTGGCCACAATCGGCAACCCGCCTGGGGCCGGCAGGAACCCGCTGGTCCTGCGAGCGACGGGGCAACTCACCGGCACAGGCGCACGCGCCACGGCTCCGGTGCCAGCTGCCGATTTGCTCTGGCACGCACCACAGATGCACGCCACCGCGATCGCTCGCCCGTTGGCATCGATTCGGCAGTTGCTGGAGCGTTCGGGCGTCACGCTTAATTCGAGTCAGTGGCGAGGATGGGAGGCGGCCCTGTCGAGGCGGCTCCAGCTGATCTGGGGCCCTCCCGGAACCGGGAAGAGCCGGACCGCACGCGCGGTCGTGCTTGGCGCAGCCCTGAGCGCCCAGGACCAGAGGCAGCCGGTACGGGTTCTAATCTGCGCATCAACCTATACCGCCGTCGATAATGTGCTCCTGGACGTGTTCACCGGGGCCCAACGGATCCTTCCTGCGGGCTCTTATGAGGTGCGGCGACTCCGATCCGAATATCGGCTTATAGATCCCGCAGTTCCACCGCAGATTGATCTGGAGGTCAACCGCCGCCAGCCGTCTGCGGAAGTACAGGCTTTGCGCGGCCGGCTCACTGGACGCACGGGTATTACCATCGTGGGTGCCACCCCTGAACAGGTCCATAACCTCCTCACGGTGGACGACGATCCTCCATGCCAGGAGTTCTTCGACCTTATCCTGATCGATGAGGCCACGCAGATGGATGTATGCCACTCGATCCTTGCGGTCGGCGCCTTGGCCGCAAATGGCAGCGTCGTACTGGCCGGTGACCATCTGCAGTTGCCCCCGATCCAGAAGGCAGAACCGCCAAGCCGGCTAGAGGGCATGGTGGGATCGATCTACAACTTCTGCCGCGATCTTCATGGCGTCCAACCCGAAATGCTGGACCAGAACTACCGCTCCAATCGTGTCCTGGTCGATTTCTGCCGGGAGGCGGGCTACCGCTCCGCACTTGCCAGTTGGTCCCCTGACCTGGCACTGGACCTCGTCTCCCCGCTACCAACCAGCCGTCCGGGAAATTGGCCTACTGATCTGCACTGGTGCCCGGAGTGGGCGTCCCTGCTCGATCCAGCCCAGCCAGCCGTCTGCTTCGTGTACCAGGAGGGTCGCAGCAGTCAATCGAACCGCTTTGAGGCCGATGCGGTCTCCGCCCTGATCTGGCTGCTGCACGGGCGGCTGGCAGACCGCCTCCAGAACGAGCGCGACCCCGCTGGACGCACGATCCCGCGGAGCACCACGCCCTACACGCCCCAGGAGTTCTGGGAGAAGGCAGTGGGAGTCGTTACGCCACATCGAGCGCAGCAGGGTCTGGTCGTGAGTCGCCTTCAGCAGCTCTTCGCGTCCACGGGCGTGGACCAGCGCGCGATCCGTAATGCCGTAGACACGGTAGAGCGCTTCCAGGGACAGCAGCGGGACGTTATCATTGCATCCTTCGCTCTGGGCGATCCTGACCAGATCGGCGAGGAAGATGAGTTCCTCTTGAGCCTGAACCGGTTCAACGTGATGGCTTCGCGGGCGAGGGCGAAACTGGTGGTGCTGGTGTCCCAGGAGGTGGTGGATCATCTGTCGGGCGAATTGGACGTGCTGCGGGAATCCCGACTGCTCAAGGTCTTCGCCCAATCGTTCTGCAACCGCTCTCGAGAGATCAGCCTTAGCGTGGTCGAGGGCGGCCTGGTGCGACAGGTCCCAGGACTGCTCCGGCATCATGTCTGAGAGCGCGGCTGCTTCGCCGCGGGAAAGTCGCCCGGCTGAAGGACTCGGTCGAGCACAAGCAACGGTGGACAGAAATGGGCCCGGTTCAGCGACAGTTCATCCCTCGCCCGGCAGCAATCGAGGTGACACCGCCCACAGTGTTTGCAAGCAGGCTGGCGATCCGGGAGGGCAACCGCAAGAAACCCATTTACCAGATTCACAAGTGGTGGGCGCGCCGTCTGGGATCGGTGTTCCGGTCACTGATCATTAGTGCGACCAGCCCTCCGGCACCCAATGGTCGGTTTGACGGCCGGGCCTTCTATCGGAAGCAGGACCTGAAGGGCATGGTCGTGCTTGATCCGTTTGTCGGCGGAGGGACCTCCCTGGTGGAGGCGGCAAAATGCGGTGCCACCGTTATCGGCGTCGACATCGATCCGGTGGCGTGCTTCGTGACCGCTAAGGAACTTCAGACGTACGATGAGGCTTCCCTGCAACAGGCGTTCACCGGCATCGAGCGACAGGTTCGGGACCGCCTCCTGAAATGGTATCGAACCACGACGCCTGACGGCCGCAAGGGCACCATCATCTATGCCTTCTGGGTAGATGAAATTCGCTGCCCTGGATGTGGCCGCAAGTTCCAGGCGCATCCTCACTACCAGCTGCGTCGCGACCAACGCCATGCCAGACAGACCGTCTTCTGTTCGTCCTGCGGGGAGGTGGACACCCTGCCTTTGAGCCGCCAGACCTTCGCGTGCAAGTCCTGCGGGGAACGAACCACTATTGCGGCCGGTCCTGTTCGCAATGGCGCGTTCCATTGCCCCGGCTGCAGCGTGATCACTCCGTTGCGCGAGATGGCTCGCGCGCGGCCATTGGCCCAGCAGCTCTTTGCGCTGGAGGTGCTCCCTGATGGATCCGGCGACCGCCTTTACAAGAAAGCGGACAAAACGGATCTAGAACTCTATCTGCGCGCGCACAATGCATGGACGAAGTATCGCCGTCGGACGCACATCGTACCGACGGATGCGATTCCGACAAAGGATCGGGACGACGCGCGGCCGATGATCCACGGGTACTTCCACTATCGTCAGCTTTTCAACGCGCGCCAGCTCCTGTGCCTGGCGATGCTCGGGGAGGCAATTGCCGACATCGAAGACCGTCAGGCAAGGGAGCTGTTATCATTGGCCTTCTCCGACTGTTTGGCATTCAACAATCTCTTCTGTTTCTATGCCTTCGACTACGGCAAGTTGACTCCCCTTTTCGGGGTTCATGCCTTTGCGAAAGTGTCGCGAACCGTGGAGAACAATGTCTGGGGAGCCCGGGTCGGGCGAGGCACATTCTCTCGCTGTTTTGCCAAGCTGTTGGAAGGGAAGCGTTATGCGAGTGCTCCGTTCGAGTACGCCTACAGCGGGCCGGCAGGGCGGCCCAGGCGTGTTTTCACCGGAGAGAGCATTACCGGCCGGGTCAATCTCTCGCCGCCAGGCAGGAATGGAGTATCACAAAACCCCGGCGCACACATCATTAATCAGTCATCCAGTTCGCTGCGTCCAATCGCTACCGGCAGCGTCGACCTGATTCTGTCGGATCCGCCTTACTATAACAATCTCGCCTACTCGGAGCTGTCGGACTTCTACCATGTCTGGCTGCGACGGCTCGTTGGCAACGGCTACCCCGGCAAAGAAGCTGCAAGCACGCCACTGGCCGGCTCACTCTATGTTTCCCAACGCAAGAGCGCCGCAGAGACAGACCGCAAAGTATTTGCGACAGGATTATCAAAGGCTTTTGCAGAATGCCGACGCGTACTGCGCGATGACGGCATGATGGTGTTCACATTCCACCACGCTGACACGAAGGCGTGGGGAGTCCTGGTGGAAGCCCTGTTC
>BTUC01000027.1:0-28775 GCA_045863575.1 Phycisphaerae bacterium
TCCGTGAATCAGATAGTGTTCGTAGGGGGCCTCGTGTCCAAAGGCCATGAGGCCCATGAAGACCGAGTAGCTCAGGATGGATGCGACAAAGGCGGGCACGATGCCATCCGCTTCAAATTCCGGTTCGCGATAGAGGACGCTGGTGGCAAACATGGCCCCGCCCAGCGGGCACTGGAAAATGGCGCCCACGCCGCCACCGCAACCGGCTACCAGCATGATCCGCCGCATGCGCGGCGCCAGGCCCAGCAGGCGGGCCACACTCGAACCGATGGCGGCCCCCAGCGCGGCGATGGGGCCCTCGGGCCCGGCTGATCCGCCGGCTGAAATGAGTCCGACGGCCGCGGTCGCCTTGATGGCCGGATCCGGGACCGGCAGGTCTCCGCCCTTGTGATGGAAGGCGGTGACCAATTGGTTGGTGCCATGCGCGTGTTCCTGCCGGCACAGCCAGTGGACCAGTGCGCCGGCGGCGAGCCCTCCGAACGCGGGCAACAGCAGGATACCCCAGTTGAAGTCGAGGACGCCCGGCCCGGCCACGTGCGTGAACCGGCCAATCGCATGGTGCAGGCCCAGCTCGAGCGCGTATTCCAGGCCCGCGGCGGCCGTTCCGGCCAGCACGCCCACCAGGGCGCTCAGCAGGAACATGCGGCCCCAGCGGGCTGCCGGGCCCTGCTTGCCGCGTTCGCTGAATAGACGGGCCAGTCGTTGGACTTCATTCATGACAGATAGCGGCGGTCAGGCTCACCAGGTGAATCGGGCCAGCGCATCGGAGAGATAGTCGCCCGGCGCGGTCTTCTCGGAATCCTTATGCAGCTCGCGCAGCATGCCGGTCTCCTGCCGGCGCTGCTCGACGGCCTGTTCGGCAACGGTGATGAGTTCGTAGGCGTTAGCCCCGTCCGGCGCGCGCCGCAGCTTCGTCCGGAACGTCGCGCTGTCCAGCATCTGACTGGAATTAGCCAGTAGACGGAGGTGGTCGGAAACGTTCTCGGCCGGTCCGGCGATCATCATGATGGTGTCCACGGCGTGTCCCTCGTTATCCCAGCGCACGGGGTGTCGGAGAATCATCACGGCGATACCGAAACGGCTGAGCCCGGAGAGCCGGCAGTGGGGGATGGCGGCGCCGTTGGCAAAAGCGGTGGTCCGGGCCCGCTCGCGGTTGAGCACCGCGCGCTCGATGGTGGCCGCATCGGCGCCCAGTCGCCCGGCCAGCCGGCCCGCCAGGCGGGCGATCACCTCGGTCGCGTTCTCCACCCGCTCCTCGATGTCGATGGTTTCTGCCGACAAGCTTTGCGTCACCAGCACTCGTATCGCTCCTGAGGGCGCCAGCACCAGTCAGGTGGCGGCTGGTACACCCGGTTGGACTGCAAAACGTGCTATCTTAGCCCCTCTGGTCGATGACGTACAGACGGGGAGGGACCCCCATCTCGCCGGCGGCTCCGTGACACGGCGCCCCCCCCATGCAAGTGACCAAAGCTTGCCGCGTACCTTGGTCCATGCCGCCCCTGGGTTGCTTCCGGGCGCGGCGAAGAGAGTTGTTCGCCTGCGGCAAAGCCGCTTGGCCATCCCGCTCCTCGCCTGCGCCTGAGGCTCCGGAACACCTCACTGCTTTCATCTGGCCCGTCTGCCGCGATGGATTTCCCTTGCTGAGCGGCCTGGGCTAAGATGCCCGTCCCGCTGTGCCGATGAGGCGGCGGGATCCCGGGAGTTCCGACTATGAGCAACGGCTTGGTCTGCCTGCTGCTGGCTCTCCTCAGCGGGTGGGCGGTGACACCTGACTATTCGAATCCTGACCGGATCAATCTGGCCGAGTTCGCGCGTGTCGTCGAATTCACCGGCGATTCGCCCGATACGCTGGAGGCCGAAACCCTCGAACGCGGCCCCGATGGCTGGATGGCCTGGAAGGGGCCGGGCGGTGAATACATGATGGGTCTTGAGTTTGACGCGCCGCGCGACATCGCGGAGGTCAACATCGAATTCCGGCATGCCATCGCCGATCGCGACCTGATCAAAATGCAGTATTACCGGGACCGGTCCACGCGGTCGAAGAACGAGCAGAAAGCTGCCACCCCCAGTGAATTCGAGAGTCCCTGGGCCACTGCCAGGATCGCGGACTGGTGGGCGGGCGACCGGGACCTCTCGTTCACCTTCGCGCCGGAGGAGCACGAACGGGTGGAAGCGGGCGCCGTTCCTTACTACCGCACGCGGCGGCTGCGCTTCGTGCTGGGCCATCGCGAGTTGCCGCCGGTGCGTTATATCCGAGCATATGGTCCGGGTGACGCGGCCGAAGGTGCTTTCGAGCTGCAATTCGAACCCTCGGCGAAGGTTCGTCCGCCTGTCGATGTCAGCGTGGTGAATGGCTTGATCATGGAAGCGGATGGGCCGGATACGCGGGTGAGTGCTTTCGAAGCCAGACGTCCGCTGAAAGTCCGTTACGCGGATGCGAATACGACCGGCCCGAACCGGACGGAGGTCAGCGTCCGCTCACCCGGCAGTCCGCAGCACGGCTTTACCTTCCTGCCCGCGGAGGTGGCCCGACAGGAGAGAATGCACATCGCCACCCGGGGTGTGACCGTCTTCTACCGGGGATCCGTGCCCAAGACACGCCCGAGTGACAGCCGGCCGGCGACCTCAACCGCTCCCTCCTCGGCGGAAGAGTGATGCTGGGGAATGGAACAGCGACGACGGAGAAAGAGAGCGAAGGAGAGAGCGAAAGCGGCGGATGCCTCACCTCCGATGATGACCCACCAATCACAACCTGCTACCCACGTCCCCACAACGGACTGAAGGACGACGAGCCCAACAACTGACGACGGCTACTGACGAGCGGACCGTTGCCTGCCAAGCCCCCACCCTGACCCTCCCCCGGAGTACCGGGGGAGGGAAAACTACGCCGCCGCCTGAAGGACCGGGGAGGGAGGCACTCGCCGTTCAATGCAACGCGCGGTTCAGCGTACCTCGTGGTTCAGCGTAGCGCGCGGTTCAACGTACCTCGTGGTTCAGCGGACCTCGGCGGGCGGTGCTCCGACGGGCTCCTCGCGGCCGGGCCGGCGCGGTTCGCTGACCATTCCGCCCATCTGCGGCATCATGAGAAGTTGAAACCAGCCGACAACGCCGCCTTCCCGGGGACCGAAACGTGACAGCGCATGGAAGTACGCCCAGTAATAGGGTGTGCACAGCACCGGCGCCCGGCCGTCGAACAGCACGCCTTCACCTTCATCACGCGCGCTCAGGATGGTCGCCTCCTGCACGTGACGGGCGATGTCGTGGCCGCGCGGGAAGATGAGCAGATCCATGCCTGCGCCTCCGCTGCCCATGCCCCCGAACATGCCCATCAAATTCCGCGTCTGCTCGAGCACAGGCACGTAGCGATCGTAGAACGCCCGGCTGAAGCCACCCGGCGGCATGTACAACTCAAAACATGCGTCCTTCAGCACATGCGCGGTGGCGGCCTTGTACGCCGGCGTATCGAGGATCGACGGCCCGGGCGAGGTCCAGTTCTCCAGCGCGTCGGCCATCATCTGGGAACTGAAGGCGACCAGTGCCTCCTTCTCCAGCAAAGCGACGTACATGGTCACGTAATACAGTGGGATCACGCGTACCTTGTGCCCCAGCATTTGAACCGTGGGCGCGGCGCCGGCCATGGGCAGCGGCAGGGCGCCCAATGCCTCTTCAAACTTTCCAACATCCCGGATCTGCGTGATCAAAACCATGTCCGCCGTCGGCAGAAGATCGGCGAAGGGAAATACGCCGTATTTGCGCGGCAGCCGATAGACCAGATAGCGCGGCCCCACCTGGCCAAGCAGCGGTTGGAGAGGCAAAGTCATCGCCGGCGCCTGGGCCAGGGCCTGGTCCTCGGCCCCGCCCATCTTGGCGTACAACAGCACCATGGTGGGCAGAAAGCTCCAGGCGTCCCAGACGCCGGTGGTGAAACCGCTCGCCTCCGCTGGCACACGCTGGAGCCATGCAGGATCGATCCGGCTCTCGCGGCTATGCTGGAACAAGCCGCTGCGCTGGGGGCCGACTTTCCAGTAGTGCCGGTTCCGATAGCCGCTGCCCTCGACGAACGTGGCCCCGGCCATTGCCTCGAGGCTTCGCCACGAGACCTGATTCCATGCCGCCCCCGGCGGTGTGGCCGTCAACCGCTGCCAGGTGGGCCGCAGGTCGTAGTAGTACATGGCGATCGGAGGGCCCGATTGGCCCTCCAGAAGGCGCCCGGCCGTCTGTCGGAAAAGCTCATTGTCCGCGAGGGTCCTTCCGCCCGGCAGCGGGGCCCAACCGGCCGAGTCCTTACCCGCCGCCCAGACGAGCTGGTCCTCCTTCCAGGCGGTGTAAACTTGCGGCGCTTTGCCCGCAGGATTCACGACGCGATAGGTCGTTCTGCCGACTTCCGCTGTTTCAGGCTTTCCACCGGCCCCGGCCAGCGCCTGCAGGGCCGCGTCGTACCGGGCGCGCAGCTCATCGACTCCCGCGCGCGTCGGCCGCACGAAGGCTACGTTCCGATGGAGTCGTTCCGATGCGCCAGCTTCTGGAGGTGCCGGCGCAGGACCATTCCCGGCGCCCGCCTGGGCCGGCCGGGCAGGCTCCGCACCGGCCATGATCAGTTCCTCGTGAAGCGCGGACATGAAGAAGCGATAGATGTCTCCGCTCGCCCCTTTGCCGTCACCCCGGTCCTTCACGTCGGTCAGGAAGCGCCACACCTGCGGGTCACGAATCACCGTCAGTGCCGTCGTTCCCAGCAGCCGATTCTGAAGATCGCTCCAGCCGGCGCGGTAGACGTAGCTGGTCGCTTCCACGTCAATCTGATCCATGCCGGGAAGCTGTCCGGGTGCGATGGGGTCGGCCGCGAGACTGACCGCGGCGATTTCCAGGGATGGGAACGGCGGCGGACTGGCCGACCAGAGGCCCAGGAGGACAAGCACGAGTGCGGATTTCACTGGACGATTTCGACATCTGTAGCGGTCGGCTGGGGTGCCGGACGGTGTGCATCTCAACGGCCGGCACAAAGGCCAGCCGTTACGGAGCGGGCGAACTGGAAGCGATGCCGACCAACGGCCATCATCTGGTCCTGAACCCATGGTGTGCTCCCTGGCCCCCCGGTCAGCAGAAAAGCCCGTAACAGGGTGAAGTGCAGCGCGACGGCCGTATCAAGGGCTCGTTCGCCGCAGGCATGGTTATACACCTTCGGAGAATGGGTGCAAGCGGTGGGCGGCTGGAAGCATCGAAGGGTGTCGATGCGGTGCTATGCCAGACCTTCGGGCAATGCGTCGGCGATGATGGTGTACAGCACCTGGAATTTCGCACCGATGGCCCCGATCGTGCCCATCGACACCAACGCGATCAGTGCCAACATGATGGCGTATTCCGTTCCGGTCGGACCCTGTTCATCACGAAGGAATTCCGCGACGCCTTGCCCGATCTGCTGTTGGGAGTCTTCATACATGGCACACCTTTCCCAGATTATCCCCTCGATCATAGATATACGATTGCCCGCCGGTGAGGGCAAACCGGTTTCGGTGAAAAAAAGGACTATGATAGAAAGGCGGCGCAGACGACAGCGGCCAGAGGTTATGTGACCGTGAAGGGCTCGGGCAGCAATCCTGAAAACGGGGGCGTCAGACGATACTGGCTTGTTTTTGACGGCCAGTGCCGTTTCTGCCGCTCCTCCGTGGGGTGGATCAAGCGGCTGGACTGGCTCGGCCGCATTGAGCCGCTCGATTTGCACGTCCGGAAAGAACTCATCTCCGCGCGGGCGCCGGACCTCACCCATGAGGCCATGATGCAGGCGATGCAACTGCTCACACCGGATCGGCAAGTCTTTGCCGGCTTTTTCGCGTTTCGCCGGGCCGCCTGGCTTCTGCCGGTGTTCTGGATCCTGCTGCCGCTGCTTTATGTGCCCGGCATGTCGCGGCTGGGGCCGGCCGTCTATGGCTGGATCGCCCGGCGTCGTTACGGGTTGGTCCGCTGCGAGCCGGATGGCACGTGCAGGTTGTGAGCGTCATCGTTGCGGCGCGGAGGCCGTGATCACCAGATTATCCCGGTGGATGGCCTCATCATAGGGCTTGCTACCCAGAGCGGCGGCAATCTGACCCGTCTTGAGGCCCTTGATTCGGTCGAGCTCTCCCCGGCTGTAGTTCACAATACCCTGGCCAAGGCTGTGGTTTTCCGGGCCCAGCACGCGAACGACGTCACCGCGCGCAAAATCTCCGGTCACTTCGACAATCCCGCTCGGCAAGAGGCTTTTACCGTTACCGACCAGAGCTCGGGCGGCGCCGGCATCGACCCGGATGGCGCCGTTCGGCCGAGCGGCACTCATGATCCATCGCCGCCGGCCGGGCATCTTCCGGGGAGCAGGCGCAAAGATCGTGCCGACGCGTTCGCCCTCCAGGATGCGGGCCAGCACGTTGGGCATTCGGCCGTTGGCTACCACCGCCGGCACGCCGGCGTCGGTCACGAAGCGGGTCGCACCCACCTTGCTCATCATCCCGCCACTGCCCAGCTTCGATCGCTCGATGCGCACCATGCCCTGGACATCGCCGATGTGCGTGACCAGATCGACGAGTTGACCTTCGGTGTCCAGCAAGCCGTCCACCACCGTCAGGAGCACGAGCAGGTCGGCGCGAAGCAGATTGGTCAGAAGAGCCGCGATCGTATCGTTGTCCGCGAAGCGGTCCAGCTCGTCGACCGCCACCGTATCATTCTCGTTGATGATGGGAATGGCATTGAGCCGCTGCAAAGCTTCGATGGTGTTGCAGATGTTGACGTAGCGATTGCGTTCCTCGAAGTCGGCCCGGGTGACCAGCACTTGCCCGGCATGCAGGTTGAAACGGGCCAGCGTCCTGGCGTAGAGGCTCATCAAAGCGGGCTGACCAATGGCCGCGGTGGCCTGCACCAGCGGCAGTTGCCTGGGCCGGCCGGGCAACCCGGCCAGGCCGATGCCCGCACCGACAGCGCCGCTGGTTACCAGTGTTACGCGCGTGCCGCGAGCATGAAGTGCCGCGAGTTGGCGGGCCAGACGGTCAATGAGCGGGCGGTCCAGCTTGCCGTCGTCGCCGGTGAGCAGCGCGGTGCCCACCTTGACCACCAGGTTTCGGACGTGGCTCATGAGCTGTTTGCGAAGTTCAGTGCTGGGCATGTTGCCGCTCGAGCAATTCGGTCAGTTTCGTTAGCGTCCGCTCCGTGGCCCCCCGGTTGTGGAGCACTGCCTGGCGGGCGTTCTCGGCCAGTGCTCGGGCACTGGCAGGACTATCTAACAGGGCGGTGACCGCTTGGGCAAGGCCTTCGGCGGCGTTCGGATCGTCGAGTGAGGTCTGCACGATCCGGATCGCCTCTCGGCTTTCCAGTTGGGCCACGGCGTCGGCGAAATTGAACGTGCTGGGTCCGACAATTATCGGACGCGCGAGCCCGGCCACCTCCATGACATCAGATCCCCCCATGGGCGCAAGCGTTCGGCCCACGAAGACGACGCTAGCCAGACTGTAAAACTTTCGCAATTCACCCATCGTGTCGCCCAGCATGACCCGCGGTCGATCAGGTTTTTCACTTGCGGCGTTGGTTCTCTGCTGTCGGGGGGAGTGACCGATCCCGTCGGGGCGGCGGCTGCGCCGCAGGCACTCGAAGCCCGCCGATTCAATCAGGGCGGCGACCTCGTCGAACCGCTCCGGTTTCCGGGGAATGATGGCCAGTTGCAGTCTGGGATGCACCTTCAGTAATTGCCGATAGGCAGCCAGCAGCAGCGCTTCTTCGCCGGGTCCGGTGCTGCCGCAGACCCAGAGGGGCAAGTCGGCATCCAGCTCCATGGCCCGGGCGAGATCTTCGCTACCGGCGATGTGATCCGCCACCTGGGCGGTGTCCCACTTGAGCGAACCGGTGATGCTGATTCGATCGGGCGAGACGCCCATGCGTTGGAAACGCTCCGCGTAGGCGCCGTCCTGAGCCCCGACCCAGGCGAGCCGCTCGAACATGCGGCGTGCGACGGGCCGGATCCAGGAGAAGCGTTGAACGCTACGCTCGGTCAACCGCCCGTTGACCACGACGACGGGGATCTTCCTGGCCGTAGACTCCGCTATAAACTGGTACCAGACCTCAAGTTCTGCCAAGACAATGAGCGCCGGGGCGACACGATCCAACGCCCGGCGCACGCAAGAGCTGAAGTCCAGCGGATACCGGAAGACGGTCAGCTCGGGGAACAGCTCGCGCGCACGGGCCTGGCCGGTGTCCGTAGTCGTCGAGATGACCAGACACGTCGATGGGTGGCGGTCTCGCCATGCGGTGACCAGACCTCGAACCGCATTGACCTCGCCGACAGATACGGCGTGGATCCAGACGCGTGGATGGCCAGCGGTTCGGGCGGTATCAGGGGGGTGCCCCAATCTCTCCTTCCAGCCTGAACGGTACTTGCCGGTGGCGAGAGACCGGTACAAGAGGAGGGGCATCAGGCCCACAACGGCCAGGAGATAGCAGAAATCAAGAAGCCATCGCATGGGGAGCATCATAGATCCCGATCGGCCGGCAGAGAAGCGGGGCCATGGGGCGAAGATTCAATTCCCGACATTTCCATTGACAGATGAAGGTCCGAGTAGTTAGCATGAGCTCGGTCCTGCGGGGCGCAAAGCGCTGCAGAGGGTCCACATCAAGGCTGCTTCCTCCGGGGGGCTGCCAACTTGTCGTGCCTCATTCGCGTTTCGTGATTGTGCCATGGCGTGTGGCACAGTCGTGTCATGTCTTAACCGCGGTGAAGGAGAGAGAGATGAGCAAGTCCGCACTGAAGTGTTTGCAGTTGATGGCATTGGCGGCCGTGGTGGCCGTCCCTGCCCCTGCTCTGGCCCAGTTCCGTTACTCCGAATACGGAGGCGGGCAGCAGTTCTGGATCCCCGGGGGCGCCTTCTCGGCACGCAGCATGGATGGCGGGTCCCCCAACTTTTACCAGGACCCGGCGGCCAACGATCCCTTGAGCGGCAGCGCCTATTTCTTCGGCACCCCATTGGGCCAGGAATCCCTGGGCGCCGACCAGCGCGACTGGTGGGTGCAGTATGACGTTCCGCGCAGCGCTCTGCCGGCGGACTGGGACATCTCCGGCACCTGGGGTTTCTGGGTGCGCACGCAAATCGCCACGGCAGATGAGTACGGCGGCTCACCGGGTGGTAATCCGGATATGTTCTGGGAGTCTGCCTACCTGTTCGTGAATGGACATCCGACGGACCTGAACGTAGACAACCCAACTGAGGCGGATTGGCAGGGTGCGCTGGCCGGACGCAACAATGCGGACGACCGCGTTCTCCAGAACCACATCTGGGTTGACCCCGCCTATGTGGGTGGTGTGCGGCCCAACTGGACCTGGCTGAACACGATTCAGCCGGATGACCGGGACTTCATGGTCAAGACGTTGGCGGTCCACGATGATAAGATTTCCTTCCGGCTCTACGAACGGGAATCCTCCGTGTACGCCGGCCGCGTGGACGTCATTGTTTTCGCGCGGATCGATGATCCGGAAAACCCGGATTACGAGCCCAGCGATGCCGACTTCCTGAATGCCGTTCCGGAACCCGCGTCGCTGCTACTGGCCTTGCCGATGTTCCTGATGTTCAGGCGACGGCGATAGATAGGTCAACGCGACAAATCCGGGGAGTCGTCCGTCACCGGACGACTCCCCGAAATCTATCCGCTTTCAGCAGCAGCCCAGGAGCCAGAGCGGGTGGGTGTACTGTGCGGGCAACACTTCTTGCCGTTCAAATCTTGGAGGATGAGCCATGCGGAAATTGATCGTACCGCTGACGGTACTTGGAATCTGTCTACCAGCGCTCGGCCAGAACCTCCTGGTCAACCCGGGCTTTTCGCAGCCACCGGCGGGGCCAGGCAAGCCACCGTGCGGTCCCGGCTCGCCCTATCGCGATTTCACCGTTCCGACCGGGTGGACGGTGGCAGGCAACACCTTCGCCCGCTATGTGGGCACGAACGAGGAGAACGAGACGGAACTGATCAACCTGTGCCCCGGTGGACCGAACGCCGACGGCTTTTACAGTATCATGCTGATCGCCAACGCGCTGACCGCCAGCAGCTACATCTACCAGACAGTCTCAGTTGAGCCGGGAGCCAGCTACCGGCTGTCGGGCGTCTGGGGTGCCGCTTCGCGTGGCCGTGCGGATGGGCGATGGGTGCAGTTGCGTACCCACTTGCAGTTGCTGGACGGTGATAATAACGGGGCGCTGCTGAAGGAACGCACCGCCGTGGTCGGTGACCGGCGCAGCTTCCCCTTGTTTGGCTGGGACGACTTCACCCCGCTGGTGGTGACGCCGACGACCTCTCAGTTGACCGTCAAGCTGTGGGGCGAACAACTGGCGCCGAAGACGTGGTCCAACCTCGAAGCGGTCTACATGGACGATCTCGTGCTGGAGGCGGTGGACACGTGCCTGCTCCAGCCCGAGCTGGCCGAGAACAGCACGGCCGTGGTGGATTCGGTGACCGGCGATCGCACGGTGCCGCGGGCGAGCACGCGCAGTCTCACCATTTCCGGGGCCAACTTCACGCCGGGACAGATGTCGGTCAAGCTGAAGAAGGATGGGCAGGCGGACATTCCTGGAACCATCACGGCGGATTCCGCTACCAGCATGACGGCCGATTTCGTGTTGCCGGCGGACATGGCCACCGGGCCGTGGGACGTGGTGGTCACCGGTCCCGACTGCCCTTCCGCGATCGCCAATGGCGCGTTGGAGGTGCACCTGACCGATTTTGTCAACGGCGGGTTTGAGGAGCCTGTCACCACAGCGTGTACGGCCACCCGCACCCCCAACTTCCCGGCCGGCTGGTCGGCGATTGATTGCGGCCATTGGCGGCACGATGGCCTGTGGGCCGATCTGTACGGCCAGGGCACCGGCGACATGCGGCAGAACTTCCTCAACCTCAATGGTTTCTGCATGAACGGGCTACTCACCTGGACACCCACCTGTCCGGCCGAGGGCGACAACTACGCGACCATGGCCCGCCTCTTGCCGGGGATCAATACCAGCCGCAGTGCGTTCGCCTGGCAGACCTTCACGGTGACGCCGGGATTGAGCTATACCGTCAGCGGCCTGTTCGCCTGGAAGGGCAACAGCTTCGTCAAGCTCGGGCTTCTCGACGGCGATACCGGCGTCCGCGTCGGGACTACCGGCACTAACTACAAGACACTGGTGAGCGGGTCTGCGACCTCCAATTGGAAGTTCGGTTATTACTCGACCACGGCATCAAAGCCGCGCATGACCGCCTTCTTCCAGAGTGAGCAGCTCGATACCACGAGCACGGAAGTCTCCTTCCACGCCGACGCGATGTCCGTCAAGCCTTGCGTCAACAACTTCTCGCTGGGCATCATCAATCCTGCCGAAGGCGAGGCGGGAATGACGATTCCGGTGACCATTTCCGGCAGCGGCTTCGTGAGCACGCCCGAGCCGCCGGTGGTCATCCTGACGGGTCCGTCGGTGGTCTTCGGCACCAACATGCAGGTGAGCCCCGGCTCGATTTCATGCACTCTGGACCTGTCCGGTGCCGAGGTCGGGCAATACAGCGTCGTTGTGACGCAGGGAGGCTGCGTCAATGATTCGGCTCTGTCCAATGCGTTCGAAGTGACCCAGTCCGTCTCGCCGCGGATAGATGAGATCGGTCCTGCGTACGGCGTCAATGATGAGACCGTGGCCGTCGTACTCACGGGAGCCAACCTGGAAGGGCTCGCCGGCGTCAAGCTGGTCCGCGACGTGGGCGGCGACGAAGTCGTGGGTACGTTGGATCCGCCTGGAGGCCCGGCCCAGACCCAGCGCGGGGCCCAGTTCGACCTGACCGGCGCGGAAATGGGGCGGTATGATGTCGTGCCCGTGGTGGTAGGCGGCTCGATGGCTCTGGACCGCGCTTTCCTGGTCGTGGCCGCCGCGCCGAGCAATCTGAGTTTTGAGACCGGCACGAGCGCGAGCGACGCGCCCGGTGGGCCGTGTGTCGATGACACGTGGAACCGCTCCCGGCCGTTGGATTGGGACACCGTCCCGGCGGACACCGCCTGGTTCCGAGATGCTTCCACTTATTTCACGCAGTGGGTGTGCCCGACGGATGGCGACCACATGGGTTCATTCACCGCGTTTGACAACGTGACGCTGAAGGCCTTCCAGACGATCCGCACGTCACCCGGCCAGAATGTCGCGGCCACGGCCAACATCTATGCCAAGACCGCATCGGGCAGCCACTTGACGCGGATGATCCTGCTGGACGGCGACGAAAATGGGACCGAGGTGATGCGAACGGAGATTGTTTCGACCGCCGTCTGGGAGCCGGTGGGGGTCAACGGCCTGATCCTCGGAGACAAGGCTACGCTGGTCTTCGAAATCGACGGCACGACCGAAAGGGCCGCGAGCTACTTTGACGAAATGGTCGTCGACCTCAGCGGTGGCTGCGGCAGCCCGCTGGTAGACGTCGATTACGACGGCGACGTGGATCAGGAGGACTTCGGCATTTATCAGGTATGCTACGGCACGCTGCCCGAGGAGCCTCCGGTGTTGTGCCTCTGCTTTGATCGTGCCGAACCGTTCGGCGAGATCAATGCCGCGGATTACCTCGTGTTCCAGAACTGCGCAAGCGGACCGGGGCTGCCGGCCGATCCGGACTGCACCGATTGAGCGCGACAGACGGAACGCTAGAAGTACAGTCAGCTTCAGTGCCCGCCCGACTCGCCATCGGGCGGGCACTTTTCTGTGCTGCTGTCTCAACTCTGCCACAGGCGTTTTTTTCCCAGATGTTGACAGAAAGCATGTGCAGCCGGTTGACAGGTCGGGCGGGATCGGGTATATTCTTAGTTAGCCTGTCATGCGGGTCGGTTTTGGCAGGTTGTTGCGTTCCTTTCATAGGTTCGCCGCCTGCGTTCGGGCACAGTCGGCGGAAAACAAAACACACGCGGGTGTTCCCGTGTTCGGAACAGACTCTTGACTCAAAAGACAAGAGGACCGCTGGAGGGGTCCATGTCTGGGAGGAGGATGAGCAAATGGTAAGAATTCCAGTTGTCTGCTCTGTCTTGGTATGCGCATCGTCCGCCATGGCGGCGGGCATCAACTACGTTGAGCAGTGGGATGCGTACGGCCTGGGGGAGAGTGACGCTACCTACAATGCCATCTGGCAGCTGGATACGAATGTGAATCCGTCGTACCCCGCCGTTTCCAATGCCAAGAAATTCTCAGGGACCAACAGTATTGAGGTGCTCCAGCAGAATCGGGGCATCGATAACAACCTGACCGACGGAATCGGGCCCAACGAGATGCTTCCCGGCCAGTTCGTGACCGGCGTGGGTTCGCCTGGCGACGCGACCGACCTGGATTTGGGCATTTACCTGCATCAGAGCCATGCGGCCTCCCGCCAGAACACCAGCCAGTACGTCGAAATCTCCATGAACGGGATGCACGCTCCGGATCCGAGCAACTTCGCCAGCTACGGCTTGAGTGCCCCGACGGATCCGCTCCCGAATCCCATTCCGGTGTTGGCTTTTGGCAAGCTGAATGGGCTGTGGACGGGAGCCAATGGCGACGGCCAGAAGAACACGCTGTTCTTCTTCAACGGCCGTCAGTGGATCAACACGTTCCTGGGGATCGGAACGAATACGAACGGGTTCAACAGGGCCTGGCTTCACATCGGGTCATCAACCGTGGACGCGGAGTTGTCCGCGGTCGGCAGTAACGGCAGCGGCGGCACGAACGGGGGAATCGCCCGCGAGTACCTGGGGGGTTTCAACACGATCAGCTATCGGTACTTCAACGCCGGGCAGTCCATATCCGGCACGTCGGCGACGGATGACATCTGGCTGAGCAACGGAGTGATCGTGCCGGAGCCCGCGAGTCTGCTGCTGCTGTTTTCGGCGGCGGTCCCGCTCGCGGTTCGTCGGCGTCGAGCCTGACTCCAGGGTCGGCGGCTAAAGCCGAGACGGTTCGAATCTGATGAACTGGGGGTGTCGACTCCCTGCCTCGAGCAAGCCGCTTGAGCGGGGCCACAGGGCGGGTTCGCCTGCTTCGAACGCACCGGTGCGCGCCGTATCCCTCTACGAAGAGCGATGCGGCGCCTTCAAGTCAGTACTTCGGCGGAGAACATGCGCTATGCGGAAAGTTGTATCTCAGTCGTGCGGCCTCATGCTGGCCCTCTGCGGCCAGGTGGCTCTGGGCCAGGCGTGGATGACGGATGATTTCGACAGTTACGTTATCGATAGCTGCGTCGATCCGTTCTGCGACTGCACGCCGGATCAGGCTGCCTTTCAAAGCAACTGGCAGGCCGGGCCGGCCGCCAACGTAGGGTCCATCACGCAGGATGGAGGGTGTCCCTCCGGATTCTGGGGCTGGGATCTGCCCTTCGCCTGGCAGGAGAGAAAAGGCTCTTTCCAGGCCGTCCGCAGCCTGCTACCGGCCATTCAGGCCGCCCCCGGCGGTGCGGGCATGAACGCCGTGAACGGAACGACCAGCGAGCCGCTGGTGTTGACGTTCCACCTCTATCTCAAGCAGGGCAAGCAGGCCTTTACCTCGCTGTGGGTGCAGCTCTTCGCCGGGGATCCGGCGGCCATGCTGGCGCCGATTCGCACGGAAGGGCTCAGCAGTTGCGTGTCGAACGCCTGTTCGGGGGGGCCGCTGAACGGAATGGCGTGCACCTCGGACCACGACTGCACGGCGATGAAACTGGATCGGACCGGCCCGACCAGCGCCTGCAACCTGCAGAACAACACCCCATCAGTTCCCCGGCCTGCCGTGGCCTACGGTGTGTACGGCGGCTACAACGGCCTGATGCCCAAGCCGCCTTGTGATAATCTGCTTCGCGGACTGAACCGCTACGTGATTTACGATGGCGATGCGTGGTGGCAGGTCAAAGGCGGTGGGAGTCAGTCTCCTCCCGGGTCCGCCGGCGATGATTTCCCGGCCTTCGATAAGGACACGACGGTCACGCTGACCATCCGCGAGACGGATATGGACCTGGCCATCAGCGCGTCACGAGCCGGAAGCTGCGAAGCGAATGTCTGCACGGGAACGCGCGCCGGTCAGCCCTGCGAGTCCGACGGAGAGTGCCGATCGTTTACCACGACCGGCATACCACGGTTGTACACCGGGCCCTTCCAGGGCGTCGCCATGGGCACAGGCCCGGTCGATGACGCGAATACTGCACAGGAGGCTGGGACGGAGACCGCCGCCTTTGTTGACGACATCAGCATCAGCGGCGGCGTGTTCGTCGCCTTGCCCACCGGTGTCTGCTGCCAACCGGATGGCGGCTGCCTGGAGAACGTGATCGAGGCCGCCTGCGCGCAGCAGGGCGGAACCTACGGTGGAGACGGCACCACCTGTGACACCTTCAACTGCCTCGGGCCTGCGGGGGCATGCTGTCTGGGTACCGGAGAATGCGTTGATGGTTTGGACGAGGAAGGTTGCCTCGAGATCGGCGGCCGCTATGACGGCGCCCATACGCAATGCGGAGACCCCGGTCTGCCGCTGTGCTGCCCGAATCCTTTTGCCGACGATGACGCTGACGGCGACGTGGATCAGGGGGACTTCGGTAACTTCCAGGCATGCTACAGCGGGCCCTTCGGCCTCCTGACGCCCGGTTGCGAGTGCTTCGATCGCAACGGCGATAGTCGAGTGGACAGCGAGGATTTCAATGCGTTCCTCGACTGTGCCACCGGCCCGGAGATTCCGTGGAGCCAGTCGCTGACGCCGGACTGCGTACCGTAATGGCCGGGGCCGCGCCGGCCTGGCGGTAGAACGCCCCGCCTGACGAGCCGGCACTTTCGTGATCCCCGTAGCGGCCGGTCCCTCGAGGGCCCGCCGCTACGTTGTTTGTTGGGCCAATCGGCAACGGCGTCGGGAGGGTCCGTGACACCAGCCGAGGCCGTTGTGGTTTCCGACCGGCTTCGCTACCGACTTCGGCCAGGCGCCAACCACTGCACGCACCCGACTGAAAGAGGCGCCAGGCGTGCGCCTTTGCTGCCCGGGCTTCCGGCAGTACATTGGCATTCATGGCAGATGTCACCCGTGATCTGCATGGACAGCGTGTGGCCTTCACCGGGCGACTGGCCGCCCTGAGCCGGGCCCGGGCCCGCGAAGTGGTCCTGGCCCGAGGCGGTATTCCTGAACGTGGCGTGACGCGGCGCACTTCGCTCCTGGTCGTGGGCATGGCCGGATGGCCGCTGCTTCCGGACGGCACGGTCAGTGCCAAGCTGCGCCGCGCGGAGGCCCTGAGAAGCGAAGGGCTGCCCATTCGGATCCTTCCCGAGACTGGTTTTCTGGAGGCCGCCGGACTGACTCCCGGCCAGCCGGACGCCCGCAAGCATCTGACTCTCAACGATGTCAGCGGCGCCTTGGGGGTGGAACCCGAGACTGTGCGTCGGTGGGAGCATTACGGGCTGATCCGGCCGTTCGACGGGCGATACGATTTTCTGGATCTCGCCTCGCTCCAGACGCTGGTGGAACTCGTCGGCCGTGGCGTGCGCACCGAAGTGATCGCCACGAGCTTGTGGCAACTCCGGTCCGTGCTGCCGGATGTGCAGCGGCCGCTGGCGCAACTTTCGCTGGTGGCCGAGCATGCTCAGCAACTCCTCGTGCGCAGCGCGGTCGGGCTCGCCGACGTGCGTGGGCAGATGGTGTTTGAGTTCGAGCCCGCCCATGCTGTTGACGGGCGTGCACCCCTGGCCTTGAGAGTCCGGGAGTCACTTTCCGCGGACGAGTGGCTCGATCGCGGCGAGCGGTTGGAGGAGGCGGAGCAGTACGAGGCGGCCGCCGAAGCCTATCGGCGGGCGGTAGGCCTGGCCGGGCATCTGCCCGAGGCGCTGTTCAATCTGGGCAATGCCTTGCGGGCGATGAACCGTTCCGAGGCGGCAGAGGAGGCCTGGCGGCTGTGCCTGGCCCAGGACGACCAGATGGCCTGTGCCTGGTACAACCTGGCCGATCTCCAGGAAGAGCACGGCCGGACCCAAGAGGCAATCACCAGTCTCGAGGCCGCCCTGCGCAGCGCTCCAGGCTACGCGGATGCTCATTTCAACCTGGCCGCGTACTTGCAGGCCGTCGGGCGAAGATCGGAAGCGGCGGAGCACTGGACGGCCTATCTGGCAATGGATTCCTCCAGCGAATGGGCGCGGCTGGCGCGTGAGCGCCTGCGGGCCTGCGCCGGCTGAGATCGCCATCAGAGCCCCGAGCGCAAGCGAGAGGGTAGGGGGAGTGATGAGTCATGAGTGATGAGTTGCAGGGGTGTGAAAGCCGATTGCTGATTGCTGAACGCTGAAAACTCGGGACGTTCGTTGCCTGCCAAGCCCCCACCCCGACCCTCCCCCGGAGTACCGGGGGGGGGAAAAAGGTCCCCCAGCGGAATCATGAATGTCCTGGACGAAGCCGGTAAATGCGCCATGAACGCAGCTCGGTCATTTGCCAGGAATTTTTCGGGTTACGGGTGCGAAATGCTTCTTCGACGGCTCCGCGGCTCCATTCACGGCCGAGCTCGCGGTTGGGGACGGCCAGGAGGCTCACCGCGTCCTGGCTCAGTATGGGCGCGGCTTGCGGCTGCTGGACCGTGCGTACGCGGCGGGGCAGACCGGCGATGACGGCAATGACGCCGTCGCGGTCGTCCGAATCGACGACCACGCGGCCGGAAATCGTATCACGATGCAGGCGCAACCAGGTGCCCAACTCGGCATAGGCATGCCGCACGTCGCGGTGATCGCAGAACCAGCCGTTGTGAAACACCTTCGCCGCCCAGTCGAGCTGCCGGCCTCCATAGATCGCCACGACCACGACCACGAGCCACGCGGCACGAGGAGAACTGAGAACCGAGAACCAAGAACCGAGAACCCGGGTTCCCCCATCCGCGGCGAAGGAATAATCACTGCGCGTCGATCGCTGACCGCGGACCGCCGAGCACTGATAACCGGCCGCTGACGGCTGAATGCCGATCGCGGGTCGCCGATCGCCCCTCGTCCCGCAGAGGCTCACGAGCAGCGCGGCCGGAAAGGGCAGCAGCAGCCCATAGTGAAACAGGACTACCCGCTCAATGAACAGCGGCGCCGATCCGCGGGCAAAGAGAATCACCAGGACCAGCAGATGAGCCCCTGCCACGCCCAGCAGCAACCAGCAGTATCCGCGCTTCCCGGACGAGGAGGTGGGCGAACCTGAAGGCGATCCGTCAGACAGGGATGGCGGATCCCCGGGAACTGAGAACTGAGCGCTGAGCCCTGAGAACTGACAATTGAACGCCGACAACCTCCCCCTCACCCACGGCCACGCAAGCAGCGAGATGAAAAACGTCACGCTCATCAGCGGCGACATCTCATACAATGCCACGGGGTAAGCCACGATCCGATCCCACGGGTCGAGGTGCGCCAGTGAGAGCTGGAACCAATACTGGTTGACGTTGTAGTAGTTGAGCAGCGAGTCGTGCACCCGGTTGCTTTCCAGGCACCAGAGCAGCGGCACGATCCACGGCAGCGCGAATGCGGGGACCGCTTTCCAGGCCCGCGGCCGGCGGAGCATGTACCAGCCGGCCGGCAGGCACAGCAGCCCGAGGAGGATCCAACCGTCGTACCGGGTCAGCGTGAGCAGCGTGAAGACCACTGCCATGGCCGGGAGCTGCCATCTCCGCGGGTCCGACAGCCAGCGAAACAGGAGGTCCACAGCGGCGAAGGAAATCAGAAAGGCCAGCGGCTCGCCGAGGCACGAGAAGCTCAGCGTCACCTGCCATGAAGCGAAGGTCCACAGGACGGCCGTCAGCACGCCGACCCGCGCGGAGAAAACCACCCGCACCAGATCAAAAAGCACGAGCGTGCCGGCCGCCATAAGCAGTTGGCTGAGGGCGGTGAGGCCCAGATGAGGATGCGACTCAACGAACGGCCAGGCCCACCCATAGACCCAGAATTGCAGCGGCAGCCAGGACAAATCGCCCGGATACTTGATTGGCCCGCGATGCTCGAGTGTCCAGGCCTTCGGCTCCCGATCACACCAGGCGCAGCCCGGATGGGGTGGCTGGGCCAGCGGGCCGTGCGCATATTCGGCCGCCATGCCCGCGCGCACGTAATCATCGCCGTGCAGCCAGTTGGTAGCCGGGTCATACAACGCGGCGAAGATGAGTCCGCGAGCGGCCAGCACGAGTGTTAAAGAGAGGATCACGCCGGGTGCGCTGAACCTCCGCGACCTGACCGCGAAGACAACGGCCGCCATGCCCAGCGCGACCGCCGGCAGCAGAAACGTCGCTTCACGCGCGGTGAAGCCAACCTGAAGTGAAGTGATGGCCTCTGTCCATTGAACGTAACTCGCCATTTCGCTGCGCCGGGCCTCCGGTTCATGCCGGTCGCGTGCCCGCCGGTTTTTTCCGCGAATGACTCCACCCCTGCGCGGCGCGCTGGGCGATCGGTTCGGCTACATGCAGCCAGTCGTCTCCGTGCACCGTGTACAGCCGGGCCAGCAGCGGTTCGTGGCAGGGGAGCAGAACTGCGCCCGCGCTGGACATTCTCGCCAGCCGGTTTGTCGCCTCTTCGAGTCGCCGGGGCGTAGTGTACAGGCGGGCCAGCACACCGCGCTCCAGCAGGTCGTACCGGTAGATCTCGTCGCTGGCAACGACCGCTGGCCCGTGGGCCGTGCGGACGCGGATGCCCTGACTGCAAACCGCATGCCCGCCCAGATAGAAGACGTCGATGCCCGGCAGGATCTCGCAGTCGTCGTGGAAAACCACGCGCCCTGTCTGTTCCTCTTTCAAAAGGTAATCCGCGAAGGCGAAGTCCACATAGCTGTGCCACTGGCCGTCCACCCGCCGGTCGAGGTTGGCCTGCCAGCCCTTCCGGGATACGTGCACCTTGGCGCGCGGGAAGCGCATCACCGCGCCGCCGTCCTTCCCGTCGGTCAATCCATGATGGTCGGCGTGCATGTGCGTGAAGATGACGTGGTTGATGTCGTCGGGCTTCAGCTTGAAGCGGTTGAGCCAATCGAGCACGTTGCCATGCGGCTGGACGATGGCGTCCGGGTCACCAGGCACGCCACGGCGGAAGAAGTGGAAGCGCTGGAACATCTCGTTGAGGTATTCGAGGCCCACGGGGCCGAGATCGATGAGCACGCGCCGTCCAGGGCCGCCGTCGGCCAGGAACGCATAGAGCACGAACTCGATACGGTCATCGTCAGAATAGCCATCGCCCAGCACGTGGTTCTCGCCGAGCAGGCATCGGCCGCAGTGCAGGGGGTACAGCTTGTAGGCAGGTTCGTCCATGGGACCTCCATTTGCGGGGCCAAGCCGGCCCGTGACCATCATCCTATCGGCCCCGTGCCCGTGGCGGCAACCCGTCCGGCCATGGACCAACCCGGACCACTGCCCGCATGGGCCTTTCTCTTGATGCGGTGCGGCCTGCTGGTTAGGATGACCGCTGAGGTTCCGGGCCGAGCGGGGCGGAGGGATGTCCCGTCACCCTCAGGTTTGTCGAGTCATGTTCAAACGTCGGTGACCGCATGGACGTCACTCTTGCCGGCCACCGCCGATCATTCCTGTCGTCCGGTGGAGGGCTGGTCAAACAGAGGGCAGCAGTGTAGGCTGGTTTCCGGGGCAAGGAGCCACACGATGCGTCATTTCAACTCCTGGACTAAGTATCTCGTTCTGGTGGCCACAACCGCGCTGAGCCTGGGCATCACCAATGTGGACCCGATCTCGAAGTTCTCCTGGTCGGAGAACGCCGGGTGGCTGAACTGGCGGGACGCGAACGGCGGGGTGGATGGGGTCATCATTGGTTCGCAATACCTCTCCGGCTTCATCTGGGGCGAGAACATCGGGTGGATCAACGTGGGGGATGGCACGCCGGGCGGAGGCAGCGGCTATGCCAATGTCGACGGCAGCGATGCCGGCGTGAACATCGCACCCGACGGCAAACTGTCCGGCCTGGCCTGGGGCGAGAACGTCGGCTGGATCAATTTCGGAACGACTCCCCACGTCGGAGCGAGCGGGGCGCGGTTCGACGCCGCGGCCGGGCGCTTCCGCGGGTGGGCCTGGGGCGAGAACATCGGATGGGTCAATCTGGATGATGCGACGGCCTACGTGGCTCGCACGCTGTCGTCGGGGCCGACGCTGGTCAGCGCCGTCTCGCGGAAAATACATGGCGGCGTCGGCAACTTCGACGTCAACCTGCCTCTGGCGCCGCCTGCATTGCCGGCCGTGGAGGGGCGCAGCGGTGGTCCGACACGCCTGATATTCACGTTCAGTGCATCGATCAAGGCCCTGGACGGCACGCCCAGCGCCAATGAGGTGAGCGCCTCAGCCGGGACCGTCGGTAGTGTGACCATCAATGGCAATACCTTGACCGCGAATCTCAGCGGGGTCCCCGACCAGACGTGCCTGACCATCCTGCTCAACGGCCTGGGCGATCTGTCCAACCATCCACTGGCTGGTGACAACGACGTTCGAATTCGGGTGCTCGCGGGGGACGCCAACGGCGACGGACAAGTCGCCAGCGGCGACATCACGCAGGTGAAGAGCGTCAGCGGCCAGGTAACCAATGCGACCAACTTCCGCCGGGATATCAATGCGGACGGCCAGGTGGCCAGCGGCGACATCACGCAGGTGAAATCGCGCTCGGGACGGTCGGTGGTTTGTCCGTGAGACTTCCGCTGTGAGCAAGTGCGAAAGTGGAAAGGTGGGAAAGCGATCAGGTAAACCAGCTCGAAGACGTGCTTGGGGTGAAGAAGTCCGTAGCGGCCGGCCTCTGTGCCGGCCGTGTCGCTATGAGCTGGAATGAACCTCGGGAGTCACTGCCCGGCAAGTCTGTCAACCTGAAGGCTCCAGCCAGCATGATTCGATCTGCAGGGGCCACTCGGAGCGGGTGGGCCCATATTCCGCTTGCATTGTGCCTGCTCGCACGTTATCTTCATACCTTAATATGTAGAACCTGGGTTAAAGCGGCCGCTGGACGGGGAAAACCACCGCACCCGCGAGTGCGAGTTGAGTCAGCGTCCCCTTCATCTGGTCTTTCCGGGTGATCCTTTCTGAGGTTAAGCGTCGCGCTGTGTGCCGCGCCTTGATCTCCGCGCCCACGAAGGCGCTGGCAATCGGTCTGGTGGCCAGGCCGGTCGGGGTCAGTTGATTCGGGGCGGTCTCATTTTCTTGAGGAGCGAGTCGATGAACAGGTTGTGGAGAGGAGCAGTCGCGGTGTGCCTGGTGACGGCCGTATCGGCCAGCGGTGCCATTACCATCCCGGGAGCCGACGGCTCGGACGGCGCGCTCAACCCGGTGGCGAACGTGGAGGTGGACCTGTCGGCTGCTCCTGCGGCCGCGTGGGATGGAGTCAATCCCAACCCAGGTCAGAATAAGGGCGTCTACGATGCTACCAAGTGGGCGGTTGTGTTCCGTTACACCGAGGTCAACATCCCGGCGGGCGTGACCGTCACTTTCAAGAACCGTGATGGACGGCCGCCGGTGGTCTGGCTGGTGTCCGGGAATGTGTCGATCGCCGGGACGGTCAATCTCAATGGCCAGAACGGAGACAACGGCCTGGCCCGCGAGGCGGAGCCCGGTCCGGGAGGGTTTCGTGGAGGGCGGGGAACTCCAGTCGGAGGACCAGGGGGCGCGGGGTACGGGCCCGGTGGAGCGTCATACATGTGGGGCTCCATCGTTGGGGCAGGCGGGAGTTATGGGGCGTTGGGTGGTTTTTACACTGTAAATCATCCGCAGCCTGGTCCAGTTTACGGGCATCCTTCTGTCGTGCCCCTCATGGGGGGCTCCGGCGGCAGTGGTGAGGGCGATGAATTCCGCGGCGGCGGCGCTGGCGGGGGAGCCATCCTGATGGGTGCTGGTGGGGTCTTCAGTATTGCGGCCACTGGAACGGTGACCTGTCGTGGTGGAAGCGGATCGGGAGCCTGGGGCGGCGGGGGCAGCGGGGGAGCGATCCGAGTTTTGGCTGATTCAATTGAGGGAACAGGGGCCCTGACCGCCACCGGGGGTTCGTCGAACGCTTCAGGAGGCTCCGGTCGAATTCGTCTGGAAGCGAACACGATTTCCTTCAGTGGGTCGAACGCACCGGCTTACATTTCCGCCACACCCGGCATACTCTGGCCCGCGGTCGGTGCTCCTACCGTGCGCATCGTGAGTGTCGGTGGTGAGGCGGTGGATTCTGATCCCAAGGCGCAGTTTGGTCCCACGCCCGACGCCAGCGTGAGCGGATTGAACCCCGTGCTGGTGTTGATCGAAACCACGAATCTGCCGCCGACTTCCACGGTCACATTGCGCGTCGTGCCGCGCGAGGGCAACGACATCCGCAATATCCCCGCCGTGTATAACGGTACCAGTGGCCTGTGGGAGGCGAGCATCGATCTGGCCAGCGGGTATTCCACGCTCCAGGTCCGGGCGGTCAAGCCGTGAGCCTGAGTCGAGCTTCAACAAGAAAGGAGCAGACCCATGGCTCGAGACAAGCTGAGCCGCATCCTCGCGCTTTCGGTGGTGCTGGCGGCACTCAGTGGAGCGCCGCACGCGGCGCAGGCCCAGGAGCCCGGCGAGGCCGACTCCCGCGAGATCACCCTCTTCTTCAATGACCTGCTGGAACTCGAAGCGATTTCGCGCGAAGTGACCGTTTTCGCCCCGCTGGCCGAAGAGGTTGCCGAAGCCATCTCCCGCGAGGTGGTCGTGCACGCAGCCTCCACGGAAAAAGAGGTGATCGTCTCTCGCGAGGTGGTCGCACACTATCTGCCACCGGTAGAACCGAACGTGATCGTCTCGCGCGAGGTGTCGGTTTTCAAGACCTTCCAGATCATGAGCGCCGCATCGCGGAAGGTCCACGGCGGCCGGGGCAGCTTTGATATCCCGCTGCCGCTCGGGGCCGCCGCTTCGAGCGCGGGCGTCGAATGCCGGACCGGCGGGCCGACGCAGATCGTGTTCAAGTTCAATGGCCGGGTCAAGGCCATTGATGGGACGCTGGATGCGAATGAGGTGCAGGTCACTGGGGCCACGTTGGGAACGGTGACCGCGGCCGGCGAGCAGATGTTCGTGGAGCTGTCGGGCGTGGCCGACGCAACCTGCATCCACATCCGGCTAGGCGGAATCGAAGACCTCAACGGCGTGGCCTTCGTCGGTGACGACGATGTGGCCATTCGCACCTTGCTCGGCGATGTCAACAACGACGGCCAGACCGCCAGCGGCGATATCACGCAGGTCAAGAGCGTCAGCGGCCAGGTGACCAGCGCGACCAACTTCCGCCGGGACGTCAACGCCGACGGCCAGGTAGCCAGTGGCGACATCACGCAGGTGAAGTCGCGGTCGGGTCGGTCGGTGATCTGTCGCTGAGATGCCAAACCGTCCCGCAGGCAAAAGGTTGTCAGCCGGGATACGCGGGGGCGTCTTGCCCTAGGTGGTGGCCGCCAGAGGCATATCGGCATTGGCGACGACCGTCCCGTCGTCCGCCCGGTTGCTCGCGGACCTGCGTGGTCCACAACCGGCCCGGCGGGATCGAAAATGCGTCAACAGAAAAAGGTGGAGGGAATGGGCTGGCCGATGGAGCCTTCTGCGCCGAGGTTGGCTTTCAGAAGCCGGTCGTAGTCAGCGCGGGCTTCGGTCCAGAATGGCTTGACCGGCTTTCCGGCGTCCTCGAGGGCTGATAACGCGCTGCGGGCGGCGAATGCGGCATCGGCGGCCGCATCCTCGATGCAGCGGGCTGCGGCGCACGCAGCGGCCGCGGCCGCGGATTTCGCTGCTTCCGCCGCCGCCTGCGAGACGGAAAGCTGTTGGGCATCGAGGTCGGCGTAGGCAGCCTTGAGCGAAGCTGTTCGCAGCGACTGGATCTTGGACAGAGCCCTGGCAACCGAGTCGGGCGTGTGCGCCAGCTCGCACGCGGGAGCATAGGTAGCCTCGGCCATGGACAAGGCTCGCTCCAGCCGCGGATCATCATTCAGCACCTGGACCCGCCGGGCGCATCGGCAAGCCCAGCACACGATTGCCCGCAAGGGCAACTGTCGCAACTGACGGCTGATGGCGGCCAGGTCTACCTGGACCTCGGACGGCCGGACTTCCGGTTCGCTGGCCGTCGGGGTAGCCGCGGCCGCGCCGGCCAGGAGGGCGTCCGCGAGTTCATCCCCGCGCGGATGGCGGTCCGAAGGGTTTTTCTGGAGGTTGTTGAGGATGATCGCCGCCAGCCACTCCGGGATATCGCCGCGCCAGTTGCGGGGATCACTGGGCGGTTCGGAGATGTGCTTGAGCATGATCGCGAACGGGCTGGAATCCTCGGCACTGAACGGCAGCCAGCCGACGATCAGCTCAAACAGGGTAACGGTGAGGGAGTAGACGTCGCTGGCCGGTGTTACCGGTTTGCCCGCGCACTGCTCGGGGCTCATGTAAGCGGGTGTGCCGATCTGCTGGCCGGCGCTGGTCAGCCAGGTGGTTTCCTCAAGGACGCGGATAGCGCCGAAATCAGCAACCTTGATCCGACCCTGCTGGTCGAAGAGCAGGTTAGAAGGCTTCACGTCCCGGTGAACCATGCCCATGCGGTGGGCGGCGCCGATACCCCGGGCGGCCTGGGCAATGAGGGTGACCGCTTCCGGTATGTCCATGCCGAGCTTGCGGGCGGAAATAGCCCTCAGCCGGTCGCGCAGACTTCCACCCGGCAACAGCTCCATGACGATCGCCCGTACATCCGTCTCGTCGGTCAGTCCGAAGATCCGAACCACGTGGTCGTGGTGGATGCGGGCCATACTGCGGGCTTCACGTTCGAAACGGGCGCGGATGTTTTCGTCAGCGTGGTAGGGGGCCTTGAGCACCTTGAAGGCGACGTCGCGGCCATTCTGGGTATCCAAGGCGCGATACACCCGGGCCATGCCGCCCTCGCCCAATCGTTTTCCCACCAGATAGGGGCCGATCTGACGGCCTTCGAGCACTTCGCACGGCAGCGCGACCGTACCGGGGTCGCTGCGCCGGTCCAGGACCACGCGCATGTCGTTGAGGAGCTGCGTTTCCTGGGGGTCATCGCTCATCGGAATCCAGCCGAGCTACCCGTTCCTTGATGGCGTTGAGCACGCGATGCTTGTACACGTAGACGCTGGCGGCGGCGATGCCCAGATGCTCGGCGACGCGGTCGACGGGCCACTGGTTGATGGCATGCAGGGTAAAGGCCCGGAACGCCTTGTCGCCGACCTGGCCTTCCACGTGCCGCATGGCATCGTCGAGGACGGCATACCGCCATTCCTGTTCCCAGAGCTCGCGGTGAGCCTGCTCTCCCCGCTCGTCCTCGAGTTGATCCACGAGATCGACGCCGCCCTCGGGCGGCACCCACTGAGCCCGCGTTCGCCGGCAGCGAGCGCGCAGGGCTGCCAGCGCCCGCCGCCGGGCAATCCCGAAGAGCCATTTGCGGAAGCCCCCGCGCGAGGCGTCGTACGCGCCGGTTTGCAGCGAACGTTGCGCGAGCAGAAGCACTTCCTGGGTCACATCGTCGGCGTCGGCGTCGGAGAGACCGAAACGGCGCAGGAAATGCTGCACCAGAGACGCATAGATGCGATAGAAATCGATCCAGGCACCTGCGTTCTGAGAATCCCGAATCGCCCAGATCAGGCTGGCTCGAGTCGATTCCAACGGCTGCACCTACAGAATATGCCAACGTCGTCCGCGTGCATGGTTCATGATCGCCGCGCGAAGGCTCAAATGCAAGATAAAAGGGGCTGCCATGGTGCGGGGCCGTTGCAGCGCGCAACTCCGAGCCCGCCAGCCTCTTATGGAGAAATCCGGGCATTCGTCGGTAAGGTTGACGCGCCCGGCCGGCAATACTGGATGCAACCGCCCGGAAAGCGGCGGCAATAAGAAGGTGTTCGAGAACCTTTTTGCCTCGTCGAAGGTAGAAATTGTTACGGAATTGTGACGGTGCGCGGGTAACGTTTCGCCCTTTCGAGCGTCAAATCTATTAGGAGTCCTAGAGAGCGGTTGTGCGCGCGGACATTCCCGGGGGGGATGCCAGTCTATCCTCACGAAGGGGACCCGAGTTGGTAGCGAAGCGAATCGGTGACATCCTCGTCGAGCTCGGCTATGTGACGGGTGAACGTCTCTCCTTGGCGGACGGAGCGGCCAACGGAGATGGCTACCGCGTCGGTGAACGATTGTGCCGATTGGGGCTGGTGCAGCAGGATGACGTCGTTCATGCCTTGGCCGTTCAGCACGGCATTCCGCACGTGGCCCTGGAAGATGTGGAGATATCGCGAGAGGCGATCCAGTGTGTCCCCGCCGACCTTGCTCAGCGGTACCGGGTGCTGCCGGTGGCGATCCGCGACGACTGTCTCGAACTGGCCATGGCCGATCCGCTCGACCTGGCCGCGGTGGACGATCTGGCGGCCGTCTGCGGGCGGGAGATCGTGCGGTTGTTCGCCCGTCCGGGAGAGTTGGCGGACGCCCAGCGCCGCTATTATGGGACATCAGCCGCCCGGATGGCCCATTCACTGGCCAACGGCAATGCAGAGGCGGAGGCTCCGGGCCTGGACGATTCGGTCGGCCACCTGCATGAGCTGGCCCGCGAGCCCTCGCTGATCAATCTGGTGAATCTGATCATCCTGGAGGCCATTCAGGACAAGGCCAGCGATATTCATGTCGAGCCTTTCGAGAAGGAACTCAAGGTCAAGTACCGCATCGACGGTGTGCTTCACGAGATGCCACCGCCGGCCAAGCATCTTCAGCCGGCCATCATCAGCCGGATCAAGATCATGGCCCAGCTCAACATTGCGGAGCGCTTCCTGCCCCAGGACGGCCACATCAAGTTCTCGTCGCCCGGGGTGCACGTGGACATCCGCGTCTCGACCGTGCCGACCATGTTCGGCGAAAGCGTGGTCATGCGCATTCTGGACCAGCGCGGGACGCTGCGTAACCTCAATGAGCTGGGCATGGGACCTGAGTTGCTGGCGTCATTCGAGTCGATCCTGCGCCGGCCGCATGGGATTCTGTTGGTGACCGGCCCGACGGGCAGCGGCAAGACGACCACGCTCTACGCCGCGCTGAACCAGATGTTTACGCTGGAGAAGAAGTTCATCACCATCGAGGACCCGGTGGAGTTCCACCTCGACGGCATCAACCAGATCCAGGTCAACGTCAAGCGCGGGCTCACCTTCGCCAACGGCCTGCGGTCGATCCTGCGTCAGGACCCGGACATCGTCATGGTGGGTGAGATTCGCGATGGGGAGACGGCCGACATCGCCATCCGCAGCGCATTGACCGGCCACCTCGTGCTCTCGTCGCTGCACACCAATGACGCCCCCGGCGCGATCACCCGGCTTCTGGACATGGGCATCGAGCCGTACCTGTTGGCCACCAGCGTGGAGGGCGTGTTGGCACAGCGGCTCGTGCGTGTGCTGTGCGCCCGGTGCGTCGAGCCATATGAGATTTCGGAGCAGATATTGCACCAGCTCGGCCCCGATGCCGCGGAGTTTCGAGGCCGGCGGCTCCGGCACGGCCGCGGTTGCCAGGACTGCCACCACACGGGCTTTCGAGGCCGAGTGGGTATTTTCGAGATGATCCGCGTCGATGAGGCGATCCGGGACATGATCATGACCCGCCCGTCAGGCAACCAGATCAGGCGGGCTGCCGGAGAGAGCTTTGCGACCATGCGCCAGGACGGCTATCGAAAGGTGCTGGCCGGCGTGACCACGCTCGAAGAAGTCTGGCGCGTGACCCAGGATGTTCAGGAAGGAAATGGGAAATCGGCGCCCTTGGATCAGGACTGAGTCGGCGGCGCGGGTGGAAGGAAGGTGGGAATGTGAGAAAGTACGGACGTGAGAAAGTGGGAATGCGGCGGCGCGGAAGAATATTTTAGTGGTGCACCAGGAGTAAGCAGT
>BTUC01000028.1:0-28606 GCA_045863575.1 Phycisphaerae bacterium
GCGGTTGACCGCGGTGGGGGAGTATGTGGAGGTGGGGGCGGTCTTCGCGCTGCTGGGTCCTTCGACCGAGTTCGTCATCGGCGATCGCAAGGCCACGGGCATCGCTTTCTCGGATGCGTGTGCGTTGACCGGCAAGGCCGCCGCGGTGGCAGCCTCCGTCGAGAAATCATCAACCGGCGACGAGGACGCGCGGCCGCCAGGCGCTGATTCGAGAGCTGTCTGCTCCGAGATCCCCGCGACTGCCGGCGCGGTCGAGTTGGCTCGACGGTACGGCATTGAGCTTTCGCGAATCCCCGGCAATGGCCGCATCCGGCGTGCGGATGTGGAGGCGTACATTCGCCAGGGCGGCATATCCGAGGTCGCCAGGCCTGCCGGAAGCCCAGCTTTATCACCTGGTTCGTTGCCGCCGGCGCTGGCTGATCGAGTGACGGACGCAGGTGAACTGTCAGCGCATCAGTGGTCCGTGGCCCGGCACCTGGCCGACACACAGGCCGGGATGGTCGCTGCTCAGGCGGCAATGGATGTCTCCGTGGAGGCCGCAGGCACCTGGATCGAATCCCGCCGCAAAGCCGGCCGAATGGTGGGTCTGCTCCCGGTGCTCCTGCATGCGGCCGGGCAGGCCCTCAAGGGGAACGACCAGCCTCTCCAGTTCCGTATCCATCGCCAGGTTTTCCGGTACCGCGCAATTGACCTCGCGTATACCGCCCGAAGCCACGACGGCCGGTTGTTCACACCGGTTGTTCGCCACGTGGACGAATTGACGCTCGATGAGGTGGCGGATCGCTGCGCTGGGCTCAATATGGCCGTCTTTCGCGGGGCAGTGGCGGCCGAGGACCTGGCCGGCGGGTGCATGACTCTCTCTCTGCTCGACGCCCATCCCGTGCGTTTCCACGTGGGGCTACAGAACGCCTTCCAGTCCACCGTGCTGACCGCCGGGGCCGTCCGCGATGAGCTGGCCCTGTCACCTGACGGACGGCCGATAACTCGTCCGGTCGCGACGCTGGTTCTCTCCTACGATCATGGCCTGATGGACGGCTGGGATGCCGCCGAATGGCTGAACAGCGTGAAGGCCGTGATCGAGTCGGTGCAGGTCTGATAACTGATTTGTGGGTAACAGCAAACTCACAGAGCAGTGGCACGCGTCAGGATGCCTGTCGGCATAGGCTCCTTGAAGCTATCCCAGACGCCCCCAGCGGCCGATAACAGAAGTCATGAGCCTTCGACGCAGCGTCTTCTCGGCCCTCTCCTGGCGAATGGAGGCCCGTGCGGCGGCACTGCCCGCCCATGCCGGCCAGCGCGTCCGGCAGCGGTTTGGCCGTGTGCTCACCTTTCTGCGGGCGCATGACTGCCTGCCGGATATCTCCCAGCGCGCCGCGATCCTGTGCTTTCATGGCGTGGTGGACCGGCGCTGCGACCAGGAGGTCGAGCGCGAGATGCTCGAAGTGCGGGCCTTCCGGAAGCTGCTGTGCGTGCTGCGTCGCTCGTTCAATGTGATCAGTCTGGCCCAACTGGTCACCTGCATCCAGGAGCAACAGTCGCCACCGCCGCGCAGCATCGTGCTCACCTTTGACGATGGCTACGCCAACAACCACGCGGTGGCGGCCGAGGAACTCCAGCGGTGCCGCATGCCCTGGTCCGCGTTTCTGCCGGCCATGCTCATCGAGACCGGCGCCCGGCAGTGGATCGACGACGTCCGTCTGCTGATGCATCGCGGCAGCCGGCGGCGGCTGGCCTTGCATTGGGGCAAGCACGAGCTGTCGCTCGATCTGACTACGCGCAGGGGTCGGCACGAGGCCGTCCACGGCATCCATCAGCTCTGTCGCTACGTGCCCGAGAATGTGCGCCGCGAGAGGTTGCGGGAGCTCTACGGTTTCTACTGCGAAGACGAGATGCAGTCGCTTCGGGAAGCTTTCCCGAGCTTTGCACCCATGACCTGGGATCAGGCCCGGGAGCTCAAGTCGGCCGGCGTGGACGTCGGCAGCCACGCGCTCACGCACATCGCCCTGGCTCCGCAGGCGCCCGAGACGATCCGTTGCGAAGTGGTCACTGCCCGCCAGCTTCTTCAGGAGCGGATCGGCGATCACAGTCCGCACTTCAGCTACCCTTACGGACGGGAGGCGAGCATCTCGGAGCATACGGAGGCCGAACTGGTCCGCGCGGGCCACACCTGCGGCCTGACGTTGGAGCAGGATGCGATCCATTGCACTTCCGCCGACCTCCTGCGCCTGCCACGAATCATTGTCTCGCCGCTCGTGGGCAAGGTGCTCTTTGGCTTGTGGCAGCGGTTCATCCGGTGACCAAATGCATTCATCGACGGCCACCTCGGAATCGTGCGTAGCGACGCACTCCGCCGCTCAGAGCGGCCGCCCGCGCGGGCTGGAGCTGCGCGCCGTGCAGCTCGAAGACGGCCCTGCGGTGCACGCGCTGCTGCGAAGGGCCCTGCCCGGTCTGCCTTCGGACCCGGATCGTTGGCTGGCCCGCTGGACGTGGCAGTGCTGGCAGAATCCGTTCCGTGAAAGCGTGCCGCCTGGCTGGGTCCTGTTCGATGAGCGGCAGATCGTCGGCCACCTGGGTGCCGTCTGCGTTCCGCTATGGGCTCCGGGCGCTCGCCGGACGGGCATGATCGGTACGGACTACGTGGTGGCCCCGGCGGCTGTATCACGCGGCGGCGTGTTCGCCGGACTGCAACTGGCCCAGGCGTTCTTCGCCGCAGCCGAAGGCCGAGTGCCCATGGCCACGACGGCTAACGAATTGACCGGTGCGGTGTTCGCCCGCTTCGGGTGTCGCGCCGTGCCCTGGACGCGCGAGCTGTGGCGAGCCGATACTGACCTCTGCGCACAGGTGCGCACCTGCATCGGGGTGCGCAGCCGGCCGGCGCGCCGCCTGCTGACCGGCCTGCCCGGCCGAGTCGTATTGCCCCTGCTCGCGCGGGCACACGGGTTGTTGCGCCGCTTGCCGTCCGTGCCACTACCTCGTGGGATGCGGCTGTCCTCTGAACGGCCGGACGGCCTGTGCGGCAGCCTCGCTGGGCTGGCCGGCGGGCCTGGTGAGCCTGCTGCGCTGGCGATTGGCGGATGCACGGCGGCGCAGCCCCTCCTCGACCGTTGCGAGCAGTACTTTCGCTGGCGTTACACCAGCCATCCCGAGCGGGCGTCCGTTGAGGTACTCTGTGTTCGGGATGGCTCGGATCGTTTGGTGGCTGCCGCGGTCATTTTCCACGATCACCGCCAAGACGGTCCAGTCACCTGGGTCGAGGAGGTCATCGGTTCGGGCGGCCCGGACGTTCTGAGGACGCTTTACTGCGCCGCGCTGCGTGCCGCCGCCGCGGCCGGAGCGAAGAAACTCCTCACCACCGGCGGGCATCCCGCGATGCGGTCTCTTTTCTGGGAACTGGGCTTCGAAAGCCGGTCGCGCACCGCACCCGCGCTGGTGATCCGGCCGCCTGCCGTCGACCAACCGGAGTGGGACCCCGATTCCGCCGAATTCTGGCACGCGCTGATGTTCTGACTCATTTCGGAGTGGTTGCCCAGCAGTCTCAAACCACGGATAACACGGATCGCACGGACAGTTCCTCCGTGCTGTCCGTGGTTCACAGCTCCGGCATCACCACTTGCCGGGCGCGGAGCGCCGCCTCGATGGAGTAGATCGCCAACGCGGTCCAGATGAACGCGAAAGTGATTCCGTGCGCGGCCTGGAACGGCTCGTTATACACGAGCACCGCCAACAGAAACTGCCCCGTCGGAGCGATATATTGCAGGAAGCCCAGCGTGGTCAGCCGTAGTCTTCGTGCGGCGTTCGTGAACCAGAGCAGCGGTATGGCGGTCAGCACGCCGGCTGTCACCAGGAGCAGATCCAAGCTCAGTGGGGCCGGCCCGAAGACGATATCACCACGCGCCGCCAGCCAGGCCAGGTAGGCCACGCCGCAGGGCATCAGCAGCGCGGTTTCGACGGTCAGGCCGGCCATGGGCTCGACCCGCACCGTCTTGCGCAGCAGGCCATACAGCCCGAAAGTCGCCGCCAGAATCAGCGCGATCCAAGGCGCTTCACCGAAGCTCACCGCCAGGTACAGAACGCCGGTCCCGGCCAGGGCCACGCTGATTTTCTGCCAGATGCGCAGTCGCTCTCTCAGAAACACGAAACCCAGCAGGACGTTGACCAGCGGATTGATGTAGTAGCCCAGCGCCGTCTGCAATACCTGATCGCTGGAAATCGCGTAGATGAACACGAACCAGTTGAGACCGATCAGACTCGTGGAACCCAGGAGCGTCAACAGCACGCGCCGGTCGCTCACGGCAACGACGGCCTGACTCCACCGGCCGAGGATCCGCAGCAGCGCAGCGAGGAACAGCGAGGACCACACGATGCGGTGGGCCAGAACCTCGGCGGGGGGCACCGATGCCACCGCCTTGAAGTAGATCGGAAACAGCCCCCACGCCCCGTAGGCCGCCACGCCATACAGGACACCCACCTTCGCCGCGCGTTCACTCATGACCTGCCACCACGGGCCCGGAGTCGAAACCGAGGCCGAATGATACGGGGGTTCCCGAGCCTTGCCCATAGCCAGCGCGGCGGCCCAGCGCTGGGCATGACCCAGATGAGGCGGATTGCACCCATGCATGGCTGATGACTGAAAACTGAGAACTGAAAACTGAGAACTGAAAAACTGACTGCTGATCGCTGAACGCTGAAAGCTGCTTTCAGCCCATCACGGTCCATTTACACGGCAGCCGCCGGAGCGAACCGGCCAGTTCGCCGGCAGAGGCGGGGTCTAGCATGAGCAGCGCCGGCCGCTTCCCCTGCTCGTAGATGTGCACAGCCGTCGCCGAACCACGCGGCGTCAGTTCGATTCGCCCTTGCCCCCCCAGCGGAGAAGCGTGGCAGACGGCGTTCTTGCGATAGATCAGTCGCTTGTCCGTCAGTACGACGCCCGATTCTCCCGAATCCTGCGGCGACGTGTCGGTGTCCCCGAAAAAGCCAACGAAATGCTCGTCGGCCTGGGCTTCGAACCAGAGCGCGAGGCGCTGGCGCACCTGGGCATCCAATCCTTGCCATGCATCCGGCCGGTGATCCCGCAGTTCGATGAGCCGCTGGTATTCGGGCGCGTTTCGTCCGCCGTTCTCACGGAAGAAGGAGACCGCCACGGCCAGCGAACCGATGGTCAGTTGACACACTTCGTGGTTCCCCTTGGCCACGATTTCACCACGCACCTGCCGCGAGGCGCGGCAGGCCGGGCAGGCGAAGAAGGGGAAGGGCAGATTGAAGGGGGGCGACATCCCACGCGGGGAGGGCAACTCCGCCAGCAGCCGTGAATCGTTCGGATGGCGAAAGGCCTCCAGACGCCCCGCGGAAGCCTCCTCGCGGGCCCGCCAGTTGGCCGCATCGTGCGGCGACATACGCTGGGGCCAGTAGATCAGGTGAACATCCAGGTGTTGCCGTGTCCCGCAGCCGACACACTTGCGCGGGAAGGAACTGCGCAGCTGCTCGCTGTGCAACATGGAGATGGGAAACTCGAAGTGCACGCCCTCTGCATCCGTCTGGATCAACTTCACACCCGAGAGACCCGCGCCGGCGATCCGAACGGTGGGGGTGTCGTGGCGGCTGCCATTCCTGGTCGTCACGACATCACTTCCGGTTTCGCCGGTAAAGATGCCGGTAGAGCCCATCACGGAGGAGGAGGAGGGGTCGTCGTCGGTGATCCACGCGAAAACCGTGTCGTCATCGATCTGGGATTGGATAGCGATGCGAAAGCGTGTCCGGCATTTGCGGCAATGCGCATGGGTCCCGATGGCCGAAGGAGCTACGCGGTACTTCTGCGAGCAGGCCGGACAGCGCACTACCACCTGGTCGGACATGTGTGGTTCTCCCGCGAAATGCCCCCCACCCTGACGGCCCGGAACGGAACTGCTGGGACTGATGCGGAAGCATCCGCCGAACCGGGTCAAGACATGCTGAAGGATTCAGACCTTCACTCATCAGGAGTATAGGTCCCCCTGCACCCGGCGGTCAAGCCTCTGGACTGCTCGGCACCGTGACCAACAAATCGTCAAGAAGGGCTTGGGACGAAGGCATCTTCATGGTATCTTAACGTTTTCGGAACGGTGGGCGGTCGATCACGGCCGCAGTTGCGGATCTTACCGGTCTCTATCGGCGAGGCGGACATGGGGCGAAATATGGTGTGCGCTTGGATCGCACTGCTGGCGACAACGGCTGCTCTGGCGGATTTCACCGCGTACAACGACCTGGGAGGGAACTCGGGCGGTAACACCACCAGCATCAGCCTGGGGGGGGCCGGACTCCTCCGGGATTTCGCCACCGGCGCCAGTACGCCGGTAACGCTCAATGTGGTCGCCGGCTCGCCTTCCCCGGGGGTGGACAACTCGGACAGCAACGGCTCGATGCCCGACAGCGGCACCGATGCGCACAGTGTCTTCAATGGATTTGTAGATCTACGCGGATATGTATGGTACTCTGCGGAGTTTTCGTCTGCCACGCTCACTTTTGCCGGCCTGAATCCGTCCAGCCAGTATGAGCTCGTGCTGACGGGTAACCGCAACAACAGCGCCTACACCGACCGGATTACGCTGTTCACGCTGTCCGACGTGGACGCATTCACCAGCAGCCACTCCGCCGGCACCACGCTGGTCACCGTCAATCAGGCCAACGATTCGGTGCAGTTCACCACCGGCTACAACACGCTCAACGGCTACGTGGCCCGATGGACGGGTATTCGCTCCGGAGCGGATGGCGATATGGCCGTCCGGGTGGGCGCGCCCGCGGGTTCCAATGGCCGGTGGTATCTCAACGGACTGAAACTCGTCGAGGCAGGCGCGGGGCCCAGTGGCACCGTGATCAGCTTTCAGGAGGGCGCAAGCGGCTACGCCGGCACCGTGGACACGTTTCTGAAGGGATCGACACCCACTGACCCCTACGGTACGGAGGTTCTCAACGCATGGGACGGTGATGACGCTGGTGCCCCCGAAATAGGGCTGCTGCGGTTTAACGGCATCTTCGGGGCCGGTGTGGGGCAGATCCCACTCGGTGCGGCCATCCAGTCCGCGACCTTGAGCTACCACGTGATCAACGCCGGTCATACGGCGACCGTAAACGAAGTCGCCGTCGACTGGGATGAGAATGTCACGTACCAGGCCTTTGGAGGTGATGCCGGGCTTCAGGTGGATGAATATGCGGCGAACGTCGGCACGGCCAACGGGGCCCTGGGGACTCAATCGCTCAACGTCACGGCCAGCATCGCAGCCTGGGCCGCCAATCCAGCGGCGAACCGGGGCTGGGTGTTCCGTCCGACCGGCGGCACCGATGGCGTCGAGTTCCTGAGCAGCGAGAACGCGGACAGCGCCAACCGTCCGAAACTGACCGTCGTCTACATGCTGACCGACCGGGTCAGCCTGGCGCCCCGCCAGCTTGATGCGGTGGTGGGCGCTGCTGCCCGGCCGATCACCGTCGCGATTCCGCCCGGCAGCAACACGAACAGCCCGGTACAGGTGACCCTCACGACAGATCAACCGGAGGTCGCCACGCCGGTGGGGGCGGTGGGAGGTTCCCTGCTCGTGACCTTTGCGGCCGGGGCCGCCCGCGAGCAGAGCGTCGACATCGCCTTTGGCAGTGCCGGCAGCGCCAGCATCGCTACCAGCAACGACGCGGGCCTGGAGGATGACAACCTTACTGTGGATGTCACCGACGGGCTGGTGACCTTCGCGCCCGGCGAGCTCAACTCCCTGAATGACACGATGGTGCCCCTGGACGTCTCGATCTCGACGGGGAGCAACGATACTCGCCCGGTGACAGTCACGCTCGCCGCCGATCATCCGGCCATTGCCGTCCCGGATGGGGCCGTGTCCGGCAGCCTGGCGCTGCTGTTCCCGGCCGGCGGGCCGGCGACCCTGACCGTCAACGTTCTGACGGGTCAGCCGGGGCTCAGTGCGCTGCGGACGGCCAACGACGCCGGGCTGAACGATGCCGTGCTGCCGGTGCGGGTCATCCACCAGGATTGGATCACGCTGACCGTCAATCCGTACGCGAACGTCGACTGGGTCACGTTTGAACAGCATAAGGCGAACCTGCACACCCATACCAACCGCAGCGACGGCGACATGGATCCCGCTACGGTCATCGATCTGTACCATCAGCGGGGGTATACGATTCTCTCTATCACCGATCATGACCTCTGCACGTGGCCCTGGACGGACTGGGGCCGCGACCCGGTCGCGCTCGGAATGCTAGCAATTCCTGGCAATGAGTACTCCCAGCACCATCATCTGAACGGATTCTTCCTCGTCCACCAGACGGGTTCGACCAACGTGGACCAGACGCTGGCCGAGATCGGAGCGGCCGGCGGCCTGTCCAAGCTCAACCACCCCGGGCGCTACACGAATTCACTGCACGATTATCTCGGCTGGTACACCAGCTTCGACCATCTCATGGGCATGGAGGTGATCAACCAGGGCGGGCGGTACGTGGATCTGGTGCTGTGGGACCAGGTCCTCAGCGAGCTCATGCCCGAGCGGCCGGTCTGGGGCCTGGCGGGGGATGACATGCACAAGATGGAGCACGTCGGGCGTGACTGGGATATGTTTCTCATCCCGGAGCTGAGCGAGCAGAATGTGCGCAGTGCGCTGGATGAGGGCCAGTATTACTTCAGCTCCGTCTACACCCACCCGGTCGGGCAACAGAGCGTGACCCAGACGCCGCGCATTGAGTCGATCACGCACGACCCGGTCGCAGGCACCATCAGCGTCTCGAGCACCTCCGGTGGCCAGCCGCTCACGGAGCCGAACTACCGCTGGATCTCGAGAGGTACGGTGGTTCAGCAGGGTTCAACCATCAATTACCGCACCACGCCCGGCGTCGGCAATTATGTGCGCGTGGAACTCACCGGGCAGGGGGGCACCACCTATTCCAACCCGTTCGGCATCGCCAGCGTGCTGCCGGGCCTCGAATTGAGCACCGATCTGTTGGACCGGTCGGTGCATCTGGGCGACGAGCTCGCCGTCGACAGCTTTACCGTCCGAAACTCTGGACCGGCCACCGTGAACTATACGATCACGGAGGACGCGGATTGGCTTTCCGTGCAGCCGACGAGTGGCGACTCGTCAGGCGAGGCCGACTCGATCAACGTGGTCTATGACGTGTCCGGCCTGCCCACGGGTGAGTATTCCGCCACCATTACCGTGGCCTCCCCGGATGCATTCAATCCACCCCAGACCATCGTAGTTTCCGTGGCGGTCGTGTCCGTGAAGCCCGATTTCGACGGGGACGGAGACGTGGATCACGAGGACTTCGGTCACTTGCAGACCTGCTTCAGCGGGAGCGGTATCCAGTCGACTCCCGCCTGCGTCGACGCCCGTCTGGACGCCGACCTCGACGTGGATTCGGGCGACCTGATCGTGTTCGTGCGCTGCATGAGCGGGCCCAACCACCCGGCCGAACGGACGTGCGACGATTGACGGTCCTGGGCAGTTGCCAGCGGCGCGCGTCTCAGCAGTAACGCAGAAGCAATCACAGTTTGGGACCGGCATGTTGCCGATCACGGCGGGCCGGCAGCTAGCTGCATTCGTTGGTGCCCCGACGGCGGGTGACCAGGATGTGGGCCAGGCGCGTGGGTTCGGGTACGCGGTAGCGGGTCACGCAGCACATGGCTACCTCGATGGCTTGCTCCAGCATGATGCGATGGCCCACGCTGACGTAGATCGGCTTGACGCCAGTGCGGGTGCGGAGGACTGCGCCGATGACCTCGTCCTCATCCAGCAGGGGTGAGAAGGCGCCCGCTTCCAGGGCGGGATCGGCATGCTGTCCGCACAGGCGGCTTTTTGCACAACCGACGGATGGTTTTCCCAGCATGAGTCCTGCGTGGCTGGCCAGTCCGACCCGTCGCGGGTGCGCGAAGCCCTGGCCGTCGAACATGAAAAGATCCGGCTCGGTCTTGAGTTTGCGGGCGGCGGCCAGCACGGCCGGGATTTCCCGGAAGCTGAGTAGCCCCGGAACATACGGGAAGCGGACCGGACACCAGGCGACAACTTCCTCGACCGGGGCACGGGTCTCCAGGTCGTAGACCACCACCCCGGCCAGGCAGCGGAGCCCGTCCGGCGAGAAGGCCAGATCTGCACCGGCGATGAGTCTGGGGTAACCTGTGAGGGGCTCAATTCGCACGCGCGGGGCCAGGCGCTTCTGAAGTTGAATCGCCGCCTTCGGCGTTAACGACCAGCGATGAATCGCGCGAGGAAGCTTCATCCCTCAAACGTAACGACAGCGAATCATCTGTCGACCTAAAGAAGACTTACCACGGATGGCACGGATACCACGGATGATTGAGAACGGTAGACTCGCGACCATCCGTGCCCATCCGTGTTCTCAGTGGTCGATTTGTATCCCGTCCGTGGTTACGAAGTTGCATGTGGCGAGCCATCGCCGCCTGCCGTGCTGCTGACGCTGTCGAATGCGGCGTCTTCCTCGTTCGCCGGCTCCAGCGTCTCCGAGCGGATGCCACCGTCGGGTTCGAACTCGGCGAGAGCCTTGACCACGTTGAGTTCGCGCAAGGCGAGATAAGCCGCCTTCTGCTCCGCTTCCTTCTTGGACGGGCCCCAGGCACTGGCGAACCGATGTCCCTGCACAACGACGCTGACTTCGAAGCACTTGCTGTGATCGGGGCCTTTCTCGTCCAGCAGGTCATACATGGGCGTCGCCGACAGCACGCGCTGGGCGTACTGCTGCAACTGGGACTTGTAGTTCCGCTGGTGCTCCGACTCGGCCGCCTGCGAGATGTGGTGCGAGACCGTTCGCAGAATGAATGCCCGCGCCTCATCCAGGTGGCCGCTGTCGAGATAGACGGCCGCGATGAGTGATTCGTACACGGCCGCCGCCAACGAATTGGGCAGGGGCGCTCGGCCGGTCATGCCCTTGCCCAGGAAGAGGAACTTGGGCAGTCCCAGCTCGCGTGAGATCTGAGCGCACGTCCGCCGCGAAACCACGGCCGACTTGATCTTGGTCAGCTCACCTTCGAGGTAATCGGGGAACCGCTTGTAGAGTTCATTGCAGACGACCATGCCCAGGATGGCATCGCCGACGAACTCCAGGCGCTCATTGCTGTTGAGCCGGGAGTCTGCGATGGAGGCATGGGTCAGTGCAGCGGCCAGCAGATGCCGGTCTCGAAAGGCATAGCCGATCGCCTTCTGCACACCTTGCAGGGCTTCGTCTTCGCTCACGTTGAAACCTGACTGTATGAGCCAGGCCGGTGGCGAAAACCGCGCCTGACTCTGCGCGAGCTTCGCTGCCGGCCAGGGGGCAAAACGCCGATCGGGCGCCTTGGCCGCTGGATTACTTTGACTTCATCATATAATCGTCGCAGGTCCGGATCAAATTAAGCAAACTATAGAAGCCTGGAAAAGTATAAGAATTGTGGATTCCTCAGCCATGTTGCAGGGGGCATCAACCGTGGTTACAGTGAAGGCCCAATAACTGGCCAGTCGGGAGCAAAACATATGCGTTACAGTCTGGGGTCGGGGCCGCAGAGGGCGGCGAAGTGCTTGGCAGGCTTGGTTTTAGCGATCTGGACGGCGGGGCCGGCGCTTGCTGAGATCGATCGCTCCCGGTACATCAGTCCGGATGAGCTGCGACCCGGCATGAAAGGGTTCGGGCGGACCGTTCTTTCGGGGGCAAAGATCGACACCTTCCAGGTCGAAGTCGTGGCCGTCATGAAGAACGCGTACTACGCCAAGCAGGATGTTATCCTGGTGCGCTGCTCGGGGCTCAATCTGGAGCACAGCGGAATCATCGGCGGCATGAGCGGGTCACCCTGCTACATCGTAGATCAGGTGACTGGCGGGGAGCCTCGGATGATGGGCGCCGTTGCCTATGGCTGGACCTTCAACAAGGATCCCATCTGTGGAGTCCAGCCCATCACCCAGATGTTGTCCATCCCCGAGCTGAGGGCGCCCAAGCCTTTGGCGACGCGGCCGGCACATGCCGGTGAGCCGCAGGCCTCCGCCTCGGGGGGCGGAGGAATGGACCTCGGCGAGATGGTGGCGCGCGTCTGGTCTGACCCGATCGATGAGGCTTCCTGCTTCAGCGTGCTCAATGACGACATCAAGAGAATCAATGGGGGCATGCCTCGGACCGAGCCCATGGCCGGGCAACTCCAGCCGCTTTCCGTCCCCGTGATGGTTTCCGGTGCCAGTGAGCGGACCATGTCCCTGATGCGCTCGCAGCTCGGGCGTTTTGGCCTGGAGCCGGTTGCCTCCGGGGCTGCCAGTGCGGCCACCCGAGAAGCGGTCGGAGAGGTGAAGCTCGAGCCGGGTTCGGCCTTGTGCGTGCCCATGATGCGCGGCGACATGATGATGGAAGGGCTGGGGACCTGTACGCATGTGGATGGCAACCGCGTTCTGGGCTTCGGCCACAGCATGTTCGGCCAGGGCTCGATCGAGCTGCCCCTGGCTACCGGCATCGTCCACACCGTCATCCCTTCGGTGGCCCGATCCGAGAAGCTCGGTGCGGCCCTGGAGACGGTGGGCACCCTGTACGGCGACGAGAACAGCGGCATCTTCGGTGTAGTCGGCAAGAGCCCGCCGCTGATTCCCATGGAGGTCGACGTCACGGATCTGCGCGGCCGTCGCTCGTATCATTATGAGGTCATCAGCGAGGAGCGGTTTACGCCATCGCTGCTGATGATGGCGGCCATCGAGAGCGTGTATGCGCACAACGAGCCGCCGCAGGAACACACCATTCGCTACGATCTGGCGGTCGAATTCGAGAAGCTGGGGACCTTCAAAGGATCCAACTTCACGAGCCAGCGCGGCACCGGCGGCGTGGCCATGGACCTGGCGATGCCAACGGCCACGCTGATGAACGCGCCTTTCGGCAAGGCCAAGGTCAAGCGGGCCAGCGTGAACATCACCGTGGAGGAGGGGTCCAAGGCGGCCTCGTTCGACGAGGTCCTGCTCAACAAGATGGTGTTCAAGCCCGGCGAAACGGTGGAAGCCCGTGTTCGCTGGTTCCATTACCGCCGCAGCCCGGCATACACGAACGCCAGCTACAGCTTGAAGCTGCCGGACGATCTGCCGGATGGAACCTACACTCTGACGGTCTGCTCGCCGAAAACGCACCTGATGGGCCTGCGTTCCGAGAAGCCGCACCTGTTCAAGGCGGACACGCTCCCGGAGGCGCTGGCGGCGTTCAACCGGCTGGCTGCCTTCCCGGACAATGGGGTCTACCTGCGCCTGGACCTCCCCTCGGAAGGCGTGGCCATCGACCAGACGGAAATGCCTGAGCTCCCGTCGTTCCGGCAGAAGATTCTCGCCGACAGCCGGCGCACGGACATTCAGAAGTTCTCGGAGGCACTGGCGGTCCGGCACGATACTGAGTTCGCGGTCAGTGGCGGGCAGGCCTTCCAGATCAAGGTCAGCCGCCGGGCGGACCAATAGCCGCCAGAAGCTTGTTATCACGGCAGGCGAACGATTCGCCGTTGAGTTGCTCAAACACAAAGGATCAGTCGGGTATGGGACAACGACAGATGAAGGCGGCCATCGTGGCCGTCGTGACGGTGTGCCTGTCGGCATTCCCCGCGTGGGCGGTCAAGTCGGAGACCTGGACGCACCATCAGCCGAAGGATTTCAATGCCGGCAAGCTCGAGGGCGTCGTGGTCAACACGCTGGGCGAAGTGATGCTCGGACGCGAGACCAAGACGCTGCTGGAGGCGGAGGATGATGAGGCCGAGGTAATCAACGCCCTGGTGCGGGCCGGCGACGGCAAGATCTATGCCGCCACCGGTCCCAAGGGTGTCATTTACCAGCTCGACGGCGATAAGGTAACCAAACTGGCCACGCTGCCCGACGGCGGCACGATCCTGAGCCTGCTCTTCACGCAGGACGGCCGGCTGCTGGCCGGCACCGGTGGGGGCGACCAGGCCCGCATCTACACGGTGAGCGGCGACGGTGCCACCCAGGTGTTCTATGAACCCAAGGGGGCCCGGTACGTGTGGTCCATGGCGCGCGGCGCCAAGGGTGAGATCTATGCCGCCACCGGCATAGAGGGTGAACTGCACGTCGTGGACGCCGACGGCAGCAATGGAAAGGTACTGGCCGATCTGAAGCCCAAGAACGTGCTCTGCCTGGCGTTCGGGACGGACGCCATGCTGTACGCGGGCACCGACGGCGACGGTCTGATCTACCGCGTGAATCCCGAGTCGGGCAAGACTTTCGTCATGTATGATGCCAAGGAAGCCGAGATCAGCTCAATCGCCATCAGCGAGACGGGCGTGATTTATGCGGCGACGGCCGCGGCCGACAAGGCTCGTCCCGGCAAGACCGTGGCCGACAAGCCGGGGGGGAAGCCGGCACAGGCCCCATCCACAACCGCTCCGGAGACGCGCCCGAAGGATGCCGAGGGTGAGTCGCCCGCTACCCAGGAGAGTGACAAGGGCAGCCAGTCCACAAAGCCCACGCGGGCGGCGACGCTGTCGGAAACTCTCGGACGGCTGATCTCGGGCAGCACGACGGCCAGCGGTTCCGATAGCGGAGGCGGAGGGGGAGATGGCAATGCCATCTATCGAATTGACACCAGCGGCTTCGTGACCGAGGTCTTCCGGGAACCGGTCATGATTCTGAGCATCGTCGAGGCCGACGGCACGCTGTACGCCGGCACCGGCAACGAAGGCCGCATCTATTCGATTACACCTGCCGAGGAAGAGACGGTCATGCTGGCCAAGCTCGAGCCGAATCAGGCCACCAGTCTGCTGCGGCTACCATCTGGTGAACTGCTGGTGGGCACGGCCAACCCGCCGACCATCGTACGCATTTCGAAGCGCTATGCGGCGAAGGGGACGCTGGTGAGCAAGCCGCTCGACGCCGGGCAGATCGCCAAGTGGGGCCGCGTGCTGTGGTATGCCACCGTGCCGACCGGCACGAAACTGACCTTGGCCACGCGCAGCTCGAACCTGGAGGACGAGGAATCGGAGTCCTGGGAGGAATGGTCGGCCGAGCTGGATGCCACTTCCTCCCAGCAGATCTCGTCGGTGGGCGCTCGTTTTCTCCAGTATCGATTGACGTTGGAGACCACCGTGCCCGAGGCGACGCCCGTCCTGCGGCGGGTGGAGATTGCCCATATCGAGGAGAATCGGGCCCCCCGCGTGACCAACCAGGAGATTCTTTCCGCACGTGAGGAGGCGGAGCGGCCGGGCGGCTCGCCCAAGGCGAAGGCGGTGGTGGGCATGTCAGGCTTTGGCGGGGAATCGTCTGGACCGAAGAACCCCGATTACTACTGGGTGATCAAGTGGAAGGCCGAGGATCCCAATAGCGATACCCTTCAGTACGAGGTGTATTACCGGCAGATGGGCACCGCGCGGTGGATCCGGATGGAGAAGGACCTCAAGGAAACCATCCGTATCTGGGATACGCGCACGCTGCCGGACGGACGTTATGAGGTGAAGGTGGTGGCCAGCGACTCGCCCGGTAATCCCCCTGGCACGGCTCTCACCGATGCTCGCATCAGCGATCCGATGGTCGTCGACAATACGCCGCCGGACGCAACCATCGATAGCGTTGAAGTGAAGGGTCGAAGCGCGACGCTGAATGTCGTCTTCGAGGACGCCTTGACCGCCATCGCGGACGCCCAGTACAGCATTGACAGCGACGAGGAATGGAAAGATCTGGCCGCGGACGACGATATTTTCGATTCGTTGCGCGAGTCCGTGAGCTTCACGATCAATGATCTTGAGCCCGGCGAACATCGGATCGCGATCCGGGCACGGGACAAGCACGGCAACGCGCGCTACGTCACCCGCATGGTGACCATCCAGTAAAGAGCCGACGAACTCCTCGACGGGGTACTCGCCTGCTCGCGTCAGGATCCGCTGCGGCGGCGCGACGAGCTCGTTGTCTTCGATCGCCGGGCTCTGCTGGTGGCCGACCGGGTGCCGGAAGGTTTGCGCTTTGCTGCGGATTGGGCCTTCCCCCGGGCACGTCCGGAGGTGGAGCGGCGGGCGCTTGATTTGGAGCTCGGACTCGATTTTGAGCTTGCGCGGCTACGCTTGCGGGCGCTCGTGTCCGCGTCGACTTCCGCCGCTCGAGTGCCCTTGGACTGGGAGGCGTTGCGCCTGTTGGTGCTCGTTGTCCGGGAGCGCCGCTTCCTACGGCCGCCCTCTTGTCGGCTGACCCCCAGCTTGTCCAGCAGAACGGTAAATAGCTTGCTTTTCCTGGCGGCCTTCGTGGCACGTGGCATGAAATCGTCCTTTCAAAAAAACTTAACTTCATGTCTGGCAGTGGGATACGCACCGCCTCTTCAGTGACTTTATGCCCGTACCCAGGCTGAATTCCACCACTGAGCTCGCGGTGTCCGGTTCAGGCGCTCCGTCCGACGCGTATGGGGGCCATCAGGCGAAGGTGGGCCGTCGGCGGGTGGAGCGGGCGGATGGTGGCCCTTGTGAAAAGGGTACTGGCGTGAATTGGCCAAGCGTGCTACACTACCGGGCTCGACAGAGAAGCAGAAGGATTTGTGGGGTAACGCCCAGCGGCCCCCTGGCAACGAACCGAGCAGAATGAGCCATGCACTATCCTCGTAAGATCAGTCGTATCAAGAAAGTCCGCAAGCAGGGTTTCCGCGCCCGGATGCGCACCAGCAAGGGGCGGAAGCTGATCAATCGCCAACGCCGGATTGGCCGGCGGATCGGCGCGAGTCACCTGTAAATCCCTGTAGCCGCTCACTCGGCCCTTCGGTCGGCCTCACCCCCGGGGCTCTCAGTCCCCTCGTCGGTTTGGGTTCGTCCCCAGCCGCGCGTATTCTTGCGGCATCGGTTCGGTAGAGTCTTCGTCCATCAGTGGTGAGCCGCTCCCCCGCGCAAGGAGGGGCCCGGGACCAGCGGCGAGGCCGGACCCGGGCCGGGTGCAAACGAGACTTTCTTCGCCCCATGCGAATGAAATTCGCGGTGGCCGCCTCAGGCGGTCAGCGACGCATCATCCGATCACGGGCAGGAAACCGCCTTGCCGGACTGTCCCTTCACCACGGTGATGTCGCCGCTGGCAATCACTCCATCCGTGTTCACATCCCTCCGGAAGTTGGCGAGATTTGTGGCCTGGCCGGAGACCGACTTGACCTGCGTGATGTCACCGCTGGCAGTCTGTCCGTCGCCGTTCACGTCGGCCAGGAGGACTCGGCAATGGACGTTGTCGTCGCCCATCAGCGGATCGCTGCCCATCGTGGTGATGCCCTCGTCGGTTGACTCCACGGTGAGCTCGAGGCACGACTGATTAGGAACGCCGGTCAGTTCGACAGTCAACTTCGGACCGCTGATGGAGAGGCCGGTGATGGTGCCGACGTTGGCGGTCACCTCATCACCTGGATCCAGGGATCCATCCTCGGCCATGATATCCTCACTGAAGGTGAGGATGACCTGTGTGGGTCCGCCGCGGCGGCACTCGACGCCGGCATTGCCCACCGGCCCGATGGGCAGATCGATCCCGAACTCGCCCGCCAGTCCATGCTGCTTGATGGAGACAGCGTGCGTGAGCACAAAGGGTGGGCACGCCGGCGGCACGACAGGATTATCCGTCATCAGAGCGAAAGCCATGTTGATTCGATGCGGGAAGTGACACACCGGCGTGGCCGGGAACCACGGTCCAAACAGCCAAGGCAGGCTGGGCGGGCACTGGGCCAGTGGCGGGCAAGGCGTGTCCACCGGAGCCGTTCCCAGGCTGACCGTCGTCCGGATGGCGGGACGCACGCCGCGTTCATACTGCGTGGAGTGCCAGCCCCAGAAGTCATTCACCGCGAAGTTGTTGGTCTGCTGCCGTGCGCAACAGATCGCACCGGCGGCCGGACCCCAGGTGGCGCCGACAACCGCCTGGATCCCGATCTGGTACCGGTAGCAGCGGCGCTCGTGGAAACCGTCCCACTGCGCCGGGCAGTACCACGGGTCGGCAACGGGGACACGCGTGTCCGGGAAGCTTTGTATCAGGCAGCAGTCGGACAGCCGCACCGCATAGCGGAACACCGGATGGCCGTCACAAGGCGCCATGTTCGGCTCGGGAGCGATCCGCACCTTGTCCGCCGGGGCGAAGTAGACGCCCAGGGCCCGATGCGGCGGTGCATTGGGGGACATCTTCACCGGACGCAGGAAGTGCAGGAGCCATCCGTCGATTTTGTAAGGCGTCTGGCCAAAGCCCCCGAACTCGGCCGGCATGTACTCGGGATTGAGATACGAACCCCACCAGCGGACGGACGTGATCAGACGGCCGTCCGATCGCCAGTCATCAGCAACCAGCTTGTTGACCTGGAAGGGCGGATTGAGGCTGAGGTTGGAGGCGATATCCTCGCGCTCCGGTGAGACCGGCTGATTGAACTTCGGCGTCTCCGGCTCGTCGCAGCTCACGTTTGAGCAGTCGGTGCCTGGTCCCTTCGGCTCGCCGCCGCGTTCTTTACACTCATCCGCAGGCATCTCATCGCAGGTCCCATCCGGCAGGCAGCAGGCCTCGCAGAGGTCGTTGGCAATGGCCACGCACTGGCCGGTGTTCGGATCGCATCGATCGTCGGTGCACGGATCGCCATCGTCACAGACGACGGGGTCGTGCACGCATTCGTAGCCATTGGGCATGCTGGAGTTGGGTTTGCACGAATCGATCGTGCAAGGGTTCCCGTCGTCACAGTTAACCGGATCATGGACACACTCGTAGCCGCCGGGCATGTTGGGATTGGGCTTGCAGGAGTCGATGGTGCATGGATCGTTGTCGTTGCAGTCCACGGGGTCATGCGCGCAGTTGCCGTTGGCATCGCAGTAGTCTCGCGTGCAGGGGTCGCCGTCATCGCACTTGTCCGGGTCACAGACGCAGCGGCATCCAAACTGCGGGCCGAGCGGGCCTTGCGTGATGACGCGTTCGCAGACCGTGCCGTCATCGGGGCACGCGCCCGAGCAGCTCGGCGTCGTTCCGGGCTCCCACTTGATCTGGCAATCCTCAGGATTCCGGCAGCCGCATGCCTCGACGATGATCTGGCCATTGGGGCCCTGGCTCAGCCTGGTGGGCACGCACGGACGGCCATCGGGGCAGGCCGTCTGCTCGCAACCGGTCTTCTCCGCGTTGGGCCGGCACTCTGTTGGCTCCTCGACGCATTCGCAGCAGACGGTGACGCTTCCATCGGCGTTGGTGGTTGTCGTCTGGTTACAAACCTGGCCGGGGGGGCAATCGCCCGCGCACTGGGGGAAGGGTGTGCCGGTGACGTGCACCGGGTGGCATTCATTTTCACTGACGCAATCGCATGCCAGGATCTTCTGCTCACCGGTTTCCAGATTGATGTTGAGGCACTTGGGACGGCAGCGGGAATCGGGCTCGCCGGGGCAGTCCACCTGCCGGCATTCCTTGAGATCCGGCGTTGGACGGCACTCGTTGGTCTGTGGACACGTGGCCGTGTCGCACGTGCTGCCCAGGGGCTGCGGAATCCCGCCGATGGACTGGCAGTAAGCGGCCGAATACTCCGCGCAGGTCCCGTCCGGCAGGCAGCACGGCCGAGGCTCGCAGATGCCCGATGTGCATGAGCTGCCTGGGCCGCCGGGATTCCCGCCAAGAGCGACGCAATCGTGAGGCGGCAACTGCTGGCACCCACCGAAGGGGCTACAACACGCCTCGGTCTGGGCGTAAACGGCGGGTCCGGCAGCCAGCAGGGCAGCCAAGACCAGGCCAAGACTCAATCGGCGAAGGTACATCATTCCGGCTCTCCTTGTTAGAGACACGCTTTTCACACGCAGCCCGATCGAGCTGCGATGCCAAACGGATCGCAAACAAGGCAAGCGTTTCCGCCCGTGCAGCTGCACTGGGATGCCGGACTCGGCAATCGAACGAGGGAGAACCCGCAGAGCGCGGAGGGGAGTGTTCTCAGAAGTCCGGGGAAACCGGCTTCAAGCTTCAGTCACAAGTATACCGCGCTTTGGGCCGCTGTCAAATCACGTCTGAAGAAAAATGCGCGGCAGCACGAAGTCTACCGGCGGCGCGAGCGACCGGGTGGGTCGGGGAAGGGTTCGCCGGCGCTGCCGCCTCCCCGGGAACGGCTCCCGCTGGAGCGCACCTTGGGTGGGCGGAGGCCACGCGCCTCCGCTTCCTCCGGCGAACTGAACCAGCGGATGTTCCTCGGACTGATCTGCCGCGCGCTGCTGGATTCCGGCATGTGGTATACCTCGCCCTGCATACTGGCGATGACGGAATTGATGCTGGGGGCACCGGCTGCTTCCTTCAGGAACTGTGCGATCTCGCGCTCGATTCCGGGCACGCGGCCGAGCAGCCTGGTCCCATGCAGCGACAGCGGATCGCCCGACGTGCCGGCCGTCACGATCTTGACCACCGCATCGGGAATGATTTTGGCCAGCTCCTCGCAGGCGGCGCGCTCATTCTGGGCGGCCGTCAGGAGCAGGCGGCGCTGGGCGTACTTGCGGGCGGGAGCGAGCGTGTCGATGCCCAGGTAGTAGGTGCCGGGCGTCAGGCAGGCCACCGCGTCCACGGAGCGATCCTGGGCGGCATAGTCCAGGGCCACGGTGCATCCGACGCTGGCGCCGACCAGCACAAACCGGCAGCGGTCCACGCCGGGCTGCTCGGCCAGCCAGTCATATGCGGCGCGGACGTCGATGTCCATCTGCTGGAAGAGCTTCTTGTCGCGTTTCGCGACGCGCTGCGCCAGCTCCATCTCCGACGGGCCCACGCTGTCCCCGTGTCCGCGAAGGTCGATGGCCAGCGTGGCAAACCCCGCGCGGTGCAGGTAGGGGATCAGAGGATCGAAGTCGCGGTGGTCGGTGCCGTACATGTGCAGCAGTATGGCCATCGGGGCTGGATGTTCGGCCCCCGCCAGTGGCGGTGTGTAGGCGGCGCTGAGCACGAGATTGTCGGCCGTGGCGAACGTCACCGTCTGCGCCGCAACCGTTCGATCTGCGGCGCTTGGCGCCGGAGCGGAAGTCGTCGTGGCCTGCGCCGGTCGCGAGGTGGTTCCCGAGGGCCGAGTGGCCATGCTCATCGATGGCCTTTTGGCTGGCGGCGTGGCGCCCGTCACTGCGTGGGTCCCGCCCGCGGCCGGCGGTGTCCGGTTCACTGCCGGCCCGGTCTCCATCAACATTGGAAGTATAGAGAGGATCACGGCCGTCAGCATGGTTGCCTCTCCTGCAGATGGTGCCAGGATATGGATTGGTCGTCTTTGGCGGTGAGTAGCATACTTTAGAGCTAAAGCTCCTGCAAGCGGAGAGAAGCTTCGCCGCAACGCGGGAACGGCGGGGCGGCCTGGAATTCGGCCCGCTATAATGCTCCCATGGCCCAGGAGGAACTGCCGCCGACCATTCTGATCGTCACCGGCGCGACTATTCGCGCGGAGGAGATGGACCGCCCGCTGGCTTACCGTCTGGCTGAGGAGGTCCGTTCGCGACTGAGCTCAGACTCCGCTTGGCGGGTTCTCGTCATCTCCGACGTTCTGTACCTGAACGATAAGGACCTGCAGCGCTGCCCGCTCATCGCCATCGGCGGACCAGGGGTGAACAGCTTGTCGGGTGCGCTCTACCGTGAGTTGTCGTCGGTTCTGGCGGTGGAGAACGTGCTCATTATCCAAATGGATGCGGACTTGCAGGATCTGCGCTGCTGTTTATGGGGCATGAACCACGAGCAGACGGTGGAGGCGCTGGATCTGTTCTGTGGGCGGGGCTACCTGGACCACTTCCTGGTGGGTGTAAGGGCTGGTAATATCAGTAGTTAGAACCGTCACTGCTGCCCCTCGGCCGGTGCCGCCACGGACCGCACTGATCCTCCGGGAGCTGCTCTCGTGGCCGTTTCCCGTGAGCCGTTCGGGCCGGTCAAACCAGCGGATCTTCCGCCCACCCGGCGGTTGACTCCCGCGTTAAAGCCGCTAAACTGTCCTGGTGTCGATGGCCGGGGCGACAGCATTGCCGGTGCCATCGGCGCCTAACAGATCCCCGATAGCTCAATGGTAGAGCACCCGGCTGTTAACCGGGTTGTTGTAGGTTCGAGTCCTACTCGGGGAGGTTCGGATTTGGTCGCGGAACAACGTGATCATCCAGTTAACGCAACACCCCGCGAGCCACAAGCTCCGGGGTTTGTCGTTTTTACGCCAGTATTCACAAGGGTTTACGCGCGGGGCGTGAAACGTCGCCCCTCGGAGAGAGTGACCGCATCTGGCGGATTTCTGCCCGCGCGGGGGTCGGAGAGGGGGAGAGGCGGCCCGACCTCTCTACCTCTCTGTCGAAAATACCCTCACAAGTTAACAACCCGATTGCGTTCGGACCCGGAAAGGAACCGTCGTGCTGGCACGTGGCAGAAGCTAACTCTGTGCGGCTGAATGCCTCGACAGATCCTTCAGATCCTCCAGATACCTTCGTGCCAAGCAGCTCTGTCGCTATGCCTATCGCACCCTGGACGCTGCTGAAAGCCAACCCACTCCCAAGTCGCCACTCCATCTGCACATTCAAGCCGATGGTTTACAGCATGTTCCGGCCGACGGTGACAATTCGGTAGCCGACCTAGAAAGATCTGCTGATTTACGCTGTACTTTTTCACCTCCTCCTGGTATACGTGTGGATGAAGCCATTTTGCCGTACAACTTGGCCCCCCGGCTACCAAGGGGCCGTGCTAGGGCAAGCCATCTCATTATGCAGCCTTGCCCGGAAGGATTGTCGTGCAGCTCTGAGGTGCGGTGATGCACAGTTCAGACATTCAACTTGGGCTAGCTTGGCTGCTGCTGGCACAAACCGTTCCCGGGATAGCAAACGCCGAAGGACCCCCCACCGCGTCGTTTTTTGTCAGGACTTGTCAGCCGATGCGCACGACCTTATTGAGCTTCGTGTAGTCAATGTAACAGTCTACAGTTGCAGTTCGGCCGCATGAAAGAACGACCGCAACAGTTCAGGCGCTTCCCGCGTGGTCTGCAGGCAGCAGTCCACCGCGCATTCCAGCGCGGTCACGGCCTCGGGCACTTAGTTCGCCAGATCCGCATACTTGGTGCGGTTCCAGACGTGTTCCACTGGATTCAGGTCCGTGGCAAAGGCCGGGAGCCACTCGAACTCAAAGCGTCGATCGGCCTTCCGAGACTTCGCCGCCTTTCGATGCACGGACCATCGATCCAGCACAATCGTCAGTGGGCGCCGCAGCTGTCGCCGAACGTCCCGAAGGAACGTTTCGAGCGCTGGGGCGGTGATGTTCCGGCCATGCACGCCGAGGTAGAGGCCCAACCGCGTCGCCCGAGGCGCCAGGATCAGCCCGCCGAGCACACTCAAGCGATCAAGACGATCCCAGCAGTACATCACCGGCGTCTCTCCCTTGGGCGCCCACGTCCGCCGCACGGCCGGCTGGAGCATCATGCCGGTCTCATCGATGAACAGCACGCTTCTTCCGCGTTTTGCGGCGTTTTTTCATGCGCGGCCAGTCCTGCTAGCGCCTGCGAGCGATGGCCTGCTCGTCTCGCTCGCGAGCGCGGCGCTCGGGTTTCTGGCAACTCCAGCCCAGGTCCTTCAGCACATACCACACGTGCCCCGGACGGTACCTCACGCCAAAGCGCTTCTCGATCACCTCGCCGACACGACGCAGCGTCCATAGCTCGGTCGAATAGCCATGCCGCCGCGGCCCGCGCTTCAACAAGGCGATCAGCCGCCGCCCTTCGCCCGGAGCAAGACGCGCCGGTTTGCCAGGATGAGGCTTGCTCGCCAGCGCCTGGTCGCCCTTCTTCTCGCGCGCCTGACGCCTTCGCGCCACCGACGTTCGCGTCGCCCCGACCGCAAGGGCCACCTGAGCCGGTATCAGAACTTGTTTCAGCAGCGAGATGGCCTGCCGCCGACGCTGCTCCAATTCATTCGCACTGCTTTTGGGTCGCATGGGAAAGACCACCTGTCGCTCCCGTACAACCAAAAGATCGGCAGGGTACAAAGAATTACATTGAAAACACGAAGCTCGATAGCGCATCGCCCCCACCTCCTGGTACCGATTCCGACGCTGAAGTCGTTAGTGGTCCGTTATGGCCACCGCAGTGCTGCCGGTGGGTCGGCTGGTTGGAAAAGCAACCAAAACACTGCGACGGAATCCTCAAACATAACACCGTTTCCCGCTGTCGCTTGAAACGCGCAGCATGACATCACCAGGAAGGCGATATGCAACAGTCCCGATTACCCAACGCACCATTGACGGGACTGGCAGTCCTGTGTTTTGGGATCATTATCGCAGCTTGGTCGCGAGCAGTAGGCCAGCCGTTACAAAATGGTTTTCCGGGCGACGGCCTATCGTCGACTGCGCCTGATCCTGAAACGCTCGTCTGGTCGGAGAGTGAGACACACCCTCGCGCAAGTGATGGTTTGCTCACGCTGACCGCACCCAGTCCCATCGAACACGATTTGAGCCAGAGCCTACGTGATCCTTCCGATACACAAGATGTTTCGCCCTCAGCGGAGAACTTCGGTGCACTGGTTTTGGTACCCGATACGACGGTGGGCCATTATCCAAAACACGTCAAATTACTGGCCCACTTCACGGATATAAATCACACCCCATTGCTCCCTTTGGGATGCTCCGGGACTCTAATTGATCCGTATCATGTCATTACTGCGGGTCACTGTATCTACGCCCACGACGAGGACGGGCACCAAATCGACGATTTTGCTGATAGTGTCACGGTCATTCCAGCCCTCAACGCGAGCTTGCCGCATCCATACGGCCTCGCATACAGCACCAACCTCTGGTCATGGTCAGGTTGGACCGAGAACTCTGATCATGATCACGACATGGGAATCATCCGGCTTAATCGCCCAATTGGCTCATTAACAGGCTGGCGCAACTATAACTGGAGCACGGCCTGCAGTTTTTTTACATCCGGGAACTGGACTCATATTGGCTATCCTTCTGAAGCCAACACACCGTACAGTGACGGAGTGCGCATGTACTCCCGCCTGGGTGCCTTCGACGGTTGTGATGTACTCTGGCCAATTGCGAGCAACATGTGGTTCAGCTCGAGAATATACAAAGGGGAAAGTGGTAGTTCTGCCGTTCTTAATGACACTGTGTACGGAGTTATGTCGTTCCGATTTGACAAGCTACTCAACCGCTCCTATGACGCTGCGATCACTTTAGAAAAGTTTGAAGACATAGCCGAGATCATCTCGACTTTTACGCCCTCTACACCAGATCTTATTCCGGTGGACATCAATGCGAGCCCGACTCAGGTCACCGACGGAAGCCACCTCGAGGGATTGGACTATCTGATTCACAACTACTCACACGCTGTGTGGACCGGGACAGTTCAAGTCAGGGTCTTTCTTTCTTCGGATTATCTCATCGGTGGGGCAGACCCGTTGTTGGCCACGTATGTAATCAATGGACCCATAGGGCCTAAGAGCAGCCGCCGCTTGTCGTACTCACCTGGGCCGATCATTCCTGTAGGTACACTACCTGGCTCATACTTCATCGGTATCACTATTGACATCGCGGATGCCCACCCATCCAACAACGGCACGACCTCATATGAGGACTTTGCTTCAATCGTTGTTTCTCCCGCAGGTTTGGTTCCGCCTGCTGATCTGTCTGCTTCCGATGGAGCGTTCGGCAACACCCTTGAGCTAACATGGAATCCTGCCCCTGGCGCCGATGCTTACGATTTGTACCGACATACTACAAACGATTATTTTTCATCAACTTTTATCGGTACTTCAGTCGGAAATGGAAACACGTCACAAGAGGATTCCGACTCCCCGAACTTGACGCCAGGTCAGGTCTACTGGTACTGGGTTACATCCAAGAAGTACAATCCATTGCGCACAAGTGGCCCAAGTCAAGCCGACTCTGGTTACATTCCGAAAAAACATCGGTACAGCGGGGTAGTAACGGCTCGAGGTCTCGAAAGTAGTAAACCGTGGGCTCCCATTGAGCCCACCACTCAGTTTTACTATCGTGATGATCCAGGCCACTTGTGCTTGCGGATCGAACTGAACGATGTATATAAGAACGCCGATTATGGACCGCTACTGAGCGTGTCCTGCGAGTTCTACAGGCCGGATAACTCGTACTATTCAAGGTGGAATTGGAGCGAGATTGAAGATCCTCGCGACGAGAATCGTGCCTGGTGGGATTACTACATTTGCTATATTTCTGAAGGCCGGCTATACGAGCGGGGTTATCGCTTTGAAAACTGGCCTGGGCGATGGACCTACAGGGTCTACATAGACGATGGCGAGGGATTAGGACCGCAGCTTGTTGATACAAAATACTTTGATGTTGTAGAAACTGTACTGACTATTACTGGTCGCATTACAGACAAGAGCGGGATCCCGATTGGTGGCGTAAGGCTCTCCGGCCTGCCGGGAGATCCTCTCACGGACTCCAACGGCAACTACACCGTTGCGGTGGATTACGGCTGGACGGGAATGGCAACGCCAGGCAAGGAAGGGTACTCGTTCAGTCCGGTCAGCCGGCTGTATGACAAAGTCACGACAAGTTACGTCAGCCAGGACTACAGAGGCAGCGTGACGATGCCCACACCGGCTCGCCAATGGGAGTATGTAGGTACCTCGCAGTTTGTCTACAACCATGTCGCCCCGACGGGCGGGGGAGGGCTTACCGATCGCCAGCGCCTCAAGATCATGGGATTGGCGGTTGACGCCGGCGGGAACGTGTATGCCGCGTGTTCAAATGGCAACAACAACGGACACGACGGCGGCGTGACCATTTTCAAGGCTGGCGGCACGAAGATAGATGTGGACCTGAACGCTCTGAATCTCAAGGGCGGCGTCACCAAGTTGGTGAAAGCCGGGGACGGCAAGATCTACGGTGTTCAGAACTGGATGGAAGTCAATTGGCCATACGCGTACGACGACACGCCGCCCAGCCGAATTCTGCGAATCAACGCCGATGGCACGGTGGACGTGATCCAGGAGTACGCGCCCGTGAACCGTTCCGGTGGCGATGAGTGGCGCAACCGCATCGGTGGCATCACCGTGGGTGCGGACGGGAACGTCTATTGGTGGTTAGGCGGCCGGAGTTATGGCGACGGCTATTACAGAGTTCATGTCCTCTGGCGATACGAGCTGGGTGCACCTACGCCGGTTGTTGAAGAAGCCCCGATCAACAATACCAACAACGGCTGGGAAGAGGAGACTCGATTCCTCGCCCTCGAGAACGTCGGTCCAGGCCTGGATGGTAGAAGCTACTTTGCAATCATTTCCAGTCTCGGCAATCACGATTGGCGCCCGGACGGCCTACAGTGGGATGAAAACCGGCACATCGTTAAGCACGGCCTGATCAGTTCCGGCTGGAACGGTGATCCCGACTGGTGCCTGGCGACGGTCTATGATCCGATCAACCGAAAACTGTGGGCGGCCGGCCGCGGCGGCAATGTCAACCAAGGCACAGATGGATACGGCACCAATATCATGTTCCGTTGGAACGGCTCCACGGCCAACCCTGGCTTGCTCACTGAAGTCGATTCGCTGTTGGATGCGATCGGCGGGCTCGAAAGCGCGAATGCCTGGCACTGCAACGGCAATGATTCAACTGGTTTGGGCAATGGTGGCGAGTACTGGGTCAGCACACTGGCCATCAACCCAGTGGACGGCCGCTGCTGGATGTCCTGGGGCTCGGACAATAACTACAACTGGCTTGGTCCCTACGGTCCCGTGGGTTCGATTTACAGCGTCGGACCCAACGAAACTGGCCCCTCAGTAAAGGAAGGCCGCCCCTACGCTGCAACCACCTTCGCGGACGTGTTTCCCGGCGATGTGGACAACAAAAACTTCGTGATGGGCATCGCAATGACCGAGTCTAGGGCCTATTGCCATACGGTAGATTTGGAGAACGGCAGATTTCACTTGTTCACAGCCAAGCTGGACTTCTGTAACGATCCGCTCGCTGATATTGATGGCGACGGCGATGTGGATCATGAGGATTACGGCAGGTGGCAAGCCTGCTATACGGGTGTAGGCGATCCCAGAAGAGCGTATGATTCGGCTGATTGTTTATGCTTCGACATCAACAAGGACAATGATGTCGATGAGGGCGATTTTGCAGCGTTCCAGGCTTGCCATAGCGGGCCGAGCATTACGGCTAGCCCAGATTGCGACTGATTGGCGGTGATAGTAGAGCCGATCCAGCTGCGAGAGCGAAGGCAGGGAGATCGTGTGGGCAGCTCCCCGATCATCGCCGCGGGCGCTGACTCCAGGGCCTCGACCAGTTCCAGAAGCGTGCGTCGATCGGAGTCTGGCCGCACCACGATCCTTCGTTCGTGTCGCAGAAGCAGCTCAATCCCGCCGAGCTCCGCGACCGGACACGTGGCCAGCTTCACTTTCGCGAAGCCCGTCTGATGCCGGAGCTTGCGCGGCCAGGCATAAAACGACGGCTGCGACACCCCCGCCCGACGGCAGAAGGCCGCAACCGTCAGCCTGCTCTTCCTGTGCTTGCGCAAGAGCCTCCGCCACCCATCCGCCGTGCTCGTCTTTGTGCTCATCCCGGCATCATGTCACAACACCCCCGCCCGCGCGTAAATGGGATTGGCTCAACGGAAACTCTTGGAATGTCACTGGCCAACGACCATTTCAAAACTGTGTATCCATTCGGTGAACTGCATCTTGTTTCCAGGGTTGCCGGCCTGAGAAGAT
>BTUC01000029.1:0-27897 GCA_045863575.1 Phycisphaerae bacterium
GGGCACGAGTCGCCGGCTGGGCGCGACCCGCCGGACGCGTGCTCGTAACGGGGCCCGCAGGGCCACGCCCCTGTAGCGGCCGGCCTCCGTGCCGGCCGTTTGCCGGTCGTGTGGTGGCGGCCTGTGTGGATGGTGCGACGGTAGATGGCCCCGATCGCTCCGCCGGGCGTGCGGAAGCAATCTCGCCGGCCCTGGTAGCCGGCAACAGCGTGAACACCACTACCCAGGTCAGCAGACTGCCCGATTTTCCGAAATAGGTCCCTACAACAGGGGAAGCGTCGTTCTCCCCGTTCGAGAGGCCGCGCGGGCTGAAGCCCGCGGCTCGTTGCTTTCGGTGATCGGCGGCGCTATCCAGCCGGGTGGCCGCATCTGCCGGGGAACACGACGGCGGGACGCCGGGGACATACGCATGAGAGCTACTTCGCATCAGCCACCTCCGTGCGAGTGGAAGTGACGATGCTCAGCAAGGTCAGTGACATCCCCCCAAGCGAATCGGAAACCACGACATACTCACCGTCATTACGTATCGACGATGACTTTTCGGCGGTATCTGTCGCCCTGTTCGACAGTGTATCCGCTGGCAGCACGACGAGCCCCATGGGCAGGGTGAATCCTCTCCAACCGTTCTCTCTCTCGTGGATCTCGAAAAGGTGCCGGCCGTCGCCGTCGAATACCAGCACGGACTGTCGTCCGGCATCGCTCACCAGGATGAGCCCGGACGGGGTCGTGATGATCTGCTTGGGCCGCACAAACTCGCCGGCCAGCCGGCCGGGCTTGCCGAGCGGGGGCAGCCATTCGCCGGTCGGCGCCAGACGCCAGACGAAGCTCTGAACCGCGTCGACAATCAACAGGACGCCGGCTGCATCCATGGCCAGCCCGGTGGGCGCGACCATGCTCCGGGCTGCCGGCGGGGGAGTGATGGCTTCGAGCCACCGCCCGGCGGTGAGATCGTAACGATCGACGCGCCGATCGCCGAGATTGCCGATGTAGAGCATGTCGGCCCGGACCAGCACGGCGCAAGGCCGGAAGCGGCGCTGCGGATCCGCGGAAGGCGTGATCTCCTGTATGAATTCCCCCTTGGAGTCATAGACGAGCACGGCATGTCGTGTCGTGTCCGCCACATAGACGCGTCCGTCCTCGTCGACGGCCACGTCCACCGGGCAGCGGGGGGGATTCTCGCGGTCGCTCCAGGTCAGACTCCGCCCCGTGAGCAGATCAATGGCGATGACATCCGGCCAGCCCTGGTCACAGACCAGAAGCTGCCGTCCTGCCACCGCCATCCCCTGCGGATTCCGCAGCGCCATTTTGCCGAAGTCGTTCGGACCGTGAAGAAACAGGTCCAGCGCAGGCGTGGCGTCGTAGCGGGGGAGAGACTCCGTCAGGCTCCCGTGGACCACCACGCGCGGCACGGTCGACGAATCCGGAAAGGCGATCGGCTCAAACCGCGCCGAGGCGAGATCATTCGGTGCACAAGCCGTGGCGAGGAGTGCAGAAGTGACCAGCAGGGCAGTGGAAAAGTGGCAGCGTGAGAAAGTGCGAAAGGGCGAAAGTCTGAAGATGCGAAAGTGCCAAGGTGTGAAAGTGCGAAAGTGCGAAAGTCCACAGATATGAAAGTGCGAAAGCGAGCAGGTGAGAAGGTCAGCACATGAGGCCGAAAGACTGCGTTTGGGCGCGCGGGGATTAATGCCCTTGCTGCGCCACCTCCCCACCCGTCGCCTGCTATAGCCTGCTGTTCTCGTCACGTTCTCACGTTCTCACTTTCGCACTTTCCCGCCTTCCCCATCCATCGCCTTCCAGCCATCCCATCTCCTTGTCCCCGTGTCCCCGTGTCTCCTTGTCTCCCTGTCAGCCCCCCTCACCTTGTCACCCAATCACCCCCTTCACTTCACATGGCACGTCAAACACAGCGCGCTGCGCCGGTTCGACATCGGCAGCATGTCCTCCACGCCCGACTCCTGATGCGGGTCGTGGCAGGAGATGCACTCGATGCGGCCCTCCGGCAGCCGGATTCCCTGGGCGATGACGAAGCCGATGGGGCGGTAGTCGCGGGGAGCAAAGGACGGATACGGGATGCCGATGGGATGATCACGCCAGACGAAGCCGTCCGGCACGGCGAACCCTTCGCGGAGCCCGGCCAGCAGGGCGTGCGACGAACCAATTGCGGAGGTGGCTACCGTTCCGTCGTGGCATCCCATGCATAGGAGGCTCGTCGGGCCAGGCATGAACCAGCCCGGCTGGAACACGCGGCGCTGGCCGCTGATGCGGAACAACTCGACGGCCGGCTGGGTGGCCGGGGTCGCGGTCGGGCGGACCGCCTGGACGTGAGGGATGTGGCACGTGTTACACGCGCTGCCGAAGCCCATTTCTTCGGTCAGATCGTGCGGGCCGCCCACGACCCGACTGTGATAGCCGCTGACGTCGACCCGACGATCACCCTTGATCCCGGCCAGTGTCTGGCCGCCGAGCGAAGATTCGCGGCCCACAGACGCGGCGGGTGTGTCCGAGGCCAATGCCGCGGACGCGAGCGCCGGTTGGGAAGTCGGCGATTGAAGCTCTCTGGGCGCGGTCCCAGGCTGCGCCTGACCGGCAGGATGCTCGCCGCTGGCGGCCAGCGCCAGGGCCAGCAGGGCGAGAATTGTGGTCAGATGTCTCATACGCAGTCTCCAGTCCGTCTGTCTGCTGCCTACCACTTTCCTGCACCAGTCGAAAACCGGTCCCCTGGTCCTGAACAGGACCACACAACAGGGAAAGTACCGTTCTTCACATTCGAGCGGCCGCGCGGGCTGAAGCCCGCGGCTCCTTTTGGTTTCCGATGGACCTATCAGTCTCCTTTGCCATCTGTCTCCACCGGTTGGAAGCCAGTGCCACATTTCCAGCCCATCCCTATGCGGTCACGCCCTTTACTGCCCGTACGTCAATCGGACGTGGGTCACGCCATGGCAGGTCAGCGTGCAACTGCCGCGGAACTGGCCCAGGTCTTCAAACTGAATCCGGTCGCCCAACCCGCCGGAAGCCGGCTGGACAATCGAGAGATCAAAGTTGATCAGGTTGCTGTGATTCCGCGAGCTGCCCTGCGTACGGCTGATGCCGTGCGCGTCGTGACACGCCGAACAGGGCGTGCGGGCCCGCACGATGTGCGCGCTGTGCAGCGGGAAACTCTGGTCGCCCAGGATGCTCTGCCGATCATGACAGCGATAGCACAGGGCGTAGGCCCGCGAGCTTTCCGAGGTGAAGTCGCGCGTCGAGTAGTTGTCGATGAGAATCGGCTCGTAAATAGAGCCGTGTGGTCCACTCGGGCTGATGCCCAGTTGCCCCGCGGCCTGGTCCGAGTTGTGGCAGTCGGTGCATTTCATGACCGATCCGGTCCGCCACGGCGGAATCAGGCTGACCACGTCGGGATTGTTGCGCGGACCGATCACCGGATGAAACGACGGATTGCCCGCCTGGAATTCCAGCCGCGTGTTCGTCTGCGTGATCTCGCGTGCGACTTCGACCTCTCGCGGGCGGCGGATGCTGTCCGCGTGACACTTGAAGCACACCTCGTACTCGAACCGTGCCCGCTCGATGGGATTCCCGGAACGATCCAGGCCGGTGACGAACTGCATAGTCGGCCCGACCTGGCCCAGTGACGGCTGGCCCGTCCGATCAATGAGATCCTTGCCCACGGCGTGAGGGTTATGGCAGTCGGCACATTCGACGTGTCGCGGCATCAGCCGCGGATCTTCGACCGGATCATGCCGGCCAGTGTATCGGAACACCGGGTGCGCGCTGGGCTTGCGGATTTCGCTGGCGATATTGACTTTCGCGACGCCACCGCTGTGGCAGTTGAGACAGTTCTGCTCCTCCTGCCGGAAACGAAGCAGGCGTTCCCGTCCGCCGGCGCCGTGGATTTCATGGCAGCTCGTGCAGGCGTTCTCGGCCACCGTGGAGTAGGGCAGTCGTTCCGTGGGATCGACACTCCGCCCCGTGACCCGCGCGGTGCTGAGCGCGTGGCTGGAGAGTTCCCAGCCATGCATGTCGTGGCAGGTCAGGCAGATGGCCGATCGCACTTGCGGGATCCGCAGGAAATCGCCCAGTTCGTTGTTATGCGGATCATGACAGGTGGTGCAGTGCACCTCGCTGTGCCGGCCCAGTGGCAACTCGCGCGAGATGAGATCCGGAACGCGAAGCTGCGGGTCGCGGGCGGCCAGTGCCCGGTCGTAGCGGAAGGCAATGGGATGGTCGTCGGACAGGTCGTGGGTCAGGTCGCTGGGCCCGGGCGGAATGGTGCGCTGGCTCATGATGATCGGCTGGCCGGGTGGACGACTGGCCACCAGCCCGATGGCCGTCGCACCGTCGTGGCAGCTCAAACACATTTTAGAGGGGCCGCTGGGCTGATCGATGCGGGCATCCGTCGTGGAGCTCTCGTAGATGCGATAGTGCGTGGACGGCATGCTGCGGTTCCACAACGGCCGTTGCCCGGTAGTGTTGTGCGGCGCGTGGCAGAAGATGCACACCTGTTCTTCGTACAAGGCGTGAATGCGGCCCGGCCCGAACACGCTCAGGTCGTGCGGCGAGCCGACGATCGTTTTCTGAGCGACGGCAGGGGCGGAAGACAGCAATACGATCCATGCCACGCAGCAGAGTGATAGAGACCATCTGCGCGTCGAGAGCGGCAAGGTAGCGGCCGGCCTCTGTGCCGGCCGTTCATGGCGCAAAGCGACCTCCTCTGTCGCACCACTCGCACCAAACCCTACCAAAGTTGCGGTTCTTCTCTTGCTCATGGCAACAACTCGAAAACCTGCACGCGGCGGTTGTACGTGTCTGCGATCCACATCCGTTGTCTCGCATCAATGAAAGTCCCCGCGGGCAGCCAGAACTCCCCCGGGTCATGTCCCTCTGAACCCAGCACCATCAGCAGTTGGCCCTCAGGTGAGAAGGCCTGAACGTTTTCAAAGTTCGCGTCAACAACCCAGATGTTTCCATGCGCGTCGACGGCCACACCTTTGGGCAACCCAAAGTCCCCAGTGGCATCGCCTTTCTGTCCGAAGACGTTGATCGGCGTGCCGTCCGGCCGGAGCCGCTGCACTCGGAAGTTCATCGCGTCGGCTACGACGAGCGTACCATCCGAGCCGCAGGCGATCTGCGCGGGGAAGTTGAACTGCCCCGGCTCGCCGCCCTGCGTGCCGAACTGCCGTACGAACTCGCCCTGTCGATTGAACACCACGACGGCATGGCTCCCGGCATCGGAGATGTAGATCAGCCCGTCTGCCGGGCAGCAGGCCAGCCCCGCCGGCCGTTGGAGAGTATCGGTCCCGACCAGCCGCCCGGCTCCGTTCGGTGCGACCACGACGGCCGTGTGCAGCCGGGCGTCCGCGATCCAAAGCGTGTCGCCGTCCCAGCCCACGCCCGTGGGGCACTCGAGCCGCTGACCGGCTGATCCGCCGCTCTCGATCCTGGTGTACTGGTGCCCCGCGAGGTCGAAAACGTGCACGCACGCGGCATCCGTGTCGGCGACGGCCACGCGCTCACCGCCCGAGTGGACAGCCACGGCGTGCGGCTTGACCAGCGGCGACGGCGGTATGGGGCCGGAGATCAACTCATCGAGCACCTCACCGAAGGACTTGGCCGGGTGCAGATCCTCGCTGCTGGTCAGCGCGCCGATGTACCGCACGCGCGGCGGGTCCGGAGGCTTCGGCCACACGATGGCCTGTTCGGGCGCGCGAAGCACGTCGCCGGCGGGCCGGCCGCAGCCGGTGAGTGCGAGGAGGAGGAGACAAGGTGACCAGGTGACCAGGTGACAAGGTGCGAAGGTGAAGAAGTGACGAGGTGACCGGGTGACAAGGTGACCAGGTGACCAGGTGACAAGGTGAGACGCGGCGAGCGCAAGTCGCCCCGAAGGGGCGGGAGTCAATTGCCGGGGGCGTAAGCCCCCGGTGGGTGCGCTGCGTCGCCTTTCGTGAGCCCCCGAAGGGGGCGGCAGAGGTCCGGTTCGTGAAGCCCAATGCGGCATCATCGCTGCGCCCTCCTAGCCGGCAGGAGGTGCGACAGGTCGCGCCGGATGTTGAGGAACACGCCGAAGCCCTGCTCCCGGTTCTGAGCGATGGCCAGCAGATCGTATTCCAGCGTGAGTTCCACCGTGAGGTATCCGCGGACGTACTGGACGCCCATCTCCAGATCCACGCCGTCGGTCATGCCATCCACCGAGTCATCTTCCCGGTGGTAGGCGGCGGCCGTCTTGAGCGAGAAATCGTCCCGAATCTGCATCGTATCGCGGAGGTCCAGATCAAACCACCACACCCGTCGCCGGTCCAGCCCGCCCTCGAAGGCATAGCGTGACACTTCGCCATTGACGTCGAGCGAGTGCGCCGCTGTGCGCAGCAGGGCCGCCTGCCCGGTGAAATGCCAGGCATCATACGGTTCGATCGAATCGTCAAAGATCTCGTACTCAGCGCCCACGGACCAGAAATTCTTCCCGTACCGGGCGCCGATCCGGTGGCGGTCCTGGTTGTCGCGATAGACGGGCGTGCCGAACGAGCGCTCATCGATGTTCTGGAACCGGCCCTCGAACGCATAATAGGGCGTCAGGCCGAACGTGAAGCGATGCTCGAGCAGCAGGTCGGTGCGGACCGAATCGACCGCTGAGTCGGCAGGCACCTCGTACAGGTAATCGAAATAGACCACGTCCAGCGGCCCGATGCGCCCCCACGGGATGCGTTTGAGCATGATCCGATCGGCCACCGGGATGATCAGGTAGTCCTGGCCGGGTATGTACACGCGCGTGTAGTTCTCGCTGTGGGCGATCAGGGTCTGAATGATCACGTGCCGGTTTTGCAGGAAGACGGGACGGACGTCGTCGAGGCGGTGCCCCTCGGCGCGGACGAATCGTCGACCGGCCGGGCCGCTGGTTTCCGCCCGATCGTAACCCAGGTTCAGGTTGGCGTTGAATTCGCCATAACGTGTCGGACGCGTGTAGCCGGTGTCGAATCCGGCCCCGCCTTCGGTCGTGTCCACGTTGTCGTTGGCGTGCTCGAAGAGCATGTATCCGTCAAGCCCCAGGCGAAGCGATTTCGTGGGCGTGTAAAGCGCCTGGATGTCGAACTTGTGCTGATCAATCTCAAGGGCGCCCTGCTCGATGCCGTAATAGCCGTACCGGTACACCGTGCGGAAGTTGTCGGTATGTTGCAGGGTCAGCCGGGGAACGAACTGTAGCTCGTCGCGCTCCAGGTCTCCGCTTTCCTCGTTGTAGCGGATGAAGGTGTCCAGCCGGTGCCGATCGTCCTGGCCGAAGCCCAGTTCATGCTCCAGCCGCAGCTCGTCGCGCTTCACGTCGAAGTTGTACAGGCTGCCCTGGTAGTTGGAGCCCTGATCCTCATGTTCGTAAGCCAGCCGGAGCCGGTGGTTCTCGGCGATCTCCCACTTGCTGTCGATCCACGCCCGGGCGGTCTCCAGCTCCTCGTCATCCTCTTCCAGCCGGTTGCCGTGGCGTTCGACGTCGCGCCAGCTCAGTCCGAATTCGGTAGTCACCGGGCCGGTGACGGCCAGCGCGGAGACGCCGGCCTCGCTGGACGTTTCGCGCAACGAGGGCAGGAAGCGCCGCCCGATGCGGTCGTCGCTGCGACGGGCGAAAGCATTCAGCGAGACCGGTTTGGTTTTGAAGAGGTCAACGTTGAGGTCGTACTCCAATAGTGTGCCGTGATCATCGTCGGATCGGCTGAAGGCGTCGATCTCCTCCTTGAAGCGGCTCTGGGTCAGGCCGAACTCCATGCCCGCGCGCCAGTCGATCAGTGCTGGGTCGATGACGTCGCCGGCCATGCCGATCCCGAACAGCTCGGTCATGCGGAAGTCGCGGTTCTGGTGCGTGCGGTTTTCGCGCCAGGACGGCGAGGAATAGCGCACTCGGCGGGACTGATAGTCCATCTCCGCACCCAGGTAAAGATCGGCCACGTCCAGCCGGAAGCCGCCGCGCGGTGGGGGCGGTTCTGGCGCCCCGGCGGGCAGGAACTCAGCGCTCCCAGCGGGTTGACTGGCGGGCGGCTCCTCGGCGCGCGCGGTGCAGACCGCCGCCCAGCAGCTCGTCTGGGCGAGCAAGAGAATCACCCGGCATGACCAGCAGACACGCATGCTGTCGCCACCGCGCCTCGGCGATTGTGTCCCGTTCCACTTCCACTCGGCACCCGATCCGGGGCGCCCGCTTTTGCTGAGGCAGAGAGACGGAGAGACAGAGCGAAGGAGAAACAGGAAATGTTGGCCCCTCGACGGCCGATCACGCCTTCATCTCTCCGTCGCTCATTCTCTCCTTCTCTCCGTCTTTCTTCGTCGCTTCAGGTCGTTGTCTCGCTGACTGGCCGTTCGCTGCCCGCGGCCAACACGCCGCGCGCCGTCATCGCGCCTGATGGATCCCGTCGGCGATCGTACTGGCGCCATCCAGATCCAGCCGAAACGCGTTCCCTTGGCCGTGGTGGCAGCGCAGGCAGACGTAGTCCAGCGTCACTGCCGCACGGCCGGCGGCATCCGTTACCACGCGGCCGCCGCCGGGCGCAAACATGGCCGCCGCCGTCCGCGGCAGCACGTCGATGTTCATGATGTGCGTGTGCGTGTCGCCTACCCGTCCCAGGCCGGCCGTGAAGTCCGGAGGCGCGGAAACCGCATACTTCGACGCCAGCGGCATGTGGCAACTCTCGCACGCGAGCACCTCGACGTAGTCGCCCTGTACGTAGACACGGCCGGCGTGCAAGGCCATGCCCACGTCCGTGTGGCAGGTCATGCACGCGTTGCGGATGCCCTGGTCGGTGCGGTTGAACACCGACGCGTGCGGGTCGTGGCAAACCGTGCAGGTGAAGTCGTGCGGGCTGGCTTGCACCTCTTCCACCTGCTGATAGCCCAGGATGAAGCCGTCGGATGCGAGCAGCGTTCCGGCGCCGGCGCTGTGGCAGTCCGCGCAACCGATGGTTGATGAATTCACGTAGATGCTGCCGGCCCCGGGATTGGGGACATGATTCGAACCCGGCCCGTGGCAGGCTTCACACTGCACGCCGTCCTCCACCCAGGTACCCCCGATCCCCGGCCGCCCGCCCTGACGCTGACTGCCGTTGACCGCGAGCGAAGCGGCTCCGGTCGTGTGGCAACGGAAGCATTCAAAGCCGTAGGGGATCTCGGTCAGGCCATTGAACGCTTCGAACCCCGCGGTCCTACCGGATTCCGGCAGGCGCAGGTGGTACTGGAGCGCATCGCCGGTGGTCTGCTCGGCTACGACGAAGCCGCTCCGGGTGACGAAGCTGGCCGTCTTGAGGTAGCCGCCGATCACATAATCAATATCTGACCAGTCGTAACCCGGTGGTGGCGGGGGCACGCCGGTGCGCGGCAGCCCCGGGGGGTACTCGGGCGCAGCGCCTTGCGTGGGTTTGAGAATCTGGCTGTGGCCATGGCGGAAATGGGTATCGCCGAAGGATGCGTGGCACGCCTGGCAAGCCGCAGCACCGACATACTCTGCGCCGCCGTTTGTGGGATCGGTGGAGTTCGTATCTCCGCTCGGCGGGGGCGGTGTTTCAACGCACCCGCAGGCCCACGTCAGCCAGAATGCCAGCCCGGCTACGGCCAGAACGCGCGGCGCTGCCTTGAATCGGGCGGCGCCGAGGCCGGCGTGCCTGTCGATGTGTGGCGACCTCGTGCTCACAGTCACTCCCTCGTCCGGTGGTGAGGTCAGCTTACACCCGCCAGCGCTTCGATTCGAGTTCGCAGGGCCCCGTTGCTCCTGCGAAAAGCAGTCGGGTCGGGACGCCAGCGCGTCCGCACTGGCTGCCCGACCCGACAACAATGACAAGATCATGCAGCCGCGGTCCGGGAGTTAGAGCCCGACCTCGGTCAGCAGCGCTTCTGCCTTGGTCAGGATGGCCTGGGTGTACTCCGGATTGTGCACACCGAGGCTGCCATCGCTCAGGATGTAGTGGTACATGAAGCGCACCTTGCGCACCTGCTCGGGAATATTCGCCTGTTGGTCCGTCGGCGGGCCGCCGCCTTCCGCGCTGTATTCCCAGGTGCTCGGGTCGCCCATCCGGGTCGTGAGGGCGGTGAGACGCGCCTGTACGCTGGCCTGGAGTGCGATGGTGTCCTGCTGCGCACTCTCCGGCGTGGGATGGCATCCGCTGGTGGAGCAACCCGCGAAAGTGGTGATATGGAAGGCGTGCCCGGCGTGCGTCTCGACGGGATCAGCGGTGCCCGTCTCGATCTCATGCTGCATGTGGCACGTCGAGCACTGTTTGAACACGAAGCGGTGCACCGTCCGCTCGTTCTCGACGAGCAGCGGTGTTCCCTCGGGTACCGGCATCTCGCCGACGTAGAAGTTCGCCTGCACGCTGTGGTGCGGACCGCGATCATTGGAGGTCCAGGTTCGGCCGCGCGAATGATGGCACTGGCCGCAGCCGTTGAAACGAGACGCTTCCTGCACGCCGGTGATCGTGTTCGTTGCGATCGGTTGGGTTACCTGCGGATAACGCAGTTGCAGATCGTGTCCCAGTTCAGGATCGACGGCGTTTCCCGTGTTGGCGTGGGGATCGTGGCACACGGCGCAGGTGACGCCGTTCATCTGGGCGGGCGCCACGCCGGCCAGAAGTGATTCGGAGACCGGCGTTTCCTGCTCGATGACGGCCAGTTGTCGGTAATCGCCCGAGTGGCACACGCCGCACGCGGAGAGATTTCTGCCCTGCGTGAAGTAATTTGCCGCCGACGAAGACACGCCGTGGTGACCGGAAGCGGCCCACTCATCGTAGGTGGGGTGATGGAAGTCATTGTGGCAGCTCCCGCAGACCTGCGAGGACATGCTCTTCGGTGGTCGCAGAGCCCGGTTGGAGACGTCTCGGCGATGCGGCCCGCCCGGTCCGTGGCAGGCTTCACAGCCGACTTCGGCCAGCGCTTCGGTGATATTGATACTCTGGAAACCGCCGGTCTCGCCGAAACCGGTGGTGTGGCAGTTCAGGCAGACCGTGTTGTTCTCCTGGCCCAGTGCCACCAGCGTGTCGTACGCCTGCGCGTGGCGGGTCAGGATCCACTCGTCGTGGTGGCGGCTGTGGCAGGTGTAGCACTCCTGTGAGCCGATGTAGTCACCGGTGAGCCCCGAATTCGGGCCAGGCTCCTCTTCCGGGGGAGCGGCTCCGGGACAGCCCTGTCCGATCACGGCCGCAACAGCCACGGCCAACAGGCACAAGTGAATGCCTTTGATCCTCGAGAATGTTGATGCCTTGTCCATATCACCTCTCCGTAGTTGATTACCGACCGCGACGCTCTGGCCTCGGCCGGAAGGTTCGCACTGGTGTTTTCTCTATCCTTGCTCGCAGAGCTCTGCAAAGCGATTAGCGCGGCCTTCCGGGTACTTGGTGCATCACCCGGGCCACTTCGCTGGCCGAGGTCACCGTCAGGGCGAAGGCGCTGCCCGTCCCGTGGTGGCACCGCAGGCACACGAAATCCACCGTTACTGCCGCGCGTCCATCCGCGTCTTTCCGTACCTGGCGCAGGTCAGGAGTGAACATACCCGTGTAGTTCACGTTCTCGGTATTGATTCTGAAAATGTGCGTCCGCATGTCGGCGATACGACTCCCGCCCGGCTCGGCGAAGGAAGCGCTCAACGTGGCCGGTGGCATGTGGCAGCTCTCGCAACTGACCCGCTCGACGTAGTCGCCGCTCACGAACGTGATCCCCTCGTGAAGGGCCATGTTGAAACCTTCGTGGCAGCCCGTGCAGGTCTGCCGTAGCGCTCGACCCCGGTCGTAATTAACGGAAACATGCGGGTCATGGCAGGTGACGCACTCGAACCCACTGTGCCCGCCGCTGGCCAGGAGCTCGCCGTACTGCTGATAGTTCTGGATGTACCCGTTGGCGGCCTGGATGACCTGCCCCCCGGAGCCGAACGGTCGGCTGTGGCACTCGCCACAGAAAGCGGCGCTGGTGTTCACGTAGATGTCGCGTGCTTCCGGATTGGGCACATGGTTGGAGCCCGGTCCGTGGCAGGCTTCGCATTGCACACCCGCCTCGACCCAGGTACCGGCCATGCCGGGGCGGTTGTCCTGGAATCGCGGGGTGGCCGCGCTCGGCGGCTGCGGCCCGGTGGTGTGACAGACGAAGCAGGAGTAGTTGTAGGGCTGAAGCGAGGCGTCGCCGGGCTGGTAGGGGACGAAGTGGGCCGGCTCTCCGGTCAAGGCCAGGGGCTGGTTCCACTGCGTATCCATGCCCGTCGTACCGCTGGTCAGCACGTATCCGTCCTGGTTTACGAAATTGGCCTTGCGCAGATACCCGCCGATCACGTACGAGACCTGCGACCAATCAAATCCCGGCGGCGGCGTGGGCACGCCCGCGCGAGCAGCCTGGGGCGGATAAGACGGGGGGGCGCCCAGTACCGGCTTGAGCATATGCGCGTGGCCGTGAAGCCGCTGCAGGTCATCGGTGTCCGGGTGACAGGCGCGGCAGGCCGCGGAGCCCAGAAAGCGGGCGTTACCATTCGTACGGTCAGTCGTATTGTTGTACACCGGTTCGTCATCCGGCGGCGGAGCGCCCAACGGGCAGCCCTGCCCGCTGGTCAACGCGATCACGACGGCAGTTGCCGCAACCCGGCATAACATCTTTGCCGGCATTGTGTCTCCTGAGCGTGCTGGACGGGTGGCATCCGGTCACACGAACAACCTTATCATACCCGGGCAGAAGTCCATCGCAACTGCTTTGCATTCCGCATTCAGGCTGAACTGCCGGCCCACCCGCCCCTCTGCTGACTGACTCGTCAGCCAGTCATCCAGCCACTCATACATGCAAACTGCACACCACTTATCCGGCCCATCGGATAGATGCTGTCCCAGAGTCGGGGCAATGGCGCGCTTTCCTGTCAGAAACCCCATGCCTGCTGCCGAAAGGCAGCCAAACCACTGATGAGGGTCTTGGCAGGCTATCCCCACGTGAAGGCTCTGCCCCCCTGACCCACTGCCTTTCATCAGTGTTAGAAGCCGCATGAATCTGTGCTATTTGACCCAGGCGACGGAAACTCGTCCTTCAGAAAGCCGAACTCTCGTCAGGTCCTCAGCGTTAAGAACCTACGGAACGCTTCTTGCTGGGCGTGTTCGTCACCTGCCAACTTGTTTGGGCTGACTTGAAGAGCGTTTTTGAGGGAATCTCATGGCGAACCCTCGTCCGACGTTTGACTATAACCAGCGGCCGTTCGTGGTTGTCTGGGAGATGACCCAGGCTTGTGACCTGACCTGCCTTCACTGCCGGGCGGAGGCCCAGCCACTGCGGCATGCCCGCGAACTCTCTACCGATGAAGCCCGTGGCCTCATTGATCAGATTGCTGACCTGCGTGCGGGGGTGCTGGTGCTGTCCGGCGGCGATCCCATGAAACGGCCGGACGTCTTCGAGCTGGTTCGTTATGGCCGCGACCACGGTGTGCGGATGGCCATGACGCCGTCCGTCACTCCGCTTTTGACCGATGAGGCCATCCGCCGGCTGGCGGCCGAGGGGCTCTCCCAGTTTGCGGTCAGCCTCGATGGGTCCTGCGCCCGCATTCACGACAGCTTTCGCGGTCTGGATGGTGCCTTCGCCCGCACCATGGAGGTTGTCCGGGTAGCCCGCGAAGCGGGATTGCCCGTCCAGATCAATACCACCGTCTCGCGGCACAATTTGGCCGACTTGCCGGCCATGGTGGAACTGCTCAGCAAGCTGGACGTGGTGCTCTGGAGTGTGTTCTTCCTGGTACCCGTCGGCAGGGGCCAGGCTGACCAGCGGATCCAGCCGGAGGAGTACGAGCAGGTCTTCGAGCTGCTCTGGTCCCTGCGGCAGCGCGTCCCCTTCAACATCAAGAGCACGGAGGCGCCGCACTACCGGCGGTTCGTGCTGCGCAAGCTGAAGGAAGCCCGCCAGGAAGGCGGCAATCCGCCGGCGGTCGGCTACGAGTCGATGAACCTGAACGATGGCCGTGGGTTTGTCTTCATCTCGCATGTCGGCGACGTCTTTCCCAGCGGCTTCCTGGCCGTTTCCGTCGGCAACATCCGGCAGTCGCCGTTGGCCGAGTTGTACCGGAACACCCCGCTCATGCGCGATCTGCGCGATGTGGATCGGCTGGGCGGAAAGTGTGGCGCATGCGAATTCAAAACCGTCTGCGGCGGCTCCCGCGCCCGGAGTTGGGCGCTCACCGGCGATCCCCTGGCCGCGGAGCCCGATTGCACCTATGAACCCGTGCGCATGGCCCAAGCCCAGGCCGCCACTTAGAGCGTTCAGCGGTCAGCCGTCAGCTTTGGCTGAATGCCGCTGCCCGCTGATTGCCGAACGCTGAACGCTGATCGCTTCTCCTTCAGGAGCTCTTCTCGATGGCCGACCAGTCTCACACCGCCTGCCCGCCCGCCGAATCCGACACTGCGCCCTCGGCGGTGGAGCTCACGCCCCGCGAGCGGGGTTTTGTGGCTCGGATCATGGCCAAGTACCCGGGCGGCCAGGCGCGCGAGGCCGATCTGTACCGCTCGTTGGCTATCTTCACGGCCATGGTCGCCGGGGCCCACCTGATCGAGCAGTTCGTGCCTACCTGGTGGCTGCCGCTGGTGATCATCTATCCGCCGGCCGTCTTTCTCTTCTCGCGCTACCGCAAGTTCGGTATCTTCCGCTCGTGCGTGATCAGCAAGCTGGGCGCTCGCCTTACCCGCTACGAGCCGATCGCTCTGCGGAAGCCGGGTAACGGCCCTTAAGCCACAGAGCTCGCGCCGCCACGGGGAACGGCCAACGGCCGCCGAGGGGAACGGCCAGCACGGAGAACGGCCGCTACCCTGGCCTTGACTGGTAAACCTCAGTGGTCTCTGCGTGCTCTGTGGCGGACCATTTGCAGTCGGTGCTGCGAAGGGTTATCACATCAGGCGGCGTTCGGACGAGCATTTCGCGAGAAGAGGTGTGCTATGAAAGCGGGTATCAGTCCCTGGTCGTTTCCCGGCGGCTTGGCGGGCTTGAAGGATTATGGCCCGGTGGCCCGGCAGGCGAAGGCGGCCGGTTTTGAGGGGATCGAGGTGGCCTTGTCACCCGAGGGGGCCCTGACGCCGGAGTCTGACGAACGCCAGATCACGGCCGTCGGCGCGGCCATCCGCAACGAAGGCGTCGAGATCGCCGGCGTGGCCACCGGCATGGGCTGGGAGTTTCCGCTGACGCACCCGGAGGCCAAGGTCCGCGCCCGCGGCGTCGAGATCCTCAAACGCGAGATCGCCACCGCGAAGCTGCTGGGCGTCGACGCCATTCTCGTGGTGCCTGGCGCGGTGGACGTGTTCTTCATGCCGCAGGCGCCGGTGGTGGACTACCGCGACGCCTGGTCGCGTGCGTCGGAGGCGATCGCCTCGGCCATCCCCGAAGCCGAAAAGGCCGGCGTCCGCATCGGTATTGAAAATGTCTGGAATCGCTTTCTGCTCAGCCCGATGGAGATGGTCCGGTTCATCGACTCGTTCAACAGCAAGGCTGTCGGCGCCTACTTCGACGTGGGTAACGTCATGCTCTTCGGTTACCCGGAGCACTGGATCCGCGCCCTGGGCTCACGGATCTGCCGCGTGCACGTGAAGGACTTCCGTCGCTCGGTGGGCACGGCCGGCGGCTTCGTCGATCTGCTCTCCGGTGAGGTGGACTGGCCCACAGTCACGGCCACGCTTCGCGAAATCGGCTACGACGGCTGGGTAACGGCCGAGATGATCCCGCCCTATACCCACTATCCGGAGGTGCTGATTGAAAACACCGGCCGAGCGCTGCGGGCGATCATCGGAAAGTAGAGAGTGCTGAGCAGCGAGTGCTGAGTGCTGAGTGCTGGGTGCTGGGTGGTTGGGTGTTGGGTGCTGGGTGCTGGGTGTTGGGTGTTGGGTGCTGGGTGTTGGGTGTTGGGTCTTTGATGGCGATGTGGGTTGTTGGCCGTGGGTTGCAGGTTGTGGGTTGATCCGGACGTTCCTCGCGGGGCATTCCGGCGGGCTGGGCTCTATAGTGGTTCGCCAGAGGCCCGAAGGGATGGAGTGAATAAGTAGTGGCTCGGCGGAGACCTAGAGGGGCTGGAGTCGATAAGTAGTGGTTCGCCGGAGCCCCGAAGGGGCGAGAGATGGCTGGCTCACAACGCCTGCATCGTTGGCGCGCCAACGGTGTGAGTGAGTTGATCGGCGCCGCGGCCGGACGTCGGGTCTCCACCGATGTAACCGCCTGCTTCTACCGGTCTTCGAATGCCGCGCGACAAGCCCCCACCCCGGCCCTCCCCCGGAGTACCGGAGGAGGGAGTCAGAGCCCGAGCGGCAGCGAGGTGGCAGGACTGACAGAGCCCCGAGCGGCAGTGAGGGGGGGACTGACAGAGCCCCGAGCGCAAGCGAGCGGGCCGGAACTCAAGTGGGGTGCGTGGCGGCCCCGGCGACTTATTCGACTGACCACCTCGCCCGTGGGGGCGCACCATCGTGCTCGAACGATTCACCGGCCGTGCCCGCAGGACCATCACTCCCCGACCAGCCGTTCGATGTCTTCGCGCGAGAGCGTGAACACGTCCATGTCCAGCTTGACCGCCCCGAGATTCACGAGGCATTCGGTAAACAGCTCGCGCGTGCGCCGCTCGAGATCCTGCGTGCCCAGGTCGGTCATGCAGCCGATGATGTGGCGGCCCTTGCGGACGTGGGTGCGCTCGTCGGCGCGGATGAAGTCGGCGATGTGGGCCAGCAGAGCGTCGTCGCGGTCGTGGGCCTGGTCGACCAGATCGTTGATGGTCTTGAGTACGCCCACCTCTCCAAAGAGGTTGATCTCCGCCATGGCGTAGGCCGGCTCCATCGGTCCGCGGCAGGTCGAGCTGGTCAGCCGGTTGGGCAGCTCGTACGGATCATACCCGGCAGCCAGCATAGCTCGGTGGCCGATCTCGGTGTGCCGGGCCTCGTCCCAGGTGATCCGGGCCAGGTCGTACTCCGCCTGGAAATCCATGAAGCGGATATCCCACAGAAATGTGCCGAAGGCTTCGATGGCATCGATCTCGTCGCGCTGAGTGCGGATGAAGCGCAGTCGCACCGATTCATAGCTGGTCGGCTCGAAGCGGGGCTGGCCGTCGGCCGTGTCATAGTCGCCGGTGTTGTTGAAGGTGGCGAAGCGTTCGTCGCGCTGGGGCGCGGTGGCGCGAGCGAAAGGCTTGCTGTCGATCCGCACGGGCGTTGGCTCCGGATTGGGCGTATCCGCGCCGCTCACACCGCCGATGCTGCCCAGCAGCCGCTGCAGGTGCCAGCGCCAGCCGGCCAGACGTGACTCATCCACGCCGCCTTCCACGTAGGCGTCGAGCGCCCCCTGGGTCCAGGCCAGCATGGGCTCGTAGTCCGCCAGGATGCGCTTCAGCGCGCGGATGGTCGGCACGTCGGTGACCGCATCAGTGTCGTCGATGTGGTGCCGGTAGGTAGTGGCCAGCGCTGCGCCCAGCACCTGGTGCGCGCCCACCAGCAGTTCCGGCGCATCGGCCGCGCTGAGCATCTCATCAATGAAGCGGTCGATGGCCGTATCCCGGAATTTGTCGATCTCGGAGAAGCGCATCTCCTGCTCGCTGAGCCGCTCGCGCAACGTGCGGGCTGCGTCGGCGTGATAAAAAATGTGCCGCCCGATCTCCACCTTGACCTCGAAGTCGGGAATGGCCAGCGTCCAGGCCCCCAGCGCCTGGGCCAGCCGCCGCTCAAAGTAAAAGTAGCGCAACAGTCGCCGGGCGTTCTCCTCGACGCTGAATTTGCCGCCCATCTGCCGATGGTCGCGCGGGAAGCGGTAGGGGTATCTCCGGCGCCGCTCGCCGGCAGCCTGGCGTTGCTCGGGCGAGGAGATCACCGGAAACTCGCCCGAACGATAGACGACGTTCTGGGCATTCTGCCCCGAGGTCTCACTTTTGCCGTTGATGGACATCGCTGGCTCCCGACCGATTCTGGGCAACAGAAACTTGACCGGCGCAGGCGCGGCGAGGCGGTGAAAGGGTAAAACAGGCGCTCTCCGGCTGGCCCAACGATTGGCATGATATCAATCTGTTCCCTTCAAGAGAAGGGCCGGCTGCTCGGAAGATCAGCGATCCATCATCCACGAAGTGGAACACGACCTCTCCCGGCGGACCCTTCCCGGCGACAGCCTTGCGCACTTCGCCCAGGTCGGGATCGGCGGCAAGCACCCGCTGCTGGCTTACGGCGATCCACCGTTTGGGACACTGTCAATCTCCCCGACTCTCGTTCTCTCCACCTTTCTCTCGCCCCGGGTCACCCCTTTCCCTTGTCCCCTGGTCGCTCCCGTCGCAAGTTTGCGGTGCTCCCAACCCCCACCCCCAACACCGAACACCCAACACCTCTTCCGCAGCCCCCACCAACCTCCCCCAGAGTACCGACCATACCCGGGAGGACCGTTGACCCAGTCCGCGCGATTTGATAGAAGCATCACGGCCGTTAACAAGTTCAGCGGGTCAGTTGGAGAGTTGCCCATGCACGTACGCCCCCATGCGCTCGGTTGCGGTGGCAGAGCATGCCTCTGCCTCGCATTTCTTTCATTTTTTCCGGCTTCCCAGGCCTTAGCCGCAGGGCCCAATCAGTTCGTGATCCTCTCTGATACGCAGACGCTCGAGGGGGTCGATCAACTGACACGGGAAGTTATTGATTTGGGCGTGCCTTTCGTCGTCTCCGTCGGCGACGTCCCCAGTTCGTTCGACCCGAAAGTGAACCACTTCCGCCGGCTACGCGAAGCGGGCATGCAGATCCACATCGCCATGGGCAATCATGATGAGGGGCCCAAGGCGCTGGTGCGCTCCGGTCTGCCGCCTTATCCGCTCAACGATCAGGTGGATCCCGCGCTGCGCTTCGCGGTGGAGAACAAGTACTACTACTCGTTCAACCGCGGCGGCATCCACTTCGTCATCGTGGATACCTGCACCGACGACAAAGAAGCGGAAATCGAATGGCTCGAGGCCGACCTGATCCGCCACGTCAACAACCCGGACCGGCTGCCCAGTCTGCTGTTCATGCACTACCCGGAATGGATGCTCGGCCAGGATGCCCAGAATGGCGGCCCCATCTACCGCGTGCTGGCCAGCGCGCCAGACAAGCATACGGTCAAGGCGGCCTTCGCCGGCCACACGCACAAGGGCGAGCTCTACCCCGCCGAGCAGACCATGGGCATTCCCCTGTACACCCTTCACCCGTCTGCTCCGTTCGGAAAAGACACGCACACCGAGTTCGTGCTCGTGACCGTCAAGCCCGACGAACTTCAGTTCGAACGCAAGATCGTGCTGGAAGGCGGCAAGGCAGGGGGCTTCAAGATCCAATCCATCAAGGGCCGCTTTGGAGACGTGAACCGTGATTGAAAACATCCGATTCCTACACGAGCCGCCGCTTCCGGTCCCTCTTCGGGACGCCTCCTCGCGGGGTGGCCAGCCGCTACAGACACGCGGAAGCCTCAAGGTGGAAACGGCTCTGGCGATCCTGCTGGCGGCATGGCCCCTAGCGGGCGCGTTTGCAGCCGGTGAGTCCGCCATCACCGTGTATGGTACCACCGGCAGCGCCGGCGGCAGCGTGCAGGGGCTGACCGCCTGGCTCGGCGGCCCTGATGGCCGTCCGATCGCCAGCCAGGACACCGACCCGAGAACCGGCCAGTGGATCGCCCGGGTCGAACGCCTGGGCCTGTACACGGCCGTCGTCGAGGAGGCCCACGGATTTGGCCCCGCTCTGCGCCCCGGCGTCAACATTCGCGAGAACGAGTTCAACCGCGTCCACATCGCGTTGCCGTTTCAGTACGAACTGCTCCATGTTGGCCAGCCTGCCGCGGAGGCCCACCGCGAGTATGGCCAGCAGTTCGTGGCCGCGGGTACGGGCATAACGGCCATCGCCTTCCAGGACTACCAGAACGTCCTCATTACCCTGCACGAGAACGACGCTACCGGTCCCCAGGTCGGCAAGACCGTGGCCGCCAGCAGCTACTATCCGCTTGGTACGCTGCCCACCGTCCCCGGCCATCGCTATTACCTGCGCTTCGCGCGGAAAGACGGCGAGCCCTTCCGGATGCATATCGTTGGTGAGAACAGGTATGACCAGGGTACGGCCTTTCTCGACGGCAAGCGCGAGTCATCCCTAGACTTGGCCTTGCGCATTCAGCACAATCCCCCGGGGCAGATCCTCCGGCACAAACCCGGCAGCAATACCCATGTATTCCGCAAGGCCGAACGCTGCTACGGCCAGACGTTCACCGCCGCGGGCGATGGCCTCGCGCTACTCAGTGTCTTTCCCGTCCCCAACGAACAGGAGCCCGCAGACCCGGTTATCCAGATCTTTGAGTCCGGTCCCGACGGCCGGCCGCTCGGACCGCTGGTGAACAGCCGCATACTCGTCTTCAATCCGGGCCAGCGGCCGCTTGAACCTGGGCAGAAGTACTACATACAGGTTTGCCTGCCGCAAAGCCAGGGCGGGCTGAGCATGTGGACGTCGCAGCAGGATGATTTCCCGGAAGGGGAGCTGTACGTCGATGGCCAGGTGGTTCGCGACCGCGATCTGGCCATGATGCTCGTGGAGTACGAGTCGCATAAGGTTGCTCCCACCGCGCCGGTTACGCCCGACTGGCGCCCGGGAATGCCGCCCTATGCTTCGCGGTCGACGGCCGACGGGCGGGCGAAGCTCGTCTGGGATCTGCCGGCCGCCGGTGACATCGCCGGCGTCCTCATTCGCCGGTTTCTGCCCGGCCAGAGCAGCGACCCGTCCGCAACCGGCGAGCTCATCGCGCAGATCGCTGTCTCCTCGCCCGGCCGTCACCAGTACACCGATACGGGTCTCACCAACGGCACGACCTACCGCTATACCGTCTGCGCGGTGGATGCGTGGGGCAACGAATCGGAGCCGCTGAAGGCTCCGGTCATTCCCGTGCAGGCCATGCCGCTCTCGGCCGAGCTGCTCAACGGCGACTTCAGCGGCCCGGATGACACCGGCTTCCCGCACGGCTGGCAGACGCGGACGATCAGCGGCGCGGTGCCCGCATTCCGGGTGGACCGCCCGGCCGCCGGAAAGAACGAACCACCATCGGCCGGATGGGAAGTGCCCGAGGGCGCCGGTCATACGGATACCGTGCTTTGCCAGCGCGTTCCGTGCGAGAAGGGCCGTCGTTACCGGCTCTCCTGCGAAATCCGTCTGTGGAATCCATGGAACAACCGGGAAATGATCATCTCCGCGGTGGCGGGCGTCGATCCCACCGGCGGCGCCGATCCACTCGCCGAACAGGTCGTCTGGAGTTCCCCGGTGTTTCGTCGTTCCGCGTGGCTGCCGGTGTCAACCGCCACGGTCGCTCAGTCCGACCACCTCACGGTCTACCTGAGAGGCACTGCCCAGTTCGGGCGGCTGATGAACGTCCGCTTCCGCAACGTGGAGCTGGAGGATGTGACGCACATGCCGTAATCCTACTCCTACTCCTACTCCTAATCCTAATCCTAATCTTAATCTCAATCCTAATCTGATGTTCCGCCGGTAGGCCGCAAACAGGTACTGAGAGCTTCAGAGATTAAGATCAGGATGAAGATTAGGATGGGGAGAGCAGGGGGACAGGCAGTGTCTCCCTACCCTCACTTCGCCTGGGCCACCACCAACGTTTCTTTGTCGATCATGGCCTGAAGGAACTCTTCGCGCGTCTCCACCGCCGTGAGCGCTTCGACCATCCCGCCCTCCAGGATCCTCATCAGCCGGGCCAGCACGCGCAGATGGTGCCGGTCATCGTGGCAGCAGATGAGAAAGAAGAGCGTCGTCAGTCCCCCATACGACGATCCGAAGGGAATCCCCCTCGGCGAACGGGCGGCACAGATCAAAGGCTCGGCCGAGACATACGGCATCGGCTGGCGCGGGTGGGGGATGGCCACCTTGTTGGGCAGGGCCGTCGAGCAGAGCTCCTCGCGCTGCACGATGGCCTCATGCAGGCCGTCGGCGTCGTAAAGCAGCCCGGTGCGTTCGGCCAGCTTCACCAGTTCGCGCAGGACCGACGCCTTGGTGTTGGCCGGCAGCAGCACCTCAATGCCCTCCAGCCCGATCAGGTCGGTCACGATGAGGCTGGTCTCATCCGGCACCTCACCGTCGGTGCGGCCCATGGCCTGCTCGATCTCCACAAGCCGGTCCTGTGCGTAGGTGGGGATCTCCTGCTGAAGCCACTCGGTGACCTGGGCACGGTTGAAGCGCCACTGCCCGCCGACCTTATGGCCGGGCAGCTTCCCGCGATCCGCCAGCCGCCGCACCTCATCAGTGCGCAGCCCGACGTGCCGGGCAAAGTCCTCGAGTGTCATACTGCGGTAGGGCATCTAAGCTCTCAGCAGTCAGCGGTCGGCGGTAGTTTTCAGTTGTCAGTACTCAGCACTCAGCACTTAGCACTCAGCACTTAGCATTCTACCCTCCCCGCTCCTTGTCCACGTACTTTTCCAGGATCGCGTTGATGTCCTGCTCGTAGCGTTCACCGAAGATCTGCACGATGAGCTGTTTCCAGAAGCTCTCCGCATCCTTGAGCAGGAAGGCCGAGCCGCCGCCTTCGCGGGCGACTCGCAACAGATCGGGCTGGACGCTGCGCCGGGATGAGCCGCCGACGTCGATGACGTTGATCACGCCTTTGGCCCGTCGCCAGAACGTGGCCGCCAGATCCCAGGCGGGTTCTTTGCCGGTCAGGTGAATCGACGAGTCGCCGACCAGTACGATGACACGCCTGGCGACGGTGGAGTAGCCCATCCGCTTGATGTCCGTTCCCACCCGCAGTGCCTCGTGAACCGGCTCGGGCATGTCGCCGCCGCCTCCGCAAGCGATCTCGTCGATGAACGTGTGCACCTTCTCTAAGTCAGTGGTGATGGGCAGGAACTGCACCGCGTTCGGACCGTACTCGTCGCCGTAGTCTTTGTACGCCACCACGCCGAAGCGCGTCTTGGGCACCAGGCCGGTGATCACGTCGAGGATGTCGTGCAGCCGCTGCTTGGCCTGCTCGATGTAGGGCAACATGCTGCGGGTGGCATCGAGCACCAGCACGACATCCAGGCCCCGCCCGCGCAGGTCCCCGATGTATCCACCGAAGCCCTTGCTGTCGCCCGTACCGAAGCCCGCGCCTCGATCGCCGCCCGCTCCCGGCGCCGGCCCGGCACTGTCGATCAGATCGTTGAGCACACTCATCGACGGATCGGTGAGCAGCGCGGAAGGGGGCGCGGACATGGCCGTCGCCACCTCCGCTTGCAGCGACTGCTCCAGTAATCGGGCACTGGGCGCCGGCGGCAACTGGATGGGCTGGCCGGAGCGGGCGATGGCCTTCTGGTCATGCGAGACGCCAACCTTGGGATGGATGGCCCGGCCCTCCCTCCCCGCGCCCTCCTTGCCAGCGCCCGGAGGTAGAAGGCTCAGGATGGTATCTTCGTGCGGCGAGTTCGGTTGGGCGATCAGCCAGGTGATCATGGCCAGGATCGCCAGCAGGGCAATATGGAGCAGCAGTGATGTCCCCCAGGAGGGTAAAGCGCCGGCAAACCTGCGGCTTGTGCTGCCGGACTCGATCTGAGGCTCGAGTGCCGCTGCGCTGGTCGGATCGAAGTGCACGCGACTCATGACGCCCCTCCTTTCCGCAGGGTCCCCCCGGCCGGCTCGGCGATCCGCATCCGCGACATGCTCACCTCCTTCATCGGGCTGGCCAGCACCGCGTCGAGTGCGCGGCAGACCTGCTCGATGCTCAGCGAGGGATCGGATTCGAGCACCACCGGCGTGCGCGGCAGGTTGATCTCCGTCAACCGGGCACGCAGACCCTGGAAGTCATTCTCGGCCAGCTGGACGCCGCCGATGGTGATGCCCACGCCGCCAGGAGTCTTGCTCAGGTGAACCGTGACGTTGCTGGGCAGATCCTCGGCCGCGGCGCCCTGGACGGCCGTGGTCTCCTGGTAGCCCATCCCAAAGTCGCGCTCCGCGGAGAGAAGCTGCGTCGCCAGCATGAAGAAGGCCAGCAGGTTGAAGACGACGTCCACCATGGGGGTGATGGTGAGCGGGTCATCCTCGGCATGTCGCTGTGCGTGGAAGATCATGAGCCCTCTCCTTCGCGTGCCCGGAAGATGACCTGCGTGAGCCCCGCCCGCCGGCAGGCGGAGAGCACGTCATCCAGCGCGGCATAGTGCTGGCCGCGGTCGGCGCGGATCACCACCCGAAGGGGCTGGCTTTTCTCCATGGCCCGGGAGTTCTCGGCCGTCAGCAGTGGCTCAAGCGCCGACCTGGATAGCGTCCGGCCGCCCAGGCTCACGCTCCCGTCGGCGAGCAGGTTGACGATGATCTCGGCCGGCGCCTGCGAGCGAGACTCGGGGTTGCTCATCTCCGGCAGGCTGACCCGTTCGTCCTGCTGGCTGCTGACCAGTTCGGTGGCCAGCATGAAGAAGCAGATGAGCAGAAACACGATGTCCACCATCGGCGCGATTTGAATGCTAGGACGGCCGCCGCCGTTCGCGGGGGCGAATTGCAGCGATCCGCCTCCGGGGTCGTGGGCGGTGGGTTGCAGGTGGTAGGTGGTCATTACCTATCCTCGTGGCCTATCACCCTTCATCATTCACTCATCACTCATCACTCATCACTATCTTCCGGCTCCAACCGTCGCCTCCTGCTGGGCCGGCCGTGGCGTTGCCTGCCGGGTCTCGAGCACGACGGCCATGTTCCGCAGAACCCGCTCGCACAGCCCGGCGCTTTCCTGAGCGGCACTGGCCAGCCGATCGCGCAGCCAGGCATGACAGAACATCAGCGGAATGGCGACCACCAGCCCCATGCCGGTGGTGACCAGGGCCTCGGCAATGCCGATGGCCAGTTCATCCGGCCGGGCGGCGCCTTTGGTCATACCCAGCACATTGAACGACTTGATCATGCCCGTGACCGTGCCGAGCAATCCCAGCATGGGGGCCACCGAAGCGATGAACCCGACGTAGCCGATGCGCTGCTGGAGCCGCGTGGTCTCACGGGCGCCGAGGTCCTGCATGGCCTCACGGACGGCCGGCAGGCCCATGGTCCCGCGGGCCAGTGCCCCGCTGAGGATCCGCCCCAGCATGCTGTCGCTGGCTTGGCAGAGCCGCATGAGCTCGGCGAACTTGCCCTGGCGGGTGAGCTGGTCGGCCTGATCCACCAGCACCGGCGGCAGCAGCCTGGGTGCCTTCAACTTGAGGAACGCGTCGATGGTCAACGCCACTCCGGCCACGCTCAGGAGAATGATCAGGTAGCCCACCGCGCCGCCCGCGCGGATGACGTCCAGCATGCTCTTTTCGACCACCTGCTCGCCAGCCTCCTGTCCGGCGGGGTGGTCTGCCGCGGGCTGCGCGCCGGCATGCGCTGCGATCATCAGGACGCCCGACAACAGCACGACGGCTGCGCTCGTGTGGCGGTATCTGCTCATGTGTGACCTCGTGTGATGAAGTACCTGCTCCTGCCTTGATTACGGCGTGGTCGGATTCTGCATCCGCTTGAGTTCTGACAGCAACTCAGGGCTGCCGAAGTCGGGATAGAGGGCCAGGGAAACGCGAAGCACCTCCCGGGCAGCACTCGCCTGGCCGCCGGTGCGGAGATTCTCGGCCAGGGCCAGCGTCGCCCGGCACCACTCGGGCGAGCCGGCGGTGGATAGCTTGCGGGCTTCGCGATAGCTTGCCGCCGCCTTGTCCGGCAGCCGCAGCGCGGCCAGGCAGCGTCCGCGGGCCAGATGGATCTCGGGCTCGCGCGGGAAGGCGGCGGCCAGGGTCTCGAGGCGCCGCAGCGCTTCTTCCGGCCGGCCCTCCTGCTGATAGCAGTCGGCGAGCATCAGCATGCAATCCAGCCGCACTTGCGGGTTCTTCCGCAATGCCGCGTCCGACTGAATACCTTCAAGGATGCGCCGAGCATCCGCCGCGGCGCCAACCGCCAGCAGGCAATGGGCAGCGCGGCGCACGGTACCCGTGTAATCCTCGCCCCCGGTAACGGAGCCGGTGAGGGATTGCTGGCAGAGGTTCAACACATGCTCCCGGACCTTGTTGCGGTTCTGAGCCGCACCGGCGTGCTGTTGAGCCAGCAGCTCGGCGAGCTGTAACTGGCCCGGGCCGGCCGGGCCCGACGCCGGTTCGGGGATCGCGTTCAACAGTGCGAGCGCCTGCTCCAGGAGCCCAAGCTTCAGGAGCAGTTCCAGGCGAAGATGCGTGGCCTCGCGGGAAACCCGGCTCTGGCTCTCGAACAACTTCGAGTCCTGCTCCAGCGCCTGCAATGCCCCCCGTGTGTCCGACAGCGGCGGGCCGGCCAGCAGCCGGGCGCGGGCCAGCACACACGAAGCGACCATCTCCTCATTACCCGCCGCGCGCGCCGCGCTCAGGGCCGCATCGATCTGCTCCCGAACATGGCGCATCTGCTCGTTGGTTTGAGGCTCGGATGGGGCGCCTGCGGTGATCTGTCTGGAAAGGCGTTGCCAATCGGCCACCGCGCGTGCCTGCATGAGGTAAGGGTCGTCAGTCACCAGATCGGCGTGCGCATCCAGGTACACCAGGGCGGCGCCCAGATCACCATCTTCCTGGAGGGCCAGAAACTGACGAAGGGCATCCTGACGCAGGGCGGTCGGCAACTCGCTTTCTACGATAGCCCTCAACGCGGCCACGGCCCGGTCGCGCAAAGCGGCGGCCGGCTCGGTCTGGGCCGCCATGGCGTCCAGAAGAACCAAGGCGCGCAGTTGAAGCGCGGCGGCGCGCCGGGGGTGGTCGACGCTCGCCTGAGCCAGCAGCCGGTCGCACCCATCCGCGGCCTGCACGTATCGGCCAGCCTTGCGCAGCAGCATGGCATAGGTATAGAGCCCGTCGGGGTCCAGCGATGCGCCCGTACCGGCGGCAGCCTTCTCGTAGGAGAGCAGAGCCTCTTCTTCGCGACCGGCTTCCCACAGCACGCCCGCCCAAGCGGCCAGTTCGCCCGAGGTGATCGGTTTGTCGGAAAGCCCCGCTCCGAGCCCGATCAACATTTCGAGTCGCTCATAGCGCGGAGCGACGGTCGCTACGCCGGAGTCACGGAGCAGGTTCACGATCTCAGTGAGCAGCATGCGGGCGTCATCATCCGCCGGCCGTGTCGATCCCGCCTGCCGGGCGGCGTACCTCGCCGTCCAGGCCCGGGCGAGCACCCATCTGATCCGCGCGGGCCAGACGGTGTCCTCTTTCCATTCCGAGGAGCGCAGCCACTGCTGCGCTTCCGTCTCCGCGCCCACCGGCTCTTCCCGCAGACGGACTTCCAGGGACTCGAGCCGCGCGATGCGCAGCAACTCTGCCATCGCGGTGTCCCCAAGGCGCTGCGGGGTGCGCAGCGCCGGGACCAAGGCCTGTCCTGCCGCCTTGAGATCGCCGGTGAGGCGTTGCACCTTGCTCTCGCCGATGTAGCCCATCAGGCTTACGGGCACCACGCGGTATTCAACCCGCAACGTCCGGAAGATCGTGATCGCCTGCTTCGTCCATTCACCGCGCTGGGGATGATCCGCCGGCAGCGCGGCCGCGGCCGCCCGGTGCAGCTCGCCCCGCAGTATCGCGACCTGGCACTCTCGGGTGCGGTTGGCCATCTCTTTCAGGGCGCGTGCTCTGGGTGGCGGGGTGGTTTCTTCTTGGGCGTCGAATTTCTGTTCCGCCAATTCATCGGCCGCGGCCAGGCCTTCCTTCAGAACGGACGCGACTCCCTGCGGGTCGGGCGTGGCCGCGTGCCGGAGTCGCTCCAGCTCGGCCAGGCAACGGGCCGCTCTGGCCCCCGGTGTGTCGGCCGGGCGGCTGGTCGGCGTCTCCGATTCGATCGCAGCCGCAGGATGCGTGGCGGCTGCATCGCTGGGCCCGGACTGTGCGGCCTGGATCGCCAGCAGCACCAGGTACAGGGCTTGCAGAATCATCCGTCACCTCTGGGCAGGCACCGGTCTCCCGGCGCGCCGTCAACGCCACTCATCGCCGAACGCCGCGATCAG
>BTUC01000030.1:0-21299 GCA_045863575.1 Phycisphaerae bacterium
GGCGCAAGCTTCAATCGATCCAGTGCGCTGAGCAGCAGGCCGCTGGGCTGAGGTCCGTACGTGTCGCGGCCGCGCTCCAGCATGGTGTCGGCATAGCGCTGCACGACGGACAACAGCGAACCCTGCTCCGCGGCCCGGGCGGTCGCAACCATGGCCAGCGCCGCGGGCAAGCCGATCATCAGACTTGAACCTGCTCGCGTCATGCGATCCTCCTTTGGGGAGGCTCCTCACAAACCTTGGCCTCTGGAGGTGATGAAAAACTGGTGCACACACGCACGGAACTGTACTATCTGAAAGCTATCAGATACGAGGCCATTTCGCAAGTGTGAGCCGGTGGCTGGCTTGCAGAGATCATCAGTTCGCACCGACCAGAGACGGGATGGATGCTATTTTTGGAGGCGGTCACATGACGAGGTTCCTGTTGGGGATGCTGATCGCGGTGTTCGCGGCGCCGGCCTATCCGGGCCAGTCAGTCGAATTCGCGGCGCCTGCTTCAGCGCGGCGCTACGAGCCGGTCGAATTCACCATCCGGGTGGAAGAGCCCACATTCAAGAATCCATTTGTTGACGCTCTGATCACGGGCCGATTCAGCGTGCCTCCAGCCGAAAATTCGCAGCGCGTGGTTCACGGCTATGCCGATTCGCAGGACGGGCGACTGTTCAAGCTGCGCTTCTGCCCCGACCGGGTCGGAACGTGGAGCTACGAGCTCCACGTGCAGGGGCCGGATCTGGACCGGTCGTTCACCGGACGGCTGCGGTGTGAACCATCCGATCGCGACGGACCGGTCGTTGTCGATCCGAAACATCCCAAGCACTTCATTCACGCTGGCTCAAAGAAGCCGTTTTATCACCTGGGCTACACGGCCTATCATCTGCTCGATCCCTCCAATGATGAGGCCCAGATTGATGCGCTGATTGACTATTGTGCGCGCGAGGGTTTCAACAAAATCAGGTTCCTGCTGACGGGGTATCCGCGGGACACCACGACCGCCAGCGAGCAGCCCGGCGAGTACGGCGTGAACGAGCCCATGAAACTCCCCAACTACGGGGCCCGGCCCGGCGAGGTCAATCCGTTGCCCGCGTGGTTGGGTAAGCCGCACCATTATGATTTCACGCGCTTCAACGTGGACCACTGGCGCCGGGCGGAAGGGGCCGTTCGGAGGATGGCCGACAAAGGCATCGTGGCCACCTGCATTGTGACCATCGAAAAGCAGAATCTACCCAAGGAGTACGGCCGGCTTACCGAAGACGAGTACCGGCTTTACCGATATGCGATTGCTCGACTCGCCGGTTTCGACAATGTCTGGTGGGATCTGGGCAACGAGCACAACGAGTATCGCAACGTCGAATGGGGCCACACGATGGGCGCGTTCGTCAGGCGGGAAGATCCCTATGGCCGCTTGACCTCGGTCCACGCCTATCGCGAGTTTTTCTACAGCAATGCAGATTGGGCGGATTTCATCATCACGCAGCAGTACGGCCGGCCTCGGGAGGTCTACGACTGGGTGCTCAAGTACGCCAAGGTGCCCAAGCCCTACATCAATGAAGAGTACGGCTACGAGGGCGAGCGCGCGAAGCCTGGTCACAATCAGAACACCGATCTTACCCGCCGGGGCCACTGGTCCGTGGCCATGGCCGGAGGCTACGCCACCTATGGTGATTACAGCGGGGGGGTGGCCTGGTTTTACATGGGCGAGCCGGGGCCGGGCAAAGCGGCCCGGCAACTGAAACATCTCCGCTCGTTCTTCGAGGCCCTGCCTTTCAGGGAGATGAGCGTCGATGGCTCGATCACGTCCCGCGGGTTTGCCCTGGTGGCGCAGGATTGCGCGGTGGTTTACCTGCCAGAGGGCGGGGAGACCGTCTTGAGCATTCCAGACGCGACGGATAAGAAGTGGTCGGCGCGATGGTTCGATCCACGGACGGGCGCCTGGCGGGGAGGTCCGGCGATATCCTCAGTCAAAACAACCATCCAAGCCCCCGGGCGGACGGATTGGGCGCTGCTGCTGAAGGCCGAGTAGCTTCGAGCTTGCAGGTCCATACAACCGGTAAAGTACCGTTCTCCCAGTTCGAGGGGCGCGCGGGCTGGCCCGCAGCTCGCTGCTTTCGGTTTTCAGTGGACCTATTTAGCCTGTATGGCCTAGTGCCCCTTCCAGTTCGCCAGTTCCGTGGCGGCCGGCCTCCGTGCCGGCCGCTACAGACGCGGAAGTCGTCGACGGGAAGGGGCACTGGCGCTGGTGTCTCGTGGGTTTGAGCGGAGGAGTTACGCATCAGCAGGTCTTCGATTACGCTGCCAGCACCGCACTCATCCGGCTGGATAGGTCCTTCAGGTACTCGGCGTCTCCACCGGGCAGCTCGGCCGTGGCGAAGCCCTCATAGTCCACTGCGGCCAGCGCCTCGCGCACGGCAGCCCAGTCGACCTCGCCGTCTCCCGGTAGCACGAACCGCCTCTTTTTGGAATCCCAGTCCTTCACATGCACGCGGTGGATGCGCTGCCCCAGTGTGCGGATCCAGTCGTGCGGGTAACTCCAGAGTACGAGGGAATTGCCGATGTCGAAATACGCGCGCAGGAACGGATCGTTTATCTCGTCAATGTAACGGGCGAATTCCAAGGGGCTCAGCAGAAAACGGTTACCGACGTTTTCAACGGCCAGGGTGACGCCCAGCTCGCGGGCCAGCGGCAGCAGCTCACGAATGGCTCGCTGCGATCGCTCGTAGGCCTGCCGATAGCTCACCTCGGGCGTGACCTTGGCGGGTATCAGCAGCACGGTGTCCGCGCCCAGCGCCCGGGCGTTGCGCATGGATTGCCTGACGATAGCGAGCCCGCGCCGGGCGGTTTCGGCCTGCTCGCTGGTCAGCGGAGAGTCCGGGTAACTGCCATCCAGTATGCTGTGGATTCGGATCCCCGCCCGGTCGGCAGCCCGGCGGAGCGCCGTGACCAGCGCCTCGTCGAACAGCGTCGAGCATTCAAGCCCGTCGAAGCCGCACTCGACGGCCAGCCGCAGACGATCAGTTAAGGGCAACGTCTCCGGCAGCATGCTCAGGTGCACCGCTTTACGGATCCGCCGGCGGCCGTAAGCGGGTGCACTCGCCGGCCGCGTGCCGGCGGGCCGAGTCGCGCGGTCGCCAGATGCCGGCGCCGCGGTGCTGGCTGTAGCCAGGCCCGCAGCCGCCGCGTGCAGGAAAGTGCGGCGGTCGATGAACTCGGTCATCTCGGTCCTCCGTGCTGCACGATTCCACTTCGTCAGAACCCAGCCTGCCGGCAGCGTACTGCCTCAGAACCGGTCCGTCGAGGCCGTCGATCGCCGGCCCGGGAAGAGCCGGATGTCTCCAGGCCGCTTCCGAATTCCCGCTTGCTTCGGCTCCCCGCCGCGTTTATGGTAGACCCGTACTCCAGTCGCATCCTGTTCGGACAGTCACATCAGAGGATGTTTTATGAATCGGTCACACCGCGTTCGCCTGATCGGTCTTGCCATCGCCGCGCTGGTCCCGGTTTCGTCCGGCCTGGCGGCCGAGGTGCCGTACTCGCCGTATCTGAAGTATCTCTATGCCTACGCCGATGCCATCCTGGCTCACGGCCGCGACACCTACGGACCCAAGAAGAGCGGCCTGATCCTCAGCGCGCTGGATCGTGAGACCCTGGCGCCGCTGACCACCCGCCCGGCTTCACCGGCCGGGATCCGCCGCGACGATCGCAATGGACACCCGTGGGAGGAACTGGTGGGGGCCAACCCGCAGCGCGACCAGAATCTCCTGCGCCTGCTGTACAAGCTGACCCTGATGTCGCAGGAGACCAAGTATCGCGATGCCGCCGATGCCGAGCTCAAGTGGTTCCTCGAGAATACGAGGTCTCCGGCGACCGGGCTGCTACCCTGGGGTGAACATCTGTCCTGGAACGTGATGACCGACCAGGTGATTCACAACACGCATGAGTACGCCCGCCCGTGGGTGCTATGGGAACGATGTTTCGAACTGGCTCCGGAAGCCAGCAGGAAGTTCGCCCTCGGCCTCTGGGAGCACCAGATCGGCGACCACAAGACCGGCGCCTTCGACCGCCACGCCGATTACGACAAGCACGGGCCCGGCACGGGCAGGGACTATCCGCGCCATGCGGGCTTCTACATCCGGACGTGGGCGGAGGCGCATGCGAAAACGAAGGATCCCGTCTTCCTGACCGCCATCGACACGGTTCTCTCGCGCTTTGAGCGGAAGCGCGACCCCAAGACCGGCCTGATTCCGGACCGCGGCGAAAGCAGCATCGCGGCGCCGCTGAGTTCCCTTTCGATGGCGATTGACTGTTGGGGGGCAGCGGGCAGGCTGCCGGAGGAAATGGCAACGCGGCTGCGGAAGTTCACCACGGACGAGGACGCCGTGTTCTGCGCCCTGCCCCACGACCTGAAGACCCGCCGCGGCTTTGTTGAAACGGCCCTCCGCGCGACTGGCGTCGCCTCGGCGCCTGCTGGGGTGTTGCTGGATGGCCCGCCGGGACCCTTCACGCCCCTGTGGGACGGCATGTACGGCGCCTATACCACCGCCAGCGTCGGCATGATGTGCGTGGCGCGGTACGAGAACGGCGGCGGAACGGCCTACCGGGACTTGATTGTGGCAGCGGCGGATTGCTACCTCACCTGTGACCCGACCGAGGACGTCGACGTCTGGCCCATGACCATGGGCCACGTCATCAGTCTCGAACTCGCCGCGTGGCGGATCACGGCCCAGGAGCGGTATTTCAAGCGCGCAGAGCAACTGGGCTTGCTGGCACTGGATCTCTTCTGGGAAGACAAGCCGCTGCCAAAAGCGAGCTTGAAGACGGGTCACTATGAGACGATCACCGGCTGTGACAGCCTGGCGCTGGCCCTGTTCGACCTGCACCTGACCACGCTGCACATCACGGCCGTCAGCATCCCGTGCAACACCCTCGACCGTTGAGCCGGGGCGCGCGACCAGGACTCCTCCCGATGGGTGCGGAGCGCGAAGTTACTTCTTCGCCTCGGCGGGTGCCAGCCGGAACGTGCTGGCCCCGATAAACCGCGTTCCACCCTGGGGGTGGGCTTCGTCGTTGTTGAAGTAGTAGGCCGTGAAGATCTGCCCGTCTTCGAACTGGCATGCGACCGGGTAGCCCAGGTCGCCCCAGTCGCCCTCCTCGTGCTTGCCGTCTGTCCACGTGTTGCCGTCGTCCCGGATGATGAACTCCTCGCTCCACCTGTTGCCGCCGTCCGTACTGATGATCCCGCCGATACCCGTCGGCTGCCTCCGCCGAGCGAAAATGACCAGAATCCGCCCGTCCTGGAGCTGGATCGGCCACGGTGAGCGGTACATGTGGCCCTCCTTGCCGGGATTCTTCCACGCGCCCGCGCCCTTGCCGGAGATGACCGTGGGCTCGCTCCAGGTCTTGCCTCCATCGCTTGAACTCACGACGGCCATCGCGTTGAGCAGTCCCTCGACCGGGTAATAGCCCTTCTTGGCCAGATGCACGACGTAACATTGCAGCTCGCCGTTCGACAACTGGAGCAGCGTCGGATAGATGAACAACCCACGGCCGGTCGGGTCCACAATCGGCCGGCTGAGGAAGGTCCAGGTCACCCCCTGATCGGTGCTGGAGAACACGGCCGGCTCGCCTTCCGTCTCTTTGCCGTCTTCCGTCTTCCCGGCCATGGAGAATGTTGCCAGCAGCGTCTTGCCATCAGGCCGGCGGATAATCGGCGTGTCGTGTCGCGTAATCCCGTACTCACCGCCGTGCGGATTGGCAATCACCGTCGGAACCTTTTCCCAGGTCTTGCCCTTGTCCGGCGAGCGCAGGAAGAAACACTGCCGCGGCGGCGGGGCCAGCTCCCACGTGTTCTGCGAAAAGAACATCGCGCCCGGCTTGAACATGTCGTACTTCTCGCGCTCGCCTGTCCGGTTCAGGATCTCGCCCGGATCCTGGACGAAACGGACGCGATCGAGCACGACCGACTCATTCTCCTTCGGCCACGTCTTCCCGTAGTCGGTCGATCGCTGCAGGAGGCACACAGCGCGGGACTGATAGCTGACGTGGCGGACGTCATCGTAGACCTTGTATTTGCTGGGCGCATGAAAATGGCCGACCAGGATTTCTCCTTTTCCGAAGTACTCGAACGCCACCATTCGCGGATGCCCGCAGTAGGTGGACTTGTCGTAATGCAGCACCGAATGCTGCAAGCCGGTGATCCTGGGCGCCGCGGCCAGCGGCGTCTGCTGTTCCCGCTGAAGAAACTCGGCCGCTCGAAGTTCGACCGCGCCTGACGCCGCCAGGCAGGCGAGAGCCGGTAACGCTCCGCAGCCCTTCTGAACCCACGAAGTACTCTGCACGCCATTCTCCTTTCGTGCTTGACTTGAGGGACCGCCCATGCTATATAAACGAACAGTTCGCAGTGATCGCGCCGGACCCTGTCAACTCCATTGCTCCTGGACAGCGCGCTTCATCCAATGTTCGGCCTTGTGATAAGCATACTGCAAGAACGGCTGCGCATCCCATGGAGCACAGGTTTCGAACCTGTAGAATCCGGCGCCACATCCTGCTGGGATAGGCCCATCGCAGCAATTGGCACATTGTACGGGCCAGGCGGTTGAGTCACAGAGCTGCTCTCCCCGGGATCCTCTCAAAAATCCGCAGCACACCGACTTAATCCTCATGAATGCGCATAACAGAGGGCAGGCATTTTTTCCGGATCGGGAGATCAGACATGCGGATGAGGACGAGGAGTCTGATGGTGGCCTTGTCGGTACTGCTCAGCGGGGCGGTGGGCGCAGTTGCGGTGGAACCGGTGGGGACGGCGGTCTCCTATCAGGGCCGGCTCAATCAGAACGGCCTGCCCATGAACGGCAACGTCGATTTCCAGTTCCGGTTGTACGATGAGGCCGTCGCCGGCACTCAGATCGGGCCCGTGGTCCAGCATGCGAGCGTGCCGTTGGATGGTGGGGTTTTTCACGTCCCGCTCGACTTCGGGCCCGGTGCCTTCCCGGGCGGCCAGGCTCGATGGCTGGAAGTCGATGTCCGCCATCCCACCGGAGCGGGTCCTTTCACAACCCTCTTGCCGAGGCAGGAGCTGACTCCCGTGCCCTATGCCGTCGGGCTGAGCCTGCCTTACCGGGGTATCCTCGATTCGGACGGCCTGGCCGGGGGCGTCTTCGAAATCCTGAACAACGGCGTGGGATGGGCCGGCGTGTTTCGGAACAACAATCCCGCCAACGCCGATCCAGCCCTCAACGTCACCTCGATGGGCGGGCCGGCCGGAGGCTTCTTGAACGATGGCGGCGGCACTGCCCTGCGGGCCACCTCGCCCCAGGGCGGAGTGGCCGTTGAGGCCGAGAGCCCCGGCTTTGGCGTCGACGCCAAGGCCGTCCACGCCCGCATCACCAGCCAGAACGCCGGGGCCATGTCCGCGGCCGTCCGCGGCGAACACCAGGCCGATGCGGCCCAGATGATTGGCGTCTGGGGGTCGAGTGCCGGCGCCGGCTGGGGCGTCCTCGGCCAGAGCGGCTCGGGCACCGGCGTGCGGGGCGAAGTGATCGGCGTCCCTGAGAGTGGGTCCTACGGTGTACATGGCCTGCATGTGGGCGCGCGCGGCATCGGCGTTCGCGGTGAAGGCAGCAGCACCGGCGTTCATGGAACCGCCACCGACCCGGACGGGATCGCCATGCTCGGGGAAGCCGGCGGCACGGTGGGAGAAGGCGTGCGCGGCGAAGGCTTCACCGGTGTCTACGGGATCGCGACCGGAAGAGGCGGCGTCAACTATGGCGTGCGCGGTTCGACCGCCAGCATCGACGGCTTCGCCGGGTACTTCACCGGGCCGGCAGGCAGCAAGAATTACTTTGAACGCAATGTCGGCATCGGCACCACCAATCCCAACCACGAACTGGTCGTCCAGGGGAACGACCCCGTTATGCAGATTCGTGACGACACCGTGGACAACTCGGCTAACGCCGCCCGGCTGGAACTGCTGGAACGGGCGGGCGGCACCTTCAACGGCGGTGCGTTCCTGCATTGGAACGGCCAGACGGACAAGCTCCTGGTCGGCACCAAGGACGGCGGGGTCAACACCAACGTGCTGGTGATCGATCGGGCCACCAGCCGCGTGGGTATTGGGACTCAGGACCCGGGCAACCGCCTCTCGGTCAACGGCGTCGCCGACTTCAGCAGCCGGGTAGGCATCGGCACGCCCAATCCCAACCACGAGCTGGTTATTCAGGGTGACGATCCCGCCATGCAGATTCGCGACGATACCACCAACAACTCGCCCAATGCCGCCCGGTTGGAGCTTCTGGAACGCGCCGACGGCAACTTCGACGGCGGGGCCTTCCTCGCGTGGAACGGCGAAATCAACAAGCTCCTGATTGGCACCAAGGACGGCGGGACCAACACCAACGTGCTGGTCATCGACCGGGCCACCAGCAGTGTGGGCATCGGCACCCAGGTCCCCGGCGATTACCGCCTGGCCGTCAATGGTTCCGTTCGCGCCAAGGAGATCGTCGTCGAGACCGGATGGTCCGACTTCGTGTTCGAGCCGGATTACGAGCTGCCCTCGTTGGAAGAGGTGGAGAATTACATCAAGAAGCACGGGCATCTGCCGGATGTTCCCTCGGCCGTCCAGGTCGAAGAGCACGGCGTCAAGGTCGGGGAGATGCACTCCCGGCTGCTACAGAAGATCGAGGAGATGACGCTGCACATGATCGACATGAACAAGCGCATGAACGCTCTGGAGCGGGAGAACCAAGCCCTGCGCAACCAGGTGAAGGCGTGGACCGCGGGCGAAAGGAGCGTGGACTGATGGACGCGCTCTCTACAGTTCGAAGCAAGGTCGGTTGGGGGTTGGCGGTGCTGCTGTCTCACGTCGCCTCGGCCACGCTGATCGCCCAGCAGCCACTGCCCGTCTCCAAGGGCGTGTATCGCCTCCCTTATGCGGACGGCACCGATGTGCGCTTCTCCAACGACCATACCAATCACCCGACGACCAGGAACCGTGTCGACATGACCGGGCAGGGCGGCGGGCCGTTCACCGTGGTCGCGGCCGCCGCCGGATGGATTCGCGTGATCGTCGAAAACAACGACACCTCCTGCCCGAACGCTCAACAGGCGCAGTGCCCTGATGACCCCACGGGCACGGGGACAACCAACGACTGCAACGGCGACGGCACAACCACCCTGGCGGAGAATAACCAGGCACAGAACATCGCCTGCGGCGGCTTCGCCGGGACCAGCACGTGGTGCTGCGAAAGGGACTTCGAGGGCAACGGCGGGACCTGCCCTGGCACGGGAACCTGTCAGAACATCGCCAACAACTTTGTCTGGATGGAGCATCCCAACGGCGAATGGACCAAATACACGCACATGCAGCGCGGTTCGGTCGGACCAGGACCGGACAACAATGGCAACCCGGGGGCCGGCCGGTTCGTCGGCGAATTTGTCGCCGCGGGCACGCCGCTGGGGCTCGAGGGCGACGTCGGGATTGCCAGCGGACCACACCTGCATTTCGAGGTGGCCGTCCCCGAGCATCTCGAGCGCCTCGCGGACATCCAGGCCCTCAATGCCATCCAATCCGATCCGGATTTCCCGCCCGACGCGGTGTGTAACTGGTTTGGCTGCGGATGTGCCGGGCCCCTTTGCCCCTACCCGCCCTTGACCTGCACCGTCGCGTGCATCGACGGCTTCCTGCGGGGGGATGGCGTCGTGGACGACGTGGATAGCGACGGCACGGACGACGTCAATCGCCGGAACCGGATCCCGGTGTTCTGTGGGGTCGGTATCCCCATAGCCGGCGATGAGAACACGGCCGGGCCCTGCAACGATCTGTGTGATGAGCCCAACGTTTCCGACGTCTCGGGTATGACCATCACGGCCGGTTCAATGCCCTTCTATTCTCAGGTTTCAAACACTCTGGGGAACCCCGCCGGCGACTTCGTCGTCGAGGCGCTGGCCGGCGCCGCACTTCGGGCCGGCACGCGGGTGACTCTCTCGCCCGGCTTCCATGCCGAACCGGGTTCCTACTTCTCCGCCTCAATCGGCGCATGCGACACGCCGGGCGGGACAGGAGAGTAGTGGCGCGCTATGCATGAGCGAAGGAGAAACGGAGCAACACGGGGGCCAGGTGACCAGAACTCGAACCTCACCTCGACCGCTGCCTGCCCGGCCCCACCCCGGCCCCGGACTACCGGGGGAGGGAGAACGGGAACTCGCACCTGACCTTCCCGGAGTGCCGGAGGAGGGGGAACTTTTTCAATTCGCGCAGTCCTCATGGGCTTGGACTCCGGCGCCGCTCATGCAGCCGATGAAAAGCTGGACATCGGCCCCGTCCACGTCGTTGTCCGCGTCGAAGTCGGCCCTTTCGCAGCCGATGCGGATCGCTATGCCGGAACCCGACAGGCAGGCTTGCAGGAATCCGAAGTCGGTCTGGTCGACGTCGCCGTCGTGGTCCCCATCAGATCCGGCCAGCGCGCCGATCCGCACCGTGTAGATGGGGCTGAAACCCACGTTGCCGGCCACGTCCTTGAGCGTGAACTGGAGCTTGTTGTCCACGGCCGAGTAACGGTTGAACGGAACCGCATAGGCGTTGACAGTCGCCCGATCGGTGCCCAAGGACCCGCTGCACGTGACCGTCACGGGTGCGCCACCATCGCCCTGGCCGGGCGATAGCGCCGCGTGGGCGTTGTAGCGGAGGTAGTCGAAGCAGATGGTCTGCGTGCCCGCGCTGGCCCCGCTGCCGAACCAGACTCGATTCTCCGTGGTGGGGGACGTCATCGTGCCGGTGATGGCTGCCGTGGGCTGCTCGTCGACATAGAGACTGAAGGAAGCACCTACAGTCGTTATGCGATAGGTGTGCCAAGAGCCTGCGTCCAGCAGGTAAGCGAGCCCTGAGTCCATGGCCTGGATTCGATCGGGCAGAAATCTGAATCGTTCGCTGCGAACGCCGTCTGCGATCACCAGATTATCCCGGTAAGACGCATCACCCCCGACGGCCGTACACCGGATGCGTGCCAGCACCGTGGTCCCCCGCGACGGGTCGGCCCGCCAGGCCCGCGACCACTTGATCTTGGAGCCCGAGGCGGTGCTGTTGTCGGCGACACACAGTGTGCCTGCATTCACGGCGGCCAGAGACTCGGTGCCCTCGAAGGCGCTCCACGGCGGGTTCGAGGCGGAGGGCAGTTCGTTGCCCTCATAGGCGGCCTCCCACTGATCGGCCGTGCTCATCCAGGTAACCCCGCCGTCGGTGGACCAGCGGACGGCCGCGCTGGCCGGCACGATGCCGCTCAGGGATCCCTGGCCGGCCGTCTCCGCCACCTGGATCTGGACGTTGGGGGTCAGAGCGCTCAGCGGAGGACCGGGGTCGACTGCAGCGGTCGAGCAGCAACTGATTTCGTCGAACCAGATGTCCTGTCGGGCCGGACTCGAGAACGCGCCGACGGTCAGCCGGGCCCTGGACGTCGTGGCCCACAGGCTGCCCTGCAGCGCCGGCGTATCCGCCTCATCCACATAAACCTTGAATTGCCCGCCCTGCGTGGTGATCCGGTAGGTGTGCCAGGCACTGCCGTTGACCGCTACTTCCAGATTGGCCCGGTTCGCACGGATGCGGTCGGAGAGAAAGGCGAATTCCTCCTGGTACTTCCCATCCTCGATCAGGAGGTTGGCCAGGGCCGTGATGCCGGGGCTGCCGGCGTCGTACCAGGCACAACGCGCGCGGACGAGCACGGTTCCGCCGCGGGTGTTGGTGACTTCCCAGTTGCGCCCCCATTTGACCTTGTCGCCGGTGGCCGTGCCGGTATCGTTCACGCGGAGGACCCCGTTGCCGACGCTGGCCCAGGCTTCAGAGCCTTCCAGAAGTTTCCACGCCGGTGCTGCGACGGACGGCAGCGCGTCGGCCGTGTATTGCGTGTCCCAGGGGGCCTCGCCAGTGGAGATGCCACTCCAGGTCCCCGGCCCCTGGTCATCCGGGTCCTGGTCGAAAACCTCGAAAGCATGAAGAACGTTGTACGGCGGGTCCTCGACGAGCTTGTTCGCGGTGGTGGAGATGTACACGTAGCGCCCGTTGCCGACCACGGCGTCCTCGTATTCCCTGGGCGAGCCGTGATAGACGGTGTAGACGGCGTGCATGTTCTCCGGATCGGCGATATTCACAAACGGGCATCCATTTCCACCGGTGGCGATGAAGGCATGGTCGCCCAGGAGGAGCAGTTGGCCGCTGCCCGTATTGCAGCGGCCGATGACGGCCGGGCTGGCAGGGTCGGATATGTCGATGGCCATGAGGCCGCCGCAGGACACGTAGGCGATATCGCCGCGCAGAACGATATCGCCAACGGCGCCGATGCTGGTCAGGTTCAGCACGCTCAATGTCCGCGGCTCGGTCTCGTCGGAGATGTTCGCCACTCGGAACGAGAAGTAGTTGGCTGCGGGCGTTGACCCATGGTGATTGTATCCGAAAAACAGGTAACTGCCTCGGACGGCCATGCCGCCGACGCGTTCGTCCAGCTCCATCCTGGATATTTCCGTCGGACGCGCGGGATGGGAGACGTCCAGGATGTATATTCCGTTCGTCTTCTCGGATGCTTCCGAGATGTAGGCCCGGTTGCCGACCACCTGGACCCCCCATCCGAAATAGCAGAACGGCATGTCCGGATCGTTGGGATCAGGCTCGCAAGGTCGGTCGTAACTGCCCAGGTAGACCGCATGACCGGGATTGGCAAGATCATAGGTGCGGAGCATGTCTCCCCAGCCGGCCACGAAGAGCTTGTCCTCGTACGGGAACATCCGGTTGTAGTAGTAAGCATGAGCACCGCCGCTTCTGGCGATGTAGCGGAGGCGGTCGGGGTCGGAGACGTCTATGGCGTAGATCGGATCGTCGATCCTGTCCGAAGGCCACCCGGAGATGTAGACCACGTTCTTCCAGAAAGCGGAGCCCCTGGCGGCGAAGCTGGACCATCCATAGGCCGGATCGTAGTGCCGTATGGTCAAGGTGTCATGCAGCACGGGCGGGTTGATGAATTCGCACCTGGCCGGCGAGGCGGCAAGAAGCAGCCACGCCGCCGCGAGCATGAACAGCGAGGGGACCGATCCGGACTTTGCCATCGATTTCATCGAGGGTCCCTCCAGATGAGAGCCTGCCCCATCAGGCTGCCAGCTATTGTACAGCGCCCGCACACCTGCCTCCATCCACCGAAGAGTGAAGACCGAGAGTGCTCGGGGCGGGTGCTGGGCGTGGGGTGTGGGGCGTCGGGCGGGCCGTTGGATGTGGGGTGGTAGGGCTGGGGCGTGGGTTCTCAGCGATCAGCCGTCAGCGATCGGCGATCAGGCGGAGGGGGGAACCGAAAGCTGATTGCTGAAAGCTGACCGCTGATCGCTGACGGCTCCCTTCCCCTGCCAGCCCACTACTCGCGACCGACAACGCACTTCAGTCAGAGAACCACGGATCACGCGAAGGGCACGGATAAAAGATGCGGCTAAACCGCCGAGTGGACGCCAGCCCTTGAGGAAAGAGCTTGTGTGAGCCTTGGACCATCCATCCCGGTTAATCGATTCCCGACCCCTTTTATACTGGGAGGTGCCGATTGGAATCCGGCGAGCAGGGGCACCGGGTGCCGAGAATCAGCACTGGCAGCGCATGGTGAGTCGCGAGCGGCGCTGGCCTGGGGCTGCCAGCATGCAGGCGAGCGCGAAGGAGACGGCCAGCAGGGACTCCGCTGCTCCCGCGCCGCACACGGGAGGCGGAGGGTTCGGCGGCCTCTCGCCGAGCACCTCGGTCAGGATGGCCGAGAAGTCCTGCGTGATCGCGTTGTCGCTTTCGTCACTCTCCGGGATGAGGTTGGCGTCGTCCGCCACCACTCTAAGCACATGGCGGCCTGCGCCGATTGCCACAGGAACGTCCAGGATCTCCCTGACGGTGCCGGACGCAAATGGCGGTTCAATGGAACGGGTGTCGACCCGTTGACCGTCCAGATACACGTCGATGGTGATCGGATGCGCGCCGATCGTTGCGCCCGCGTTTTCCACCACGACATCCATGAAGCCTTGCTGGCTGTCCGCGGGTAGATATACAGTCGCTGTCCCGTCCAGGTCGCTGCTGCCCGTGCCCTTCTGCGTCGAGATGATCAGTTGAGAGATTCGCAGGTTGTACGGGGACACCGTAAACGCGGAACTGGGCGCACTGGCCGTGCTCAGGTGTCCGAACGCATCGGCGCAGGCTCCGGCTTTGACGGTGATCCCCAGTGTGCCCGTGCCAGCGATGCCTGACAATGTCACCGTGTAAGGTCCGGCGTCGGATCCGGACACCGTCACTTCGGATGCCGTGGCTGTTCCGGTCGCGTTGATCTGGATGTCCTCGGGCGAGTCGAAGCCGGTCGCCGGTTCGTTGAAGCTGACCTGATAGGTGACCGGCCCGGTGGCCGTGTTGGCCGGCGAGGGCGAGCCGATCGTTGAAACGACAGGGCCACTGTTGTCCACGGCGCACGTGGCACTTGCCGGGGTCTCGGCGTTCGTGTTGCCGGCCGCATCGGCGCAGGCGCCGGCCTTGACTGCAACCGTCAGGGTGCCGTCGCCGGCGATGCCGGACAGCCTCACGTCGTACGGCCCGGCGCCGGTACCGGATACCTCCACAGCGCCGACCGCCGCCGTGCCCGTGGCGCTGATCTGGACGTCGCTGCCGCTGTCGAAGCCGTCTACCGGTTCGCTGAATTGAATTGTGTAGCTGACCGGCCCCGTGGTCGTGCTGGCTGCTGAAGGCGCACTGACGGACGCCACAACCGGGGCCACGCCATCAATCACGATTTCCTTGGCGGCTCCCAGGGAACCGGGCTGGCCGGGCGTTGGCAGCGTGAGATGGGCGTCGGTTCCTCCGCCATTGCTGATGGTCCCGCCGTCGAGGGCGAGTGCGGCCGTGCTGGCATAATCCAAGCGGGCGGAGCTGTCACCCTCCTGGACCGTGTACGTGAACGTCAGCTTGTTGCTTCCCGTTCCAGAGCTGTAGTTGGCGGTACGGGATGGCTCCGTGTTTAACGCCAGGCGGGGTGTTCCGGTGACCGTCACGGCCGCGTCGAAGCTGACCTGGATGTTGATCTCATGACCGATGCCGTACTGGCCGGCGGCATTGGTGGCCGTCACGGAGGAGACGCCGAATGGAACGGCGGCCAGGGCGGCCTGAGCGTCCAGAATGCCGGCTCCGGAATCGCGGTCCACGCCAGGGGCCTCTATGTCCAAAGCAGTGTTGGTGAGGATGGTTCTGATCTGCGCCGGGGTGAGGGAGGGTTGTTGGCTCCACAGCAGGGCGGCGATGGCTGCGGCATGGGGAGCGGCGGCCGAGGTGCCATAGAACGGCTTGAAGCCCGGCGTGGCAGTGGACACGCCGTCAGCGGCGGCGATGTCGGGCTTCTGGCGGACTGTGCCGCCGGTGGACGAGAAGTTCCCAGGCGTGATCGGCGTGCCGCTGCTCGAGTAGAACACGCGTCGAGGGCCGTCCGAGCTGAAGGTCTCGACCGGGTTGGCTGCACCGCCGGTGAACCCGTTCGGACCTGCTGTGGCGGCCGGCACGGCGGCCACGCTGAAGGCGCTGGCGGCCGCCGAATGGCCCCAGGTTTGTCCGGCCGTGCTGATCGCCAGGCGTCCGCCAAGGGCGTTCAGGTGCAGGTAGCGATCCTGGCCGGAGTGCTTGATGATGACCATCCGTGCCCCGGGGTCGTTGAACAACGAGGGATCGATCAGCTCGAAGGGGTCATCGTTGCCATCCTGCTGGTCGTTAGCGTAGGCGAGCACACTCGTGAGCGTCGAATCAAGCACGACGAGATCGTAATCGTTGGCCGATCCACCCCAGGGGTCGGACCATTGCAGGGTGATAAACCACGGCTCCCCCGAAAGTGTATTCCCGGTGACGCCGCCGCCGAAGTCGTGCGCGGTTCCGTAGCCCGCGAGGACGGCCGGAGTGGCGCCGGGTGCAAAATCACCTTCCCAGACGCCGGATGTGTCGTCGTTTTTGTTTCCGAAGTTGCCGGCCGAGGAGAAGTACAGGGCGCCGGCGGCACAGACCGTTTCGACCGCCTGGGCGATGATGCCGTCCTGGAAGACCGGCTCGTTGACGTAGCTCACATCATCGACGATGACCTGGCAGCCGGCCTGGTGCAGGGCGAGGATGTTGCTGGCAAAGCCGGCGTCACTCTGGAAGGCGGTAGCGAAATAGAGGCTCGCGCCAGGTACCAGATCGTGGACAATCTCGAGCATGGCCGAGCCCTCGCTCGAGCCGGAGCCGGCCTGTCCGGGCAGAACGGTGACGATCGGCAGGTCGCCTGAGGAGAGCAGGGCGCCCAGGGATTCGGCGCTGTCCGAGAGCACGCCGATCTTCACGCCGCTGCCGTCCGCGCCATACGCTGTCCGTGCGAGGTTGGCGCGGTGGGCCGCGTCGCCCTCCGACGTGTCGAGCTTGTGCGTTATCGCCGCCGCGGCCGGCCGGATCGACCGGACGCCCGCCTCATCCGCCAGTGCTTCCAGTTGGCTCACAGGCAGGCGAGCACGCACGGCGTCATATTGTGGGAAGCTGTTGACGACTTCGCCGCCGAGGTCGGCGATGCGGGCCAGCATCGCGTCGGTCACTTTGGCCTTGAGGTCCACTGTCACCTTGCCATCCGGACCAGCGAGGGCCGCGGAACGTACGGTGGGGAACCCGGCCGGGAGCGGCCGGCCGGCCGCTTGCCTGGCGACCAGCAGGAGATGGGAGCTGATCTTACGCTGCCCGGGGGTGCGGGACATCTTCTCCCGCCGCAGTGCGTCGAGTTGCTGCATCGCCTGTGGCGAGAAGGTTACCGGGCCGGCGGGCGGACGTTGGATCGGCTGGGCCCAGGTCACGGCGGGAAGCAACAGGAGTGCAAGGCTCAGCTTAAAACGAGCAGTTATCGGGCGGCGGTTTCTCTTTAATGTCACGCAACATCTCCCAATCCGGCATGGTCGGTTCAGAGCCTCTCTTTCTTCGTCTGGAAAGGTCGACGACTTGGGTGAAGTGCAGTACGAGCAAGAACAGGAGGCATGATGATGTCAGGGTTGCCGGTTTCATCCTGAACGCTGGCTGCTTCGACTCGGGAGGTAAGCCGGCAGGAACAAACCACGGATGGCACGGATTACACGGACCCCAGCAGCAGCACCCTTCTGGCCATGAGTTCGTGGCAGGGGCTTACCTGCTACTTCTGGTGGGACTGATGAGCATTACGTCGACCCTGGATATCGCTTTGCCGGTCTGACATCGTTCATGCGCTATGTGTTCCGCAGGCGCCAAGTACGGCCGACCACGGATGGCATTACCGCCAGCGAGAAAGCCGATCGCCAACAGCCGCATCGGCAGCGACTCCAGAGCGAACGGGAGTGACCGAACCGCGGATAGCACTGATCACACCGATACAGCCCTCGCGAACTCGCCGGATGCCGCACCGCAAAAAACGAAAAAAAGTGACCGGAGTAGTGGGGGGCGCCGTACAATGGGAGAACCTGCAACATGTTCGGGCACAGGTTTATGGGTCATTCCGGGCATCCGGGGGCGCGTCAACGTGGACGGCGCCGTCTCAAAGACCCGTCGCAATCAGGGCCAAGGAGTACTCCAGATGACACGGTGGAATCATCATGTCAACGTGGCGCGTTCGGCGTTGCTGGCGACCTGGGTATCTGTCACCGCGGTAGCCGCCTGGGGCGCGGAGCCGCTGGGAACGGGGTTCAACTATCAGGGCGTGCTGACACAGAACGGCGTCCCCGTGAGTGACGTCTGCGACTTCCAGTTCAGCCTGTGGGATGAGGGCTTGGCCGGCAATCAGATCGGCGCCGCGCAGATGTTGATCGGTGTGGCGGTGGTCGACGGCGTGTTTGCGGTCGAGCTGAACAGTGCCGGCGAGTTCGGCCCGGACGCTTTCAAGAACGAGGCACGCTGGCTGGCCGTTGCGGTGGCTTCTCCGTCCGGGGCCGCCCTGCAACCGCTCAGTCCTCGACAGAAGTTGACGGCGGTACCGCTGGCGCGCTTCGCCCTGAACGGCGGCAGCTTGTGGTCGGTGGCGGGAAGCGATATCCACTACGATACGGGCAAGGTCGGTGTGGGCACCGCTTCCCCGTTCGCGAGTCTGACGGTCAACAACAACGAGGCAGCCGGGATTGCGCTGGCCGCCAGTTACGGCGGACCGGCTGGAAACGCCGGGAGTTTCTCCTGCGGCAACGCGGCCAACGAGGAAACCGCACTGAGCGTTCTCCACGCCGGCACGGGTAAGGGCTTGCTCAGCTACCAGTACGGCACGGGACTGGCCGGCCGTTTCCAGATCGACAACCCGGCGAACAACTCGCCGGCGTTGCACGCCGTGGTTACCAACGGTACGGGACCGGCGGCATTCTTCGAAGGTCGCGTGGGCATCGGCACGCCGACGCCGTCAACGGCCCTGGAGGTGGCAGGAACTGTGACGGCCACGAGCTTCACCGGCGACGGCTCCGGCCTGACGGGGCTCTCAACGAGTCCGTGGAACGTTTCCGGCACGGACGTCTCTTACGTCGTCGGAAATGTCGGGGTCGGCGTAACCGACCCGCTGGTTCCGCTCCATATCCGGACGAGCGACCTGGGAGTCGGACCCGCGCTGCTGGGCACGAATACCGGGCTGCTGCTGGAGTCCACCGACGCGCAGTTGCGGCTCTACAGCGACGGTGGGGGGGCAACCGGCTCGGCGATCATCCTGGGTGAAGTTGACGGCGGTGTGCTGGACGATACGTGGAGCATTCGCCGCCGGACGGTCAGTGGCGGATCTCATCTCGAGATCAATCATAGCAATGGCAACGTGATGTGGCTCCAGCCGGATGGCGACGTCGGTATCGGCACGAGCAGCCCGGCGGCATCGCTGCACGTCGCTTCCGATGCTTCTCCCAACGTACAGATCACGCAGGCGGACAACACCGACTTCGCCCGCCTGATGCTGGATGGCAATGGGAGCATGTACCAGTTGAACGTGGGGTCGCCCGGCTCATCACTTCCGGACACGTTCAACATCTACCGGGCAGGCACGGGCAACATCCTGTCCATCACGCCGGCCGGCAACGTGGGTATCGGGACAGCCTTTCCGCAGGAGCGGCTGCAGGTGACCGGCGGCTCGGACGTCAATGGAGCCAGCGGTGGATTCGTGGTATTGGGGGCTACGACAGGCCAGAACATCGGCATCGACAACAACGAGATGCAGGCCCGCGACAACGGCACACCCTCGTCGATGACCATCAACGGCGAAGGCGGGCGGATCATTCTGGGCGGTCCGGCTGGCGGCGACGTGGGCGTCAAAACCACCAATCCTCAGGCGGACTTCCACGTGGCTGGCGATGCTCGTTTTGATGGCACCGTGACCCTCGCCACGACGACGAGATACCTGTCGCTGTCCGCCGTCGCCTTCACGGCCCAGTACAACGCCACCGTTCAGTTCACTGGCGGCGGCCCGGCCGTGATCAGCGGCGGGAACGCACTGAATCCCTCCGTCGTCGCCAATGCGCACGTGGCCTTGCCGCATGGGGCGATCATCACCGAGGTGCGTGCGTACATAGACGACGAGTCTGTGGGCCAGGATGCCGTCGTCAGCCTTTGGAGGGTTCCGCACAACGGCACGACCAGCGGAACGAAGTTGGCCGAGGTTAACTCGTCCGGATCCAGTGGTCTCAAGTCGTACGACGCATCGCTCGCGCACACGGTCGACAACGTGGCCAACTCGTATCTGCTCAACGCGGACTGGGATGATCCTGCCCTGACACAGATCAGCTTGCGCAGCGTCAGAATTACGTACACGGTCAACCGGCCTGTGCCGTAGGGGAGGGGAAGTGATGAGTAATGAGCGATGAGTGGGGTTTAGTGCTGAGTGGCGATCACAGAGCCCTGAGCACGAGCGAGGGGCCGGGGGTGAAAGCGACACGGGGCCCAGGGGACCAGGAGACAAGGAGAAGCTGCATGTGTTTCCACTTCGTGCCGTCGATCATCAGAGCCTCGGGCACGCGGGAAAGGCCGAATTGCCAGCCGGACCGTGGCCGGCGAAGGGCTTTGCTTACCCCTCAGGGCCCCGTTGGCTCGCTGATGATACACCACCAGTGTTGAAGTAATCCCTGACATAGTATATTGGCCACCACGGATAGCACTGATCACACAGATTTCTATTCGTGAAATCAGTGCTATCCGTGGTTCAGGTGTTAGCCCCTACGGTTTCGATGGTGAGGAACTCCGGCGCTATGACCGCAACGAGGTACGACGAGTAGCTGATGCCGTACCCGGACTCGGAAGCCATTGACTTCCGAGCTGCTTCCGACGCGTCTTCCGAGCTTCGCAGCCCTGCGAGGCGGGACCTGGAGACGCTCCGGTACGTATGCCCGAGTTCTCTCTGAATGTAGGTTCGTTACGTCAGTGGCGTCACCGTCCGGCTGGCATCGGCCGGGACGTGGCCAGGGCGATAACGCGGCCTGCGGTGCCTACGGCGCAGTAGTAGTGGTAGACCGTGCCTTCATGTTGGATCACCCACGGCTTGTGGGCGTATTGGCGGTCCCAGGGTTCGCTGGGTTCCACCAGGTGGGGGCCGTCCCACTTCGTCCACGTGACCAGGTCGTGGGAGCAGGCGAAGGTGTCGAAGGCATTGGGTTTCCAGAAGGCGCCGAAGTAGAACATGACCCACAGGTCGCCCAGGCGGACCACCTGCGGGTCGCCGGAGATGCCGTGCTGGCGATCGACACCGTTGGCCAGGACAGCGTCATGGCCGTAGCGGCGCCAGTGGATCATGTCGTCCGAGACGGCCATGCCGATCTGCTCGTAGCCGCTTTTGATTTTGCCGTTGTAGAACATGACGAAGTCGTAGCCGAGGCTGCGTTGCGGGTCGCGGATGATGTTGCTTTTGTAGAGGGTGACCTTCTCGAATGGGCGGACGTCGGGCTGGTCGCGCGTGAGCACGGGGTTTTCCGGCAGGTGGGTCCAGATCGTGCGATCCGGCGTGGTGGTCCAGGCCAGGCCGATGGCCAGCGGGTCGGTTTCGTAGCCCTGCAGGGCGCCGCCCAGGTAAGAGAGCCAGTATTTGCCCGCGAACGTCTCCAGCGCGTACGAGCCGCCCCAGGTAGGGTCCTGGAGGGCCACGCCGGCGCTGGCCTGCCATGCGTCCCAGCCTTGCTTGGAGAACGGCAGCACCTTGCCCAGCGGTATCCAGTTTAGCAGGTCGTCGCTGCGGGCCAGGTGCGTTTCGTAGCCGACCTCGTTCATGCAGATGTAGAGCATGTACCATGCGTCCGCGTGGCGAAAGACGCTGGGACAGTCGACGGCCTGGCCGTTCTGGCCGCGGAGG
>BTUC01000030.1:21309-27826 GCA_045863575.1 Phycisphaerae bacterium
CGTCTTGACCTCCTCGTAGACGGCCTGCATTCGCTTGGGGCTGACCGGAAGGCCGCACATCTTGCCCGGGAGTGCCTCCCGGGGGTCTTCATTGTCCACCGGGATGAGCAACGTGACCGGGCCGAGCAGCCCGGACTCCACCAGGGGCGTATCCTTGGTGAGCTTGCGGATGTTGGTGCGCGTCAACCGTTTCTCCTCGGGTAGGGATTGATCACCGATGACCCGGTTGGTCCAGAAGTTGACCACGTCGATTTCAAGCTGGTTTTCGGTGGAGTTGATGTGTTCCGAGATATCCACGCGAAACGGGTACGTCCACAGGATGCCCAGGTTCTGGCCGTTGAGTCGGACCTCGGCCAGATTTTTCACCATGCCCAGATCCAGGATGATCCGGCTGCCGTACTTGAACAGTGGCACCGGCGAGTGGAATCGACACGAATAGGTGGCTGTTCCGGAGTAGAAGCGGATGCCATCCTCCGGGCGCTGCGTCCAACTTATGAGACGGCCGAATTGCACGGATTCAGGCCCGCCCCAACGCTGGTCGAAACGGACGTCCCACGGACCGGGCACCTCGTAGCCCGGAATGAGACGGGGGATATTGCGGACGGTCGTCGGCGGGGGGGCGCTCGGCGCGTCGTGGCGAAAGACCAGGAAGAGAGAGCCATACGGCGCGAATTCGAGCGGCACGCGGGTACGGCCATCAATGAACGACCAGTTCACGGCCGCTCGAATCTCACCGGTTACCGGGTCCCACATGTCCGGTGTCCGGCCGGATACGCGGAACGTGCAGTCGGCCGTGGCGAATCGCTCGGTGCGATTGGCAACGAAGTAGATGTCGGTGTCCCTGTCGCGGCGGTGGATGTAATCGAGCTGGACGCTCTCGTCGGGGCAGGTGAACTCGAAGTCAGGCGGCACGCCACCGGCCAGCAGTACCTCGCGGGCGGTGAGGCCCCAGATGACTCGACCGTGGCCGTGGTTGTTCTGCGTGACGTCTTCGTCGTCCGCGTCTGGCCAGAGCTCCCGCGCGATACGGGCGATTTCTCCATCGCTGGCCGGGTAATCGCTCAGGCCGTTCGCGTGCGACGGCGGTGAGCCGATGATGGTCGCGCCTTGCGACACGAGCTCCTGGAGCTTTCGCAGCACGGGAAGCGAAATGCCCGGGGCATCGCGAAGCACCAGCACGCGATAATTCATGCCGTCCGGCAGGACGATCCGACGGTCGCGGACTTCGACGCGCGTGAGCAGCGTCTCCTCGGTGATCACGTCGTAGTCGTAGCCCGGGAGCACGCCGGCCGGGTCGGAGCTTTTGAGCTGGGCGAAGTTGGGCACGTGATCGCCGTAGTAGTAGCACGCGTCGGCCACGAACAGCCCCTGGCGGAGCATGAACTGGCAGCGGTTGATGTAGGCGAGGAACGGGCCCGAGCGGCTCCACCAGGTGGCGTTGGGGTTGAAGTGGGTGCCCGCGAAGTACTCCTGGCCGGGCAGGCCCATCTCTGCCGGCGAGCAGGTGAAGGCGTGCCAGAAGAGCATATTCAGGCCTTCGCAGAGGGCGCGGTCGAAAGAGGGTTTGAGGTTGTCCCAGAGGGTTTCCTGCCAGTGCGGGCCGATGGTGGTGAAGCCCTCGGCCGCCACCAGCTTCTTGCCGGTGGTATGGGCGGCAGAGGCGGGCTGCTTGACGAAGAAGCGGTTCTTGTCGCCAACGCGGTGGCGCCAGGAGCGGGCCCAGAACTCCGACATGGGCACGTCGTTGAGGCCCAGACAGCGCTGGGCGTCGATGGGCACGGCGTGCGGACCGCCCGATTCGGGGTGGATGAGCAGGTTGTGGCGATGAGCGCCCTCGATGAACAGCTTGAAATGGTTGTCGACGGCCAGGTCGCCCATGGTCTTGCGGAAGTCGTGCAGGAAGCGGTTGCTGACGGCCCGGCCGTCCACGATGCGCCCGGCGACGACCGGTAGCCAGGGCAGCAGGTCATAGCCGCGGCGGCGTCGGAATTCTTCGCGGAGCGTCGGTGTCCAGTTGGCGACCTCGACCTCCCAACTGTCGGTGTGCAGGTACTTGAGCGTCGTTCCCACCAGCGGGCCGGCATCGGCGATGAGCGGCTCGACCACTTCCTGCCAGTACTTACGGAAGGCGTCGGCGTCGAACGGGTCCAGCGCGTAGCCTTTCCACCCCTCGCTGGAGGTGGAGACGCGGCAGTGATCGTTGAGCGTGCAGCCGAAGCGCAGGATCTCCCACTCGCCGGGCGGGGGGGACCAGCGCAGGCGGCCGTTGGCGTCCAGCTTGTCGGTGAGATCGAGGACCTGCTTGGATTGCGTGTGTTCCTCGCCGTCTTTGGCCGGCAGTTCCTCCAGCAGCGGCGTGGTGTCCGGCGCGGAGAAGCTCAGCGCCTTGTGCAGGGCTTTCTTGTCCCAGTTCTGAAGTGGGGCGGGCTGGTCGCCCGGCTTCACCGGATACGCCAGCACGGCCACGTCGCGGTAGAACGCCGGCGGGTGCTCGGGTTCGGGCAGCACCAGCTCCTGCTGCGCGGGGCCGGTCACGCGCAGCTCGGACCACACCAGCTTCTTGGGGGCGTACTCAGCCTTGACCGTAGGGCCGCCGAGGTTCCACCCGCTCTGGATGTTGAGGCTCATCTCCAACCCGAGCCGGTCGGCCTCAGCGAGAGCATGCTTGTACAGCTCGCGCCATTGCGGGCTGAAGAAGTCCGGTCCGTGGGGCACCTGGGCATTGCCATCCTGCTCGGCCCCGCCGGCGTCGCAGATCAGCGCGCCGCCGAAGCCCTTATCGGCCATCTCCTCCAGATCGCCCGTGATGGCGGCCTTGGTCACGTTGCCATTGAGCCACCACCAGTACGCCCGCAGGCGCGCTTCGGGCGGCGGGTCGGCGAAGCCGCGGGCGAGTGCGTCGGCGTCAGCGGCCACGGCCGTAGCGGCATGCGTGGGGGCGACCAGAATCAGGTAAGGCATTCCGGCGAGGATCAAGCCCGGCGCAGGTCGATATCGCATGGAGACCTCCATCGAGGAGGAGTATACGCGATGGGTCGCCCGGGGTCAGGGTGTGCCACTGCTGTGACGGCGTCGTGTGCCACTGCTGTGTCAGCAGTGAAGGAATTCTACGGGCGCTCTGCTCAGTCCGGCCTGCTCACAGTCACAGAGCAGGCACATACAAGCTTTCAGAGCGCCCCCATGAACCCCAGCACAATCCAGCCGGCGGCATAGAGGGTCAGGATGAGGAAGCTTTCGTAGCCGATGTTGGCGATGCCGCGTTTCTCGCGCGAGAGCAGGCCCATGACCAGCACGGCGCTCATCACGATGGCCAGCGTGGTGAGGAAGTGTTCGCGCGGGCTGATGGCGTGATAAATGGAGCCTTCGCGAAAGGCGATGTCGGCCGCAACGACGAACATGACGTCGAAAGCGTTGCCCCCGATGACCCCTCCGACGGCCAGGGTGAGCGCGCCGCGGCGCACGGCCGCGACGGAGGTGACCAGCTCCGGCGTGGACGTGCTGATGGCTGTGAACAGCCCGCCGACCACCGATTGGCTCAGGCCCGTCCGGGCAGTGATGTTTTCTCCCGTGCGGGCCACTACCCAGCCGGATACGCCCAGGATCAGGGCCAGCATGCCGAACTTGACCCACATCCGGGTGAGGCTCTCGCGATGAGCCGCTTCCTCATCGGGGACGTCCGGACGGGTGAACTCGGTCTGGCGCGGTTCCCACTGCGGTTGCTTCTGGCCGATCCGGGCCAGACGCAGCCCGAACAGATAGGCGACGGCCAGCAGCGGCGTGATCGGGTGCACTCCCCAAATGGTGAAATCTGGCGAATTGCTGGCGAGTAGAACTCCGCCCAGGAGCATGATCAGCAAAGTGGCGTAGATCATGTTGGGGACGGAAACCGCCTGGTGTTCGAGGTTGGCCTCGCGATTGGTGATATCGGCGATGCCCAGGAAAGTGGTCTGGGCGGCGATTCCGCCGATTCCGTTGCTGACGGCCAACTCGGCGTGGCCGTGCCATGCGGCCGTGATGGAGGTCACGATTCCGGGCAGCGACGTGCTGGCGCCCAGCAGGATCGCGCCGGTGGCCGCCTCGCCTAGACCGGTGCGGTCGGCCAGGCGGTCCGCCAGGCTGGTCAGCTTCACGCCGGAAAAGAGAATCACCACGCTGGCGAACGCCAGCCCGGTGATGCTCAGCCACAACGGCCATTCTGAGCTGGGATACCACATGAAAACCATCCCGCCTGTGCCAATTATTAAACCATAGGCGCAGCGGTCGGAGGAGATCGACCGAATGTCGATGGCCTGGAAGGATTCGGGCGCGAAATTGGCGGCTTGCTCGGCCAGGCCGAATGATCAGCTTGAGACGTCGTCGGCCGATCGTATGGCCCGGTAGTACAGTAGATGCAGTCATAGCTGCAGGTCTTGAAGGGAACCAGGTCGACCCCCAGCGATCGATCCAGCCGGCGAGACGGCACCGGTCCGAAAACGTGATTCATGAGAGCAGTCCATCAGTGGTCACAGGCGTTCACGCCGGACTTCAGGGTGCCCTGCAGATAGGCCAGGGCCAGTTCATACGCGGACTCGGAAGGCGCCCCGACCACCACCTGGATGTTATTGGCCGTGAAGAGCTGCTGGGCGCGCTGGCCCATGCCGCCGGCGATGATGACGTTGGCGCCTTGCTCGTGCAGCCAGCGCGGCAGGACGCCCGGCTCGTGGGGCGGCGGCACCAGGTGGTCGATTTTGAGAATTTGCCCGGTATCCGGGTTCGCCTCGACCAGCGCGAACTGCTCGCAGTGGCCAAAGTGCATGCATAACCGTCCGTTACTGACCGGTACAGCGATCTTCATAGATACTCCTGTCGTATGATTTGTACAGCTCCTGCCCAATGGCCGGCGACATCCGCCGACTCCATCAGCTTGAGCTGCCCTTCCTGGTACTGTCTCACGGCATCGGCGACCGTCCCGGTGGCCCCGGTGTAAACCTGGACACCGCCGGACTTCAGGGCCGAGAACGCCTTGGGTCCGACGTGCCCCGTGATCACGGCCTGAACCGCCGAGTCCACCACCTGCCGGGCAGCCTGGATCCCCGCACCCTGAGTGGCATTCAGGTTGAGGGCATTGTCCACGGCCTTGAATTCTCCGGTCTGGGTATCTGCCAGAATGAAGCACCTGGCCCGGCCGAAGCGCGGATCCAGGGCGGAATCTTTGCTGGTGCCTTGAGCAGTTATCGCCACCTTCATCGGGTCTCCTCCAGTGTGCCAATGCTGTGTCAGCAGTGGTTTGTTGCTAACCAGGCTCCTCTTACATCCGGCACTGCTCACGAAGCAGTGGCACACGCTGTGGCCGGTTCGTACATCTCGCCGGCAGGATGCCGGTGCTGAACTCCGCCTCCTGCTCAGGGACGTTGCCGAATCATCGATCGCAACTGTCCGAGCGGGAAGTTGCGGCCGGGGCACTGGGTCTGGTCGACGCCCCCATGCGTCAGGATCTGGCTTTCGGGAATGTGGCAGACGTCCATGAGGAACCTCACCAGCCGGGCCAGCGACTCCATCTGTTGTTGGCTCGGCCTTGTCTTGTTGAAGTTTCCCACCAGGACGATGCCGATGCCACACTTGTTGTAGTACCCCTGCGATACGCCGTTCCTGCGTGCATTCGTGCGGTCCAGGTAGGTGTGGGCTCCATCGCGCTGCTCGATCCAGCGCGGTCCGACCTCGACCTGGCCGTCTCCTGAATTGGTGCCGTTGCCGACCACGAAGTCATAGCCGCAGCCTTTCCAGCCTCGATGGCGGTGCCACCGGTCTATGTCCCTCAGCGAACCGAAGTCGCTGGCCGTATGGTGGAGGACGATGCAATGCCAGCGGCGCCTGATCCCGTCCGGCGGCAGCCAGTTGGGCTCCATGATCGGCGGAGCTGGTACCGGACGTGGGGGCTGGATTTGTGGCGGCGGCAATGCGGGAACGGCCCGCGGTTGAGGCATGCAGCGGGGCGACCGATCGATTCGCGGCTCGGGCTCACGGCAACCGGTCAGCGCCACCATGACCAGCATGCACGATAGTGCGGCTCTGCGCCGGAGGGCTGGCGCTTCTGGCTTGCATCCCTGCGTTGTCCATTGTTCGGTTTCTGTCATCCTGATCAGACTCAGCGCCTATCCAGCAGATCCACACACAGATCGACTCGAGGGTGTGCCACTGCTGTGTCAGCAGTGTTTGGAAACCACAGGCGCTCTCCTTGCTCCCAGCACTGCTCACAGAGCAGTGGCACACGCCATACTTGGATTGGCTGCAAGCAAAAGGTGTGCCGTCATGAGCGGGCACACTGCCAACGCGGATCAATGTCCTTGCTGGTAACGACTTACGTGGAGTGACTTCGCGGCCTACCTGGTGGCCAGGGCTCGCGTCGAAGTGGGGAGTATTGCAAGTTGCACGATTACAGGTGCTTTCTTGCGACGGTTATCTACTTCTGGTGGCTGCCCTCTACTGTGTCGGCCGGCCTGGAGTGCCGGCCGTTCACCTATGGCATAACGGCCGGCAC
>BTUC01000031.1:0-27657 GCA_045863575.1 Phycisphaerae bacterium
CGCTGCCGCCGGCGCGATCAAATATCTTGCGGATTTCCGGAGCCGTTCGATTGCGGTTGTCGGTCAGGGCATCCACCAGAATGGCCACGCCGCCGGAACCGTAACCCTCGTAGAACACCGACTCGTAGTTGATGGCCCCCAGTTCCCCGGTGCCCTTCTTGATCGCGTTCTCGATCGTGTCGCGCGGCATGTTGGCGGCCTTGGCCTTGTCGATCGCATAGCGCAGGGCAAGATTGTCCTCGGGCTTGCCGCCGCCGGCGCGTGCAGCCACGATCACGTTGCGGGCCAGCTTACTCCACAGTCGCCCGCGCCGCACATCGGTCACGCCCTTCTTGCGTTTGATCTTGGCCCAATGAGAGTGTCCCGCCATCGTGTGTCTCCGTTACCCAGCAGCCTGCCTGTGCTCTTCTCCTACCGATGCGCTTGCCTCCCGCGGCAGCAGGACGGAGAGACGGAGCGACCGAGAGAAGGAGAGAAATGTCCGGCGGCGTCGTGGGCCTGCTCTCCATCGCCCCTTCTCTCATCCTCTCCATCTGGCTCACGGGGCCGGCTGCGTCTCGGCGGCCGTGCTGGCCGTCTCCGGCTTACCGCCCTTCCTGACCGCTTCGAGCTTGGCCTTCACCTGTTGGACGATCTTCTGGTGATCCACGTCCGCCTCGCCCTGCGCGGCTTGCCGCTCGTGCAGTTCTACAGAGCGCTGCCAGTTGCGGACCGCCTCATCCTCGCGGCCCAGCCGCCAGCAGGCGTCACCCAGATGATCGAAGATCACCGGATCCTGGCCGTCCTCCAGGGCTGCGCCTCGCGTCAGCCAGGTATAGGCGCCCTGGAAATCACCCTTCTTGTACAGAACCCAGGCCAGGCTGTCCTGGTAGGCGGCGTTGCGCAGCTCTTCGGCCACCGCAATGCGCGTCATCTGCTCGGCCTCATCCAGATCCCGGCCCGCTTCCGCCAGAGTATACCCCAGGTCGTTGTTGATCCCCACGTCGCGCGGATTGAGCCGGTGAGCGTCGCGCAGCCGCTGAACGGCCACCTCGGTCTGGCCGGCGCGCTGGTACAGATAGGAGAGCGAGCGCAGCCACTCGGTCTGCTGCCGGCGCAGCAGTTCGCCGTAAGCGTCGAACTGCCGCAGGCGTCCAGCGTTCTGCTCGCGCGCCCGCACCATCTCGAGCCGGCCCTTCTGTTCCTCAATCTGTTCGAGCTGCTTGTTGATCACGGCCACGGCGGCGTCGAAGCGACCCGCCTGGGACAGGGTGGTCGCCAGCACACGGTCAAGTTGAGCCGCCGACTCACCCAGCAGCCGCTGGAATTCGCGGACCGTGGCGATGGCCTCGTCATAGCGGCCGGCGCGGTGATACGACTCGCGCAGCAATTCCAGCCAGATCATCCGTCGGTCCGGCGTGTCCGCTGCGGACACCTGGGCGCGGGCGACCTCGATAGCTTGGTCGTAGCGGCCCGCATTTTGTAGCACCGCAATGACCAGCGCGACCAGTTCGATGTCTCCCGGCGATTCGGATAACCGCTCGAGCACCAGTAAGGCGGCCTCATCGTGACGACCGGCGCCCACCAGCCCCGCGGGTGCGGTGATACTGCCCAGCACACCCGGCTCCGAGGTACGCACGCCCAGGAGCCAGCCAAAGACCTGGTGGCCCTTTTCTTCGTCCTTGAGCCATTCGCGGCAACGGCGGATATAGGTCGAGAGGTCGCCCGCGGCCGCATCCGCCGCCAGCAGGAACCAGCGATAACGGCTGAGTTCACGTGCGTCGTCGGTGCCGGCGTCTATCCACTGCTGCGCGATCCGGCGTGCCTCATCGAAACGGTGAGCCTCTCGGTAGACTTCCTGAAGCGCCCGCCGGTAGATCGGGTGGCGATCGGCAGTGTGGTCCATCTTCAGCACCCGCTCCCAGGCCGCGATCGCCGCGTCGTATTCCTGCTGAATCAGCCTCAACTGCCCCATGCTCACAATCCATGGCTCGCGATTGGGGTATAGCTCCAGCATCCGGCTCAACTGGCGCTGCGTCGCCTCGAGATCCAGCAGGCGCATCAGGGCCAGCGACATCAGCTCGTTGGCGTCGGCCGAGTAAGGGTGGAGGCGCAGGAGTTCGGCGGCTTCTTTTCGGGCCGCCTGGTAGTCGCGGAGCTCCAGCAGTGTGGTGGCCAGATCCTCGCGGGACTGGGCCTCCTCCGGATGCGCCTCCACGAGCTGCCGCAGCGCATCCAGGTTTTCCTCCGGTTGCTGCGTATCAGTTGCCCTGGCCACTAGAACACCACATCGGATCGTCGCGGGATCATTGGCCGCCAGCCGCCGCATGTCCGCCAGTTCCGCGGCCACACGGGTCAGCGTCTTGTCCGGATCCGTCACGGGAGGCCGCAGCAGGTGTCGCAGCAGCGCCTCCCGGGTTGTCATGTCGTTGGGAGCCGCGGCCACCGCCGCCTGGAACTGACGCCGAGCTTCTGCGGACCGCCCCACGCGGTCGTACATCTGCCCGAGGAGCAGCATGGACTTGGCGTCGGAGCGATCCAGCTCGATCGCCTTCTCGTAGTGCGCGGCGGCCTTCTCGATCTGATCCAGGCCGTCACAGGCCCGCCCCAGCAGATGCTCGAGCTCAGCGGAGGGGTCGGTGCGACTCCGGCGCGCGGACTCCAGCGTCTCGATGGCCTCGCCCCAGCGACACCGCTCGATCAGCCAGGTGGACGCGCCCGCGGCTGCGGGCAGGAAGCCGGGAGATTGGGCCAGCGCACGGGTGTAAAGGGCCAGCGCCCGCTCATCCTGTCCGAGGCGAACGGCCAGCCGCCCCAACAGGCTATCCAGCGCGGCTTGGGCGGTCGGCTCTCCTGCCAGCTCGGGGAGCAGGGCCCGATCCGTACCTTCGGGCTTTTCCGCCGCCCGAAGAATCCGCTGGCCGGTTTCGGCCGGCACGCCGGCGAGTTCCGCATCCAGCCGCTCCGTGTCCGCCGGCTGACTGGCGGCCAAATGTCCCGCCAACGCCTTGAGCCAGGCAGCCCACTGGCCACGCTCACGAGTGAGCTGAATCAACCGCCAACGTGCCTGGGCGGCGCCGGGGTGCCGGGTGAGCATCTCGTCCAGGGCCACAACGGCCCGATCGAACTGCTTCGCCGCGGCCAGTGCGTCCACGTAGAGGAGCCAAAGCTCCATGTTTTCCGGATGCTGGCGAGCCATCTCGCCGACCACGGCCACGCCGCGTTCGGGATGGCCGCTCAGCCTGTGCACCGAGAGGAGGAGCCTGATGGCTTCACGATCTGCACCGCTTTCCCGAACGAACTGCTCGGCTTCTCGGGCGGCCTCTTCCATCCTGCTCGCCCGGGCCAGCATGCGGATGCGCTCGGCCCGGATGGACGTGTCCTGGGGTGACTGCTCCGCGGCGATGCGCAGCGCTTCGGCAGCCGCGGCGTAATCACCCAGCAAGCCCAAGCCCCGGGCGACCCGGATGGCCGCCGGGCCACGCTGTACACGGGCCACGGTCGCCAGTTCCGGATGGTGCTCGACCTGTTCACCCAACGCGCGCAAGCCTTCCTCAAAGGCCTTGAGCTGCTCGATGGCCGCCGCATAGTACCTGGCCTCATAAAGCAAATTGCCCAGGTAAAAATGGGTGAGCGCGCGATAGGGGGCGTCCTCCGGCAATGCCTCGCACTTGAGCGCCGTGCGGTAACGCTGCATGGCTTTCTCAGGCGCTTCATCCTTCTCAGCCACTCGGCCTAACACATAGTGGCAGGCCAGGTCGTCGGGCTGAATCGCCAATGCCCGCTCGGCCGATGCGCGGGCACAGTCGATACTGCCCGACAGCAGGCAGGCCAAGGCCATCATCCGGTGGGCTTCGTGGCTGTTGGCGTTATAGCGGAGGGCCCGCTCCAATTCGGTGATCGTCTCGCTGAAGCGCTGCTCGGCAAAGAGCCGCCGGGCCTCCTCGATCCGGCGCAGTGCCTGGCGAGGCAGTTCGGCGTCCGCGGCCGGATCCCCCTTCGTGGGCGCGGGCGGATCACCGGGAATCTGAGGGAGCGCGAGCATGGCCCGTTCACGGTCGAAATCCGCGGGCAACGGCAATGGGGCGAGCTCGCCGGCGAGCTGGGGTCCGGCCGGCGCAGTGGTGACCGGCGGCTGGGCCGCCGTCTGGCCGCATCCGGCGATCAGGAGGGCATTCGCCGCCAGCGCCGCTCCTAATACCGCGGCCGAGATCAGCCCCGGCCTGAGCAAGTGCAGCTCGACTGTGCGTTGATGTTGCATGACGGCCGCTCTATGGGAGAACTTTATTTAGAGGATACACGATTATACCGGAAGCCCCTGCCTTTTGCAGGCGCGGCACGATCTGGCGCTCCACGACCGCCTCCAGGATGACCTCGACGGCCACGAAGTTTTCGTCGGCCAGCGATGAAATCGTCGGGGAGCGCTCCGCCGGCAGCACGGAGAGCACCTGCTCGAGATCCTTGCGGGCCACATTGAGCTTGAGCCCCACCTTGGCCCGGGCCTCGATCGCCCCGCGCAGCAGCAGGGCCAGCGAATCGATCTTCTCGCGCTTCCAGGAATCGGCGTAGGCCGTGCGGTTGGTGATCAGCCGGGTGGTCGAGGTCAGGATCTCGTCGACAATCCGCAGGTTGTTTTCGCGCAACGAGGAGCCTGTCTCGGTCAACTCGACGATTCCGTCCAGCAGTCGGGCCTTGACCTCGGTGGCGCCCCAGCTGAACTCGATGCGGACGTTGATGCCCTTGCCCTCAAAGTAGCGCCGGGTCACGCTGACGAGTTCAGTGGCCACGATCCCGCCGTCCAGATCCTCCGGCTTGTGGACCTTGGATTCGTTGGGGACGGCCAGGACCCACCGGGCGGGCCGGGCCGTCGCCTTGGAGTACACCAGCTCGCACACCTCGTGCACATCGCTGCCGTTCTCACAGATCCAGTCATGGCCGGTGAGGCCGACGTCCACCACGCCGTCCTCGACATAGCGGCTCATTTCCTGGGCGCGGAACATGATGCAGCGCAGCTCGGGATCGTCGATAGAGGGATAGTAGCCGCGCGAGGAGATGCTCAGGTTGAAGCCCGCCCGTGTGAAGAGATCCACGGTTGACTCGGACAGGCTGCCTTTGGGAATGCCAATCTTCAGGATCCGCTGGTCACCCAATTCAATGTACTCCTTGTCGCGGGCAAACCGGCTTGAGTTTACCGGCCCATTAAATCATTGCCCCCTGGATGGCCATGGCGGCCCGCGCCCGGCCGGGGGGGATCCGGCGCGGCGCCGAACCCGAGGCTGTGCAAGACATCACTTCTTCTTCGCGCGCACCGGCCGGGCGGTGGTCGGCGGCGAAGGCGGCGCACCCGTCGTGCCTGATTTCCGGGAAGACTTCTGTCCGTCGGAATCGGCAGGAGAGACGACAGCCGGCTTCGCCTGCTTGCCATTCTTGCTCTCAACCGGCTGGGCTGCCGGCTTGGAGGCCTGTCCGGCCGTGGGCTTGGCGGTCGGACCTGCCGCCGGCCTGGCGTTGGCCGGGGACGGCGGCTTGAGTAGTTCCCTAAGCCGCTCCAACGGCACGCGGGCTCCCTTGGCGGCCACATGGCGCCCAAGCAGAGCCGCGAACACCGGTGCGTCGGCCGCCGATACATGCCGTTCCAGAAACGCCTGGACCTCGGCAAGATCGGCGAGCGGATCGACCACTTCCTCCTGCCGAAGCACGTAGACGGTCAGCTCGTCGACCGGAATCGCATGCCCGCCGAGGCTGTATAGAACCACCGAGGCCGCCGCCGCCCGGTTCACCCCGTCCAGGGCTTCGAGATAATCGCGCGCCTCACGCCGACCCCGCTGCTTGAGAAACGAGAGATCCAGCTTGTCCTGCCGGCGGCGCACGGCATTGAGCGCGTCCACGATCCGCTGAGCCTTGTCCCGCGCCAGCGGCACGCTCTCGCGCAACAGTTCGGCCAGCTCCATGGGCGGCGTCACCCGCAGCTCGTTGAGGTCCACCATCTGCTCGCGCAGCTTGCGATAGGCAGCCTGGGCCTTCACGTCGGTCGTGCACGCCGCCAGCATCCCGATGATCAACTGCTCGATCGGATCCGTGGGCTCGGGAACGGCCGGCTTGCCGAATTGTTTGAGCATCTGCCGGAAGAGTCGCTTGACCTCCTTGGCATATTCACTGCCATGCTTCATGCGCCGTCTCCGGAAGCGTGGTCAGCCTCCTGCTCATCCTGCGACGGAGCGTGCTCCGCCCGGCGGGCATCCTCGGCAATGCTCTCATCGATGATCCGGATCGTCTCCGCCGCCTTCTTCAGTGACTCGTCCAGATGGAAGGTCAGCCGTGGCGTCGTGCGGGTCTGCAGCTCGCCCGCGACCAGGCGTTGAATATACCCCGCTGCCGACTGGAGGCCGGCCACGGTGCGCCGGCCGGACGACGCTTCGCCAATGACGCTGACCCACACCTTGGCGTACTCCAGGTCCTGGCTCACCTCCACGCGCGTCACGCTCGAAAGCGTCTCGATGCGCGGATCGTTCAACTTGGTCGCGATCGCATCGCTGACCACCGACCGCACAACATTTGCTACTCTTTCCGGCCGGTACTTCATGGCAGCCGCTTCTAGAGAATCTCCACGTCGTAATCGACGAGCACGGCCTCGCGGTCCATCCGCACGTAATCCACGATCTTGTCCAGACTGCTCCGGACGAACTGGGCATCGTTGGCCACCAGGGCGACCCCCAGCTCCGCCTGCTGGCGGTGATCCAGGGAGCCGACCTCGGCAACCGACACGTTGAACCGGCTGGACAGCCGCTCCTTCAGGCTCTTGACCGCCCGCCGCTTATCCTTCAGCGAGGTCGAGCCGAAAACAGCCAGCCGCACACTCAACGCCCCGATGACCACCAGTCCTGCTCTCCATCCGCCAGCTAGAGCTTCCGGGCCGTCTCCACTACCTCATAGGTCTCCAGCACGTCGCCCGGCTTCACGTCATCGAAGTCCTGGATCCGCATGCCGCATTCCATACCGGCGCGGACTTCTTTGGCGTCGTCCTTGAAGCGTCGCAAGGACGCCAAGGCGCGATGCTGCTTGCGTTTCACGTCCTCGGCCGTCGGCACGACGATCTGTCCGTCGCGGATGACGCGCACATAGTGCGACCGGCCGACGATACCGTCGGTGACCATGCAACCGGCCACCGTGCCCACGCGCGAAACGTGGAAGATCTCGCGCACCACCGCCTTGCCGCGATTCTCCTCGTTCTGCTCGCGCGGCAGGAGGCCCTCCAGGGCCTTGCGGATATCGTCCACGACTTCGTAGATGATGCGGTAGAGCCGGATGTCAACGCCCTCGACATCCGCCAGCCGCTGCGCCGCCGGCTCGGCCGCGACGCTGAAGCCGACCACCAGCGCGCCGCTGGCCTGGGCCAGGACCACGTCGCTCTCCGTCACCGCTCCAATGCCGGTGTGCAACAGGTTCAGCTTCACCTGATCGCTGGGAATGTCGCCCAGCGTCTTGACGATCGCATCCACCGAACCCTGCATGTCCGCCCGCAGGATGAGGTTGAGCTCAGGAATCGCGCCCGCTTCGCGCTGGCGGAACAGCTCGTCCAACGTCTTGGGCTTGGCCAACTTGGCCAATGACTCCTGGCGACGCGTGTCGCGCGTCTCGGAGGCGATTTCCTTGGCACGCTGGAGCGAGTCCACGCAATGGAACGGATCGCCCGCGTCGGGAACTTCCTCCAAGCCGGAGACCTGCCCGGGCAGGCCCGGGCCGACTTCCTTGATGCGCCGGCCGCGGTCGTCCAGGAGCATGCGCACGCGCCCGGCGGCCCGGCCACAGATCATGTAATCGCCGATCCGCAGCGTCCCCTCGCGCACCAGTACACGGGCCAGAGGCCCCGTACCGGTCTGCATCTGGGCCTCGACGACGGTCCCATTGGCCGGCAAGGTCGGATCCGCCTTCAGATCCAACAACTCCGACAACGTGGTCAGGTGAGCGATCAGCTCATCCACACCCTCACCGGTGGTCGCCGAGGTCTTGATCACGTCGGTATCGCCACCCCATTCCGTCGGCGTCAGGCCCACCTCGGCGAGCTGGCCGTAGATCTTGTTCAGATCCACGCCGGGCAGATCGATCTTGTTCAGTGCGATAACGATATTAACCTTGGCCGCCTTCGCATGGTTGATCGCCTCCAGCGTCTGGGGCATGACCCCGTCGTCTGCGGCCACGACCAGCACGACCACGTCGGTCATGTTCGCCCCGCGGGCCCGCATGGCAGTGAAGGCCTCATGGCCCGGCGTATCCAGAAAGGTCACGGACAACCCTTCACGCTCGACACGATAGGCGCCGATGTGCTGAGTGATGCCGCCGGCCTCACCCGCGGCCACCTGCGTCTTGCGGATCGCGTCCAGCAGGCTGGTCTTGCCATGGTCGACGTGGCCGAGCATGGTCACCACCGGCGGACGGGGCTTGAGGTTCTTGCGTTCCATCGCGGCCACCTGCTCCAGGAGCTGCTCGAACTTGGTCTTCGGCTTGACGACCTCGAGCTCCACGCCGAAATCCAACATGATCGTCTGAGCGATGTCGCTGGGGATGATCGAGTTGCGGCTGACCAGCAGGTTGTGCTCGTTCTTGAACCGGTGAAAGAGCTGATTGATGCCAATTCCGGTGGCAGCGGTCAACTCATGCATGATAATCGGCTCGTTGACCACGGCCTTCGTTTTGCGCGGTGCGATCACCACGTGCGGAGAGTCACTGCGGCCTTCGCGGGCCCGCCGGGCGTGAATGCCCCGCCCGCTGGCCGCCTGCAATCGCTCCTGACGCTCGAGCAGGTCCCGGTCATTCCACTCCTTGAGCCGTTCTCCCACTTCCGAAAGCGAGCCGGAGGAGCGCCGCGGATTGGCGCGAGCCTTGGCCTTCTTCAGCTCGGCTTCTTCCTCCTCCTTGGTACGACCGCGAACCCCGCGGCGCGGCGTCAGAGGCGGAGGTGACGTGCGATCACCCGCCCCACCGCCACCCGGCCCACCGGGTCCGGGACGAAACGATGAGCGCGGCGCCGGACGGGCCACCGGATCCGGACGGGCATAACCCACTACCCTGGGCCCCTTCATCTGTGCAGGAGCAGGGACGTTCTGCGGTCCGGCGGGGGCCAGCTTGGGAGTCGGCGCAGCGGCTGCCGGAGGTGAAGCAGCAGCGGCCGCCGGCGCTGTCGACGGCGCTTCGGCCGCGATGCTGGGAACCGGCGGGGCTTCCTCGACGGGGGCGGGTGCCGGGGGCGCCGGGGCCTCAACGATGGGCTCGCTGATCACCGCAGGCTCCTGAACCACCTCGGCAGGTTCCTCGCCAGGCTCAACCGGAGCCGCGACGGGCTCGGCGACCGGTGGTTCGGGCTCCGCGAGCGGCAACTCCACCGCAGCGCCGGATTCGATCCCTTCGTCCTCGGTCAGAACCTCAACCTGCGTATCCGCCTCGTGCTCCTCGATGCCCTCTTTCTTCTTGCGGGAACGTCGCCGGGTACGCACTTTCTCCAGGTCCACTGGCGCGGCCGTCTCGACGGCCGTTCCATGCCCGCTTTCGGAGAACCACTCCCGAATTGTCTCCGCGAGCCCCGCCGAGAGCGTAGACATGTGGTTCGTCACCCCGGCGACCCCCTCCATCTTGCACTTGTCGAGGATCGCCTTGCTGGAGACGCCCAGCTCTTTGCTTAGCGTGTGGACTCGAAGTTTATCCGCCAAAACCAGTCTCCCTTGCACCAAAGCTCCTTCCGCCCGCCGGTTCTCGTGGGTCATGCGTTGCGAGGTCGTCCCCGTTGAGTGCGAGAGCAACGCCGACCGACACGCCCATTCTGATTCTTCAGCCTTCACGCACCCAAAACAGCGGGCTCAAGACATAAATCCCGTGATCCGCCACCTGTGTCAGACCTGCGGTTGCTCTTCAGCAGGCTGATCAGCCGCCGCCTGACTCTCATCGGAAACCGAACCCACCGGCTCAGCCGAGGCCTCCCCCTCCGCTGGAAGCTGTTCTTCCGCCGGCTCCCCGTCCTGGTTCGCCGGCTCAGCCGCAGCTTCCGCCTCCACCTGCACGGCTTCGGCCTCGCCGGAGGCGGACTCACCCTCGGTCGTTTCGCTCAGGCTCGCTTCGCCTTCGGCGGGCTCCTCCTGAGCGGAGGCCGACCGCTCGGCCGCCAGCTGCGCCTTCTGGGCGGCAATCTCCTTGGCCGCGACGCCGGCAACCTGGACGACCTGCTGAGCCACCTCTTCGCTGAGCCCCAAGTCCTTCACCAACGGCGCCGTCCCGACCTCTTCCACATCCATCAGCGAGATGATGCCCATGGCCATCATCTTTTCGATCTTTTCAGAATCCACGCCATCGACCTGGGAAAGCACGCGCTCCATGTCGTCCAGACCCTTGTTGTATTCGGCGGGAGTGAGGATATCGATGTCCCACCCGGTCAGCCGGGCCGCCAGCCGCACGTTCTGCCCCCGCTTGCCGATGGCCAGAGAGAGCTGATCCTCGGGCACGACGACCGTCGCCCGACCCAGCTCGAAGCACAGGGCCGTCTCCGACACTTCCGCCGGCTTCAGGCCGTTGGTGATCAGGATCTGCGAGGATTCGTTCCAGCGCACGATGTCGATCTTCTCGCCGCCCAGCTCGGCCACGATGTTCTTGATCCGGCTCCCGCGAACACCCACGCACGCCCCCACGGCATCCACCTTCGAGTCGATCGAAGACACGGCGATCTTCGTCCGATAGCCGGCCTCCCGGGCCAGCGCCCGCACCTCGATGATGCGCTCCGCCACCTCGGGGACCTCCAACTCGAACAGGCGGCGGATGAAATCCGGGTGCGAGCGGCTCAACACGATCTTGACCTGATGGGGCGCTTCGCGGACGTCCAGAATGAGGCAACGGATGCGCTCGCCCGGGTTGTGGGTTTCGCCGGGAATCTGCTCGCTTTTCGGCAGGAAGCCCTCCGCACGGCCGAGGTTCACCACCAGAGCCCCGCCCTCGAAGCGGGAGACCGTCCCGGTCACGATGGTACCCTTGCGTTCGGAGAAATCCTCAAAAATGCTGCTGCGTTCGGCCTCGCGGATCTTCTGAATCATGACCTGCTTGGCGGTCTGAGCGGCGATACGACCCAATTCGCGCATCTCAATGGGAGCGCCGTTCCGGCTGGCCGAGATATCACCCGTCAAGCGATCGATGGCCACGGCCACCTCATCCGTCTGGCCGTATGCCTTGCGCATGGCCGACACCATGGCCTGCTCGAGATCCGTAAACACCGAGTCTTTGTCGATGTTCTTGTCCCGGGAGATGCTGTCGACGATCCGAACCAGTTCCGCATTCATGATGACGTCTTCCTCTGACAAACAAAAAAGTGGGACACATCGTGAACCCACTTTTCGAGCCCGCCGCCCCGGCAAGGGACCGGCCGCACAGGATGCGAAGGTGGATGCCTGGTCAGCGCATCGCTAACCTCCCCACAATCCGTGGCTGGTGTGCCCAATTCAGACCCGACCAGTGCTCAAACCACTCAGGCCGCACTGGCGTGATCTCCGGAGCCGTCCAGACCGACGTTCACACCCTCGTCTCCAGGCTCGAAAACGTGCACCTGATCCATGTTCAAATGCACGGGCAACTGCATCCCGTCCTTGAGACCGCGATGGGCATCAACCCGGCACACGATGTGCTCGTGCGACGGGGTTGAGATGTGCAAATCCATCTTGTCGCCCAGCGGCTCTACGACCGATACCGTTGCGTTCAACACGTTCTCCGTGCCGGCAAACCGGCCCTCGCCCGAATCGGACAGGGCCTCCGGCCGGATGCCCAGCACCATCTTCTGACTCAGCCGCCCGGCCAAGTGCCGTTGCAGGCGTGCCGGCAGCCGCAACTTATTCGATCCCTCGTCGAAGTACAGTTGGCCGTTCTCTGCAAAGACGCGCCCATCGAGAAAATTCATCGGGGGCGTCCCTACGAAGCCGGCCACAAACCGGTTGACCGGTTGATCGTACACCTCCAGCGGACTGGCACACTGCTGAATGACGCCGTCCTTCATCACCACGACCCGATCGCCCAGCGTCATCGCTTCTTCCTGGTCGTGGGTGACGTAAATCGTCGTGGTGGCCAGCCGCCGATGGAGCTTCTTCAGCTCCGCCCGCATTTCCACCCTGAGCTTGGCGTCCAGATTGCTCAGCGGCTCATCAAACAAGAACGCTTTCGGCGTCCGCACGATCGCTCGTCCCAGGGCAACCCGCTGACGCTGACCGCCGGACAAGGCCTTGGGCTTGCGGTCCAGCAGCATTTCGATGCCCAGCATGCGAGCTGCGGAGCGGACTTTTTCGTCAATCTCGGCCTTCGCGACGCCACGCAGCTTCAGGGCGAAAGCCATGTTCTTGTACACCGTCATGTGCGGGTACAAGGCATAGTTTTGAAAGACCATGGCGATGTCGCGGTCCTTGGGGGGCACATCATTGACCACCCGCCCACCGATCCGGATGACGCCGGCCGAGATTTCCTCGAGCCCCGCCACCATCCGCAGGGTCGTGCTCTTGCCACAACCCGAGGGACCTACCAACACCACGAACTCCTGGTCCCGAATCTCCAGTGACAGGTTGTCCACGGCCTTCACGTCACCCGGATACAGCTTCGTGACGTTGTCTAAGAGCACTTCAGCCATGAACTTACGCTCCAGGGGGAAAACACCGGCGCGCAAGCCCGCCGAGCCCCAGGTTTCGATTATAAGGCACCCGGCCCGGCTGTCAATAAACCGCCGCCGGCCACTGCTGAGCCCGAGAAGCAGGCTCCCATCGGCCGTTGGCAGACGGCCTATTGTAGCGCCGCGCCCCCGAATTGACCGCATTTCCTGGCTGGCCTGCCGCCGACACGGGCCGGTGGCGAGCGATCGACCCCGCCGGGGTACTGGATCGCCCCTCCGGGGCAGGTTGACTGATCACCCTCACCGGCCTGATTCTTTCACCCACCCGTTAACGAGCCCGACTCCACGCGCAACAGACAGAGAAGAGAGAAGTACAAAGACGGCAAGGACGCGAGACCCGGGCCGCCCCTGGGACACGTCTGCCCGCCGGCGAGGGCTGGGTGGATTTGCGGCCAGGGGTTAGGTGCCGTTCGTCGGCGGTCATTCTGGCTATTGGAGTTTGAGGAGTCCGGATAGACTAGATGATGTGTCGATGACTAACTCCAGTTCCTTGGGCGTCGACCTGATCGAACGCGCCCGCGCCGGTGACCGACCCAGCCTCGAGGGCCTGGGTGCAGCGGTCCGGGAGCGCGTCTACCCATACGTCCGTCGCGTACTGCTGGACCACGAAAGATCCGAAGACGTGGTGCAGGACATATCGCTGATCGTCTGGCAATCGCTGGACACCTTGAAAAACACGGAGCGCTTCTGGCCGTGGGTGTTTACCATCGCCACGAACCGCATCCGGGAGCACCTCCGTCGCGAGTCCCGTCGCAAGACGTTCTCGCTGTCCGACATGGAGGAAGACTACTTGCAGGTCCCGCGGGCCAGCGTGGCCGACCCTTCCGACGGCATGGCACAGGCCAGCCGCGCAGAGCTCGCCGAGCGCGCTCTGGAGGCCATGAGCAAACTACGCGAACGCCAGCGCATGGTGCTCGCCCTGCGGTTCTACGAAAACATGTCACACCGCCAGATCGCCGGCGTACTGGGCTGCACGGAGCTGAACGCCAGGGTCAGCTTCTTCCAGGCCAAGCGGGCCCTCCTGGCCCGGCTCAAACGCATGGGGGTAGACAAGACCGCCCTGGGCGCCGCGCTGGTGGCGTTCGGGCACGTGACCTTGGCGCCCGAAGCTTCTGCTGCGGTGGTCACCGTCAGCGCGGCGGCACTCCGCGAAGGCATGGCCGCCGGTCTGCTCACCCTCAAAGCCAAGCTGACCGCAGGCCTCGCCGCGGCTCTGCTCATGGTTGCCTGGACCGTCTGGTGGCCCGGAGATTCGGCGAGCCAGGTCGCGGCGCCACCCAGGCCCGTGGGCATCCACTTCGTGATTCAATCACTCTCCGCACAGAGCGCGCCGCTCACTTTCAGCCAGACGCGCAGCCAGGGCGCCTACGAGCAGTGGTACCAGTTCCCCGAAGGCGTGGGCGGCCCGTTTCTCTTCCGGATGCAGCGATGGGATCCCACCCGGCAGAATAAACTCTGCTGGTGGATCGAGGATGGCAGCGCGAACTACTACATTCACTCCGGTCAGCGCATCGCCTACGTCAACGACGCCCACTTGACCAGCGGCAGCCTCTCCACCCGGGTCCTGCCAACTGACTCGGATGCGCTCAGCGGCTTCATACGCGAAATGGAGGGCGAGACCTCCGGGGCCATGGTCGATGGCCCGGGGCTGGTTTACCAGCGCGACCCCCAGACCGGTTACGTCGCGCGTCGTATGGACCGGCGCTTCGAATATCTGGGCCCGTGGGAAACCATCTATGAGTATGCCGACCAGGATCCGGCCCTGTTCACCGCCCCGACCGGCCTGCCCATACAGGATGATCGGGACGCCATGCATCAGCGCGGATGGACCTTCTTCCGGGTCGAAGGTCACCTGGGCAAAAAGGAGCTGACCGGCCGCGGGCGCTTGCCGTTCACCTATGTGGCCAGCAAAACTCACCCCGCCTGGCTGGAACTGAAGCTGGACGGCCAGGTGGTGGCCGTTGATGATGGCCGGGGAGCACGCCTGGGGGTCAACTCCGCAGACGACACGAGCCGCCTGACCGGACATAGCCTGTTCCTCGGCCTGTCCCGCCCCTGGACGGGCTTTCACACGATCGACACGATCCGGCGCGACGCGGCCGTCGAGCGGATCCCCTATGAAACCCGCTCTGCTGAGCCGGACCGGTCCGCCGAGGTGGTCCTGAAGCCCCGGCGCGATGGGGATGAACTGACCATTCATTACATGATCGACCTGGAAGCCGACCTCGTGCAGCACATCCGGATGTGGCAAGCCCGGGGTGACGGGCCTGAGCAGTACCTCGGCCTGGTGCGCTTCTCCTACCTCCAGGACGTGTCCGCGGTCAGCGAAGAATTTGCCCCTCCCGCGGTGGTCGGGCCCGACTCTGAGCCGGCTTCGGCGTCCGTGGGCGTCCTGTGGCTCTCGCGCATCGCGGCTCGTCCGCCCCCCAGTTCGCAGCTTCCATAGTGTCCGACCCGAAGAGGCGGCCGCCACAGACACGGGGAAATCTGCAACTGGAAACGACGCTATCGCTGGAAGATCGGCAGCAGTTGATAAGGCGGGCTGAGCGCGAGGACGGCCATGGCTGTACTGTACACATTCCCGAATTTCGCGTCCCCTCCCGTTTCTGCCGCCCAGGAACCGTCCGACGCCTGATTCTCAACCAATGTGCGGCTCATGACTGGGAAGAAGGCGCTCCAGTAGTGTCCACCGAGTTGAAACATGGCATGGCTGCAATAGAACGCGCCGTAGAAGTAGCGGTCCACTGTACCGACGCGATCCAGGTAAACATCGAACGGGTGCTCCAGCAGCCATTCCGCCGCGTTCCGCGCCTCCGGCGTATTGTGCCGGCCGGCCAGCGACAGTGAGAGAATCCCCGCGCCGGTCATGGCCCGGGTGGTGACGTGTTCGCGGCCCCGCAGGGCGTACCAGAAGACCTGCCGCTGAGGGTCGTAGCATCGTCCGACGAATTCCAGCGCTTCATCGATCGGCCCCGCCGGCACGTCAAAGCCCGCGTTGCGGCAGGAGCGCAGGAACATCAGCTCCCAACTGGTGACCGACAGATCCGAGTCACTGGACTGGTGACGACGATGGTAGCGCCAGCCGCCCTTGTCCGCGGCGTTGCGCTTCGACTCTGCGTGGCGCTTCAGCGTCACCCGCAGCGCCGCCTCGACGGCGGGCCGAATGCGCCCACCCATTGGTCCGGTGCCCTGCCCATGGACCTCGGCGAGCATCAGTCCGCTGATGGGATGGTTGTACGACGCAGTCCACCAGATCTCTGTCGCCGGGGAGCTGATCGGGCCGCCGCGGGCGAAGATCCCCTCCGAGTTCTGGCTGTCGAGGACGTACTCGATGGCCCGGGTGATCTGCCGCCCATAAGGGCCCTCTTCCGGCAGATGCCCGCGCGACAGGAAAGCCAGTACGCACAGCGCGGTAATGGCCGGTTGGCCCGACTCGACGGAGGGAAAACGCCCACTCGGCTCCTGGCGCGCGGCGATCCAGCCCAGAGCACGATCCACAGAGCGGTCGACGGCCACGCGCTCAGCACCCGAAAGCACGTCCGCGGAAGCTTCCGGGCGCGAGGTGGAAACCTGCCGAGGCAACACCTCGGCGGCCTTCACGCCGGATCCGTCCGCCACGACGACCAGGGCCAGGAGGCCAGTGACAAACCACCTGAACGGCTGCCGCATGATGCCCCTCGTGGTGCTCGTCGGCCGCGTTGCCCCGCTGCCGCCGCGCGCGGTTGTACGCCCTGGCGGGTCGCAGCGTCCACCGCAGTTCAGGATGCCGCGTCAGGCTGATGCGTTAAACGCGGATCCGCGAACCTGTGCGATGACGCGCTACCGGCAGAGGCGACGACCGCCACGGAACTAATGAACGGGAGGAGCGCCCATCGCCTGATGCGCCCCGCAGCCGGCATCCACCCACACGCCGGCCCCGTTGAAGCAAGCCTGCAACCGCCCGAAATCGCTCTGATCGACGTCGCCGTCGCCGTCAACATCGGCGGCCGCGCACAGGTCACTGCCGTCATGGGCAATCGCCGGACCGCGAGCGCAGGCCTGGAAAGACCCCAGATCGTCAGCGTCCACGTCACCATCCGTGTCCAGATCAACGGGAGCAAATGGCCCGACCAGCAGGTAGTCCTGCCGCCTCAGTGTTGAGGGCTGGCCCATGCCGCGCACGGTGAGCGATACGGTGTATCGGCCGGGTACTTCGTAAACGTGGGCTGGATGCCGTTGCCCGCTCGTGCTGCCGTCTCCGAAGTCCCACGACCACGAGGTGACCGGCCCGGTGGACTCATCCGTGAACTGCACCTGCAGTGGGCTATCGCCGGTGAGTGTCTGTGCCGAAAAGCCCGCCGCCACGCCGCCCAGGGCATAGACCACGGCGTTCTCGAAAATCAGACGGCCGATGTCATTGCTCACTGACCACGTCGAATTATGCAGATGGAGTGAAATGCGCCGATGCGCGGCCGCCCCGCCATCCGCAAGCGTCGCCCCGCGCTCGGCCACCATGATCATCCGGCTGCTCGGATCGCTCACGTGGGTGGCCAGCACGCGCACACCCGATCCCAACGTACCGGCGCCGTAGCTCATGGTGCTCGGCTCGGTGGTCACCGTGACCGGTCCCAGCGGCACGCCGGCCATGATCGGATGCGTGTTGTCTACCACGTTGATCTGCGTCTGGCCGCCGGTGGACAGACCAATACTCGACAGCGCCTCCCGGGCCACGGTGTTTAAAGTTGGTTCCCAGTACAGGAACGGAACCGCCTGGTTGCGGAACTCACCATTGACATAGCCGACGTACAACGTTGAGGACCCGATCACCAGATCATGCGTGGCCGCAATCTGGGCGGCGCTGGGGCGCTGCCCGGGTTCATCAGGGTACTGCGTAACGCTCAGTTTCATGTCGTGCAGACGCTGGATGATCTCGACGTCGGCCGCGTTGAACGGCATCGCGCCGATGAATGCGACGCTCGGCAGGGTAGCCACTGTTATAAACGCCGGCTTCTCCACCGCTTGGTCTCCCCCGTCTCCGGTGACGGTCAGACGCACGCTGTAAGCACCTTCCATGGTGTAGACATGTGCCGGATGCTGCTGTGTGCTGGTCTGGCCATCGCCGAAATCCCACAACCAAGCGGAAGCGCCCCGCACCTCCGAAAGATCCGTGAACTGCACGGACAGCGGCGCCCCGCCGCCGAGCAGGTCCGCCGAGAAGTCCACTTTTTCTTCGACCACCTTGATGTAGCCGATCTTGCGCGCGTACAACGTGCCGCCCGTACCCGTCACGGTCAGCCGCAGGGTGTAAACGCCCGGCTCCGTATAGGTGTGCAGCGGCTCGTGCTCCGTGCTGGTCTGACCGTCGCCGAAATCCCACAACCAGGCAGAGGCCCCGGCCACCAGGGAGTGGTCCGAGAACTGCACCGGCTGCGGGGCAATGCCCTCGGTCACGTCGGCGGAGAAATCGACCAGTGCCTCCGGCGTCCACGGCTGCGAATGCCGGACGCGCAGCCAGTCCACCCAGATGCCCTGCTGGCCCACGATGGGCGGGATAGCCTTGTTGCTCAAGTTAGCCCACAGTCCGAAACCGATGCACAGCGCCCCCTCACCCCAGCGGACGCGTTCGAGGGTTACCTCGTGCCAGGTGTTCGCCGTGTCCGTGCTGTTAGCCACCAGGTACCAGGGATGGCCGAAATTCTCGTCCGCGCCGCGCCCGCCCGGCACGACCCCACGCGTATCACCCCAGGATACCCCCACCGAGGACCGCGCGTACGCCCGGTCCGCGCGGTCATATTTGATCCGTGCCGTAATATCCACGTAGTCCCCGGGCGCGAATAAATCACCGGTGTCCCGGCGGATCATGCCCATGTGCTCGCCGCCCACGTTGCTGGGATTCGAGTTGTTGAACATCCTGGCGACCATCCAGCCGTTGGTCGTGTCCACGCCGTAGCTGGCTCCCCCGTAGCTCCACCAGGTGTAGGTTTCCGCCAGCGGGATGCTTGTGCTGAAGTCCTCGACCCATTCCTCGTAGACCGCGCGCGGCGGGACTACCACCGGCGGCGGCGAAGGATGAGTGTCGGAATAACACACGCGGAAACCAACGTTATCCTCGGTGATGCCCGGCGGTGCGGGGCTGCGGACCACGCTGCGAAGATTGTAGTACGTGTTGCGCCAGCTCCCGCCACGCTGCGCCGCCATGAAGAACGCCTCGAACGGGCCGGCCGACTCCGGCACACCGGGGTAGGAGCTGTATCCGCCACCGGTCCATTCCCACACATTGCCGGCCATGTCGTACAGTCCGTACGCGCTGGCCCCCCCCGGGAAGGTGCCCACCGGCCTCGTGCTGATGCGGGTAGTCGGAGGGTCATTGCACTGCCAGGAACTCACGACGCAACTGAACTCCTCGCCCCAGGGATACCACCGGCTGGCGCCGGCCACCGGGTCCCACCCGGCGGCCTTTTCCCACTCCGCCTCGGTGGGCAAACGCCCACCGACCCACGCGCAGTACGCCTGAGCCCCATGCCAGGACACCTCCACCATCGGGTGACTCTCCCACCCAGCATCGACCTCCCACTGTCCGTTCAGGAAGCGAATGTGGATATCCGGGTCGTCCGCGTCGATATATGCATGCCCCTCATTATCGGACGTCACCCCCACGGCGTTCAGAAAGGTCACGTACTGACCATTGGTCACCTCGTAGGGCTCGATCGCGAACTCGTCAAGGTCCACCCAGTGCCCGGCCATCTCGTCGTCGTGCCAGCAGGTCTCCGGGCAGTTCATCGGATCGGGCACGTCACGGCCCATCCAGAAGGGGCCGGCCGGAATGACGATGGGGTCCGCCCCGGCGCCCCTAACCATCAACGCCAGAGCCATCCACGCCACAAAGCGCACGCAGTTTCCAGGTGCAACAGACATGATCTTTCCCCAGGGATGCGGGCTCACCGTCGTGCTCGCGGCCAGCCACCAAGTCAACTCTTCCGCGTCAATTCCGCGACAGGATGCACGCGCAGGCGCGCGGATACCATCATATCGCGAAATCTCCAGGCCTTCAATCCGCAGGCACCGTCGCCAGCCCTCGAGCCCTCGCGCGACCGGTCAATCCGCTCCGCAGGACCGGTCCACCGGAAATCCCGAAGGGGCCCGGGCAGGCCTGCAACCCTCCGAAATGGCTCGGATCGACAGCGCCGTCGCCCGGTCGGCACCATCCCCTCCTGCCGCCCCGATTCAACCACCGATAATCCCACGCCGAAACGGCTACGCCCCCACACAGCCCAGGAGGCAGCGGAATGATGAATGGGTAGCAGTGACCAGGCGTGTTACTCACTCGCCGTCCACGCGCGCAGACCCCCCACCCCGGCCCTCCCCCGGAGTACCGGAGGAGGGAGTCAACAGACCGCTGATCGCTGGGTACCGGTAAAGTTTGACTTGTGCGTCGTTGTCCAGAAGAAAGCCATGAAAGCTCGCTTAGCTCAATGCTTGACTCGTTACATGCCCAGAAGGTATTACTCCAGTCCGTGCTATAATGAAAAGGGTCGACAAGCCGATCTTTTACGAGATTCATGCGACTCGGCGTATGAACCAGCGCGGAGTTTCTCAGGATCAGGCGAATCAAGTGATTCGGAACCCTGATCAGCGGCGTCCGGCGAAAAGAGACGGGGGAACGCGACTCGAGAAACGGATTTCCCGTAGCAAGCAACTGGCAGTTATCGTCGATGAAGAGGAGACGTTCATACGTGTAGTTACTGCATTCTGGATCTGAGACAAATGGCTACTTCAAAAACAATCGGATTCGAGATATCTGTCAGTACGAGAGATGACGGCACTATTGAGGCCGTCTACATTAAGCTTGCCGATGGGAAAGTTGCCAGAACAACGGAAATCCTGCGAGATGTTACGTTGGCTGATTACGATGCCTCTGGGGATCTTCTAGGAATCGAAATCCTCGCCCCTGTGAGGCTATCAAAGCTTACGTCGCTAATTGAGCCGCCCCGCCGCGTATCTTTCAGCAAGGCCGTCAAAAAGGCCGTCCCCAAAGAACTGGTCCTCGCCTAAGCATGCTACGGTTCGCCGGTCTCAAACTGGCCTGTTACCGGGCCTCAGCCCAGTAGCCCGATTCAACTCCTCCAACGTCCACACATGATCGGCGATGCCGGCCCCGTCTGTCGTACGCCGGGCTGAATGCTGACCGCTGAAACACCGTTCTCTCTGCGTCTCAGCGAGTTCTGTGGCCGACTCAAACCGCCGGCAAGCCCCACGGCTCCCGCCGTTCCCGGTCCAGCCACTTGTTCGCCTCGTCCTCCTTGAACCGCCACTTGGCCGCGTCCCAATTGAGTTCGCGCCGGTACCAGTACGCCAGATTGACCAGGTGACAGATCGCGGCCGTTCGGGCCCCAACCTCCACGTCAGCAATTGGACGTTTGCGGTTCTTGATGCAGTTGATCCAGTCCCGGTGGTGCCCCGGCGACTCGTACAGGTGCACGTCATCCTCGCCCAGCGGTTCCTTGGCGATCGACTCCGGGTCACTGCTTAGATGGCCGCGGTCGATACGCAGCTTCCCCTTCTCGCCGAAGAACACGCACCCGCCGGGGTTGCGAACGTGCTCCATCTCGATGCCGTTGGGATAGATCAGCTTTACACCGAACTCGGCCTTCTCGTTCTCCGGGGGGATGATCTTACGGGGGCCGGATTCGTCCATATCCAGGGCCCACTGGGCGATGTCGAAATGGTGAGCCCCCATGTCGCCGACGCCGCCGCCAGCGTACTCCCGGTAGGACCGCCAACCGGGGAAGTGCGTGTGCACGCCCCGTGGAGCCAGAATCGAGTTATACGGTCGTTTGGGCGCGTAACCCAGCCACAGATCCCAATCCAGCCCCGGCTCCATCGGCTCGCCCTTCAGGTCGCAGGGCCGACTCGTTTCCCCCACCCCGACGGTCACGCGATGAATTTTGCCCAGCCGCCCACTCCGGATGATCTCACACGCCTGCCGGAACGGCCCGAACACGCTGGAGCGCTGCTGGCTGCCGGTCTGGACCACCCGGTCGTACTTGCGGGCCGCTTCGATGCACCGCTGGGACTCGGCCAGCGTCAGCGTCAGCGGCTTCTCGCAGTAGACGTCCTTACCGGCCTTGCACGCCATGATCAGCGGCAAGGCGTGCCAGTGGTCCGGCGTGGCGATAACCACGGCATCCAGATCGTCCCGGGCCAGCATCTCACGGAAGTCGTTGTATGCCGCACAGCCCTTGTATCCGCTCTGCTTACCGTACGCATCCTCCACGCGCTTCTGAGCATGCTTGCGGCGATTGGTGTCCACCTCGGCCACCGCAATGGCCTGGACATCGGGGAACTTGAGCAGTTCGGGCAGGTGATAGTCATTGGCCATCTTCCCCACGCCGATGAACCCGACGGTGATCCGCTCACTGGGCGCGGCGCGCTCGGCGCTGCCGAACAGCGTCGACGGCACAACCATCGGTGCCGCCACCGCCGCCCCCATGCCCTTCACAAACTCCCGCCGACTCACTCCGCGACTTTGTCCCGGCATGTGCACAACCTCCCGAAGCAAAACCTCTCGAAACCTAATGGGGCAGCAACGCAGCCAGTTCAGCATGGGGACGCGCGATGACGTGGGCCAGGATGAGCTTGCCCCCCACGCGCTCCACGGCGGCCTGCCCGGCATCCACGGCCGCCCTCACCGCTGCGACGTCGCCGCGCACGATGACGGTCACGTAGGCGGCGCCGATCTTCTCCTTGCCGGCGATCTGCACGTTGGCCGCCTTGAGCATGGCGTCGGCGGCCTCCAGCAGCCCCACGAACCCTTGCGTCTCGATCAATCCGATCGCGTCCTGATTGGCCATGATGCCTTGTTTTCCTTTCGAAGACTCCGTTGCCGGCATTGCCCCCGGCAACAGGTGATCGTTCGCTTCGATCACCGCGTTGTACTCCTGACGGGAGTGAATGAGAAAATCCGCTTCCGGGGAGTACCGCGCCCAGTCCACCTGCCCAATGGCCGCATGCATTCGCTCCGCGGCCTCCTGACCCGCCTGAACGGCCGCGCGGACGTCCGCGGAGGTACCGGTCAGCTTGATGACCGCCCCGCCGGCGCCGTTGATCTCGACGCCGGCCAACTTGACCCGCGCCGCCTTGGCCGCCACGTCGCTGACCACCAGGGTGGCCGACAGCCCGTGAACCTCGATGACTCCCACGCTATCCATCATGTGAACGTCCGTTGCTCCGCCCCCGTGCCCCCGCCGACTACGCTCCGGCACGCAGCCCACGGATGACCTCCTGCACGATTCGCTCCACGGACTGCCGGCTCACCGGCAGCGGCGCACAGCCCCCCACCGGCTCACCGGTGAACCCGAATTCGGACAACGTGCATTGAACTGTCCGGCCGACTTCCTCCAGGTTGAATCGCTGGGCATCCGAGAGTGGCTGTCGACCCCGTCCCATCGCAAAGCCCCGCAGTCCGACCGCCTGCCGCACGGCCTCCGGGAAGTCCGCTCCGAAAATGATCAGCCGGATGAGGTCCAGCAGCTTGTACTGAATGGCCCGGGCTTCTTCCAGCCGGCCGGCGCGGGCCAGATGATACAGCTTCATCACCACCTCAGGAACCACGCCGCTGGTGGCCACCGTGCCGCCGTCGCCGCCCATCAGCAGTACCGGCAGCAGAATCTCCTCGCAGCCGATCAGAAACACGAAATCGGGCCGCACGGGCGCGATGTCGTGCATCATGTTGAGAAATCGCGGCAGATCCCGGCTGGAATCCTTAATCCCCATGATCCGGGGGTATTCCTCGGCCAGGCGGCGAATCGTGTCGTGGGCGATGTCGTTGGCGAATTGCGGAATGTTGTACAGCGTCAGGTCGATCGGTGTCTCCCGCGCGATCTCTGCGAAGTAGGCGTACACCCCCTCCTGGCTGATCTTGTAGTAGAACGGCGGCACGATGGCGACGGCGGTGCAGCCCAGCTCGTGGTAATAGGTGGCCGCTTCCAGCGTGGTGCGGACGTTTGCCTCTGCCGCACCGGCGAGCACGAATGCACGGCCGGCCACCTGCTCGGTCACGATGCGCACGATCAGCTTGCGCTCTTCGAAGCTGAACCGGGTGAACTCACCGGTACTTCCGTTGGGATAGAGCCCGGTAATACCCTTCTCGATGAGCCAGTCGACGATCCGGCGCAATTCGCGCTCGTTGATCCGGCCCCGCTCATCCAGCGGCACCATGTTGGGCGTGAAAATTCCGTACAGCTTCTTCTCAGCCATGGCTGCTCCGAGTCTTTATGCCAGTTGCTTCAGTTTCCGTGTGAACCGGCCCCACGACTGACGAGTGACGAAGTGACTATTGATCACTGACTTTCGTCCTCTTGACCACCACGGCCGTGAGATCATCCGCCTGGGGTGTGCCTTCCGCAAACCGGAGCACATCCTCGTGAAGCTCCACAATCAGGCGCTCGGCAGGCAGCTCACGGCAGCGCCGCACCAGCTCGGCCAACCGTTGTTCGCCATACTGCTGGCCATCCGGACGTACCCACTCAATGAAGCCGTCGGTCAGCAGAACAAACATGTCACCGGGCTCGAACAGCACCGGGTCGGCCATGGGAATATCAGCGTCCGGGACGATGCCCATGGGCAGACCGGTCGCACCGGAGAAGCTCACCTCCCCGGTCGCCGCGCGAAACAGCAGCAGCGGGCCGTGGCCGGCGCTAATATAGCAGAGCGTCCGTTGTTCCGCATCCAGCAGGCCGTAGAACACCGTCACGAAGCGGTCCGCGGGCAGGTCGTCGTGCAGCAGGTTGTTGACCCGTCGGGCCGTCTCCGGCAGGTGGTCACACTGCCCGCCGACCGCCCGCAGCAGGGCGCGGCACTGGGCCATGATCAGAGCCGGTCCGATGCCGTGGCCCGTGGCGTCGGCCACCATCAGGGCGAGCCGATCGTCACCCACCGGGAAGAAGTCGAAAAAATCCCCGCCCGTCTGATCGGCCGGCCGGTTCCAGCCCGCCACCTCGAAGCCGGGCAGCCGCGGGTTCTCCTTGGGAAGAAGTTGCTGCTGGATCTGGCGGGCGATGTCCAGCTCCCGTTCCAGGCGCTCCTTTTCGCGCGCCGCGTCCAGCAGGATCTGGCGCTTGATGGCAATACCCGTCAGGGCGCTCAGCGCCAGGGCCAGCAGTTCGTCGTGGGCCGTGAAGGCCCCGCCATCCGCCTTGTTGAGGACCTGGAGTACCCCCATCACTTCCCCGTCGGGAGCAATGAGAGGCAGGGTCAGCAGGTTGCGCGTACGGAAACCGGTCTGGCGGTCAATCTCCGGGTTGAATCGGCTGTCCGCGTAGGCGTCGGGGACATGAATGACGTTCCGCGTCCGGGCCGCCTCACCAGCGATGCCCAGACGGGCGGGGAACCGGATCTCGTCGGTTCCGGTGGCCACCTTGCTGTAGAGCTCGTCGTGGTCGTGGTCGTACAGAAACACCGTGGCCCGCTCGCAACCCAGCGCGGAGAGCCCCGCCTGCTCGATGCTCTCGAGCAAAGGTTGCAGCTCGAACGTCTCGCTCATGCGGCGGGCGACGTCGATCAGCACGCTCAGATCATGTACGGCATCTGCCTGTGGTTCCGACATGCAAATACGCCCGTCGCTGACCCTGAAGCCCGTGCTCATACCGTTCGCATCGCGTCCTGGGCAGCGGCGCCGGGCCGACACGCAATGAACTGACTGCTCATCCCCGGACTCTCCGGCTCGACGCCGGGCGGCGCGATATGCTCCCGCACCACGTATAGCGGCCGCTGTTTTACTTCTTCGAAGATGCGCCCGATGTATTCCGCGATGATGCCCAGGCAGAGCAGTTGTACCCCGCCAAGAACCAGGACCGTCAACATCAGCGCGGTCCAGCCGGGCTCGATGTACCAGCCGGCCAGCTTGGCAAACAGGATGTACATCGCGTAGGCCAGCCCCGCGAGCAGCGTACACAACCCCAGCACGGACGCAACCCGCAAGGGCACGCTCGAGAAGGCCAGGATGGCATTCACCGCCATGCGCGCCGTCTGACGGAGGGTATACGTCCGCTCGCCCGCGAAGCGATCCCTCTGCCGGTAGCCTAAGCCGATCTGCCGGAAACCCAGCCAACTGATCATGCCCCGGATGAAGCGGGCCCGCTCCGGCATGCGCCGAAAAGCGTCCACCACGCGCCGGTCCATCAGGCGGAAGTCCGCGGCTTCCGCCGGTACCCGCACCTTCATCAGGGCATTGATGAACCGGTAGCCCATCCGCGGCGGAACACCTTCGCGATAGGCGTAGACCAGGTCATACCCCTCCTGCCACTTCTCGATGAATTTCAGAATCAGCTCCGGCGGGTGCTGAAGGTCCGCGTCCATGACCACCACGGCATCACCGGCGGCAAAGTCCATGCCCGCCGAGAGCGCCGCCTGGTGGCCGAAGTTGCGGGACAGGCTCAGCACGCGAGCGCGCGGATCGTCCCGGGCCACCTGCCGCAGCTTCTCGAGCGTCGCGTCCCGGCTGCCGTCATCCACAAACACGAACTCCACCGCGCCCGGAATCTGGTCGGCCACCAGGGCAAGCTGACGATGCAGTTCCTCAATATTGGCGGCTTCGTTGTAACACGGCGTGACGATGGAGAGGCGCATCAGGCTCCCTCCGTCAGGACCGCCAACCGGTCGAATTCGCCTGACCGCATGTGGATGGAGGTGGCTTCGTCCGGGAAGATCCCATCGCGCACATCGCGTGCATAAGCGGCAAAGGCCGCCTGCAAGGCGGCCGTCAGGTCTCCGTACTGCTTCACGGCCCGCGGCGGATGACCCACGTCGATGCCCAGCATGTCGTGAAGCACGACCACCGTCCCGTCGCAGTGCGGGCCGGCGACGCAGCCGATCACCGGCACCGTGCTGTGCGCGGTGATCTCTGCGGCCACCTCGCTGGCCACCGCTTCCAACAGCAGCAGATCCGCCCCGGCCGATTCCATCTGCCGGGCACACTCCATCAAGGCGAGTGCCCCCTCCGCATCGCGACCCTGGGCCCGGTATCCGCCGGTCAACTCCGCGGTCTGAGGCAACAGGCCCAGGTGGGCGACAGATGGCACCCCGGCCGCGCGCAGCCCGGCGATGAGCCCCGTCTGCTCGGGCGTCACCTCCACTTTAACTGCGTCGCAGCCTGTCTCCTCGATGAAGCGCCGGCACCACGCCACTGCCGCCTGGTCTCCCTCCTGGCGGCAAGCGTAGGGCAAGTCCGCCATCACGAACGTGCAGGGAGCGCCCCGTCGGACGGCGGCCGTGATGGCCAGCATGTATTCAACGGGAGTGCCCCGCGTGCTCTCCAGGCCCAGCAGCACTTCCCCGGCCGTATCCCCCACCAACAGCATGTCGACGCCCGAGCTCTGCATGAGCTGTGCCGTGGGCGCGTCGTAGCAGGTCAGGACACTGAATTTGCGCCCCTGCCGCTTCAGCTCCCTAAGACCAGCCAAATCCCATTTTTCGCGGGTGTTCATATCTGCAGCATACGCCCCGGGAGCAGGCGGAACAAGCTGATGGGCTTGCATGTACCGCCGGATGCCCCCATAATTGCGCCCAGCCTTTTGCTGGAAAGGACGTGGACTCACGGCGGAAGCCTTCGTGAGACTTCCGGCCGGGGTCGGCGATTGACAAGTGAGCTCGGGCCGGTGCCAGGTGACCGGCCAATGGGATACACAGGCATGGGAGCAACGCTCGAAGCTCTGCTGCGGTTGCAGGAAATTGAAAACCAACTTCGGTCGACTCGCGAACAGGTCGAGTCCAAGCGACGGGCCGCCCAGAGCCACCAGAGAAAGATCGCCACTATCGAACGTCAGATCGCAGATGCCCATGAGCTCGGCCGCCAGGCTCAGTCCGATGCCGACCGACTGGAACTTGACCGCAAGACCCACGACGCCCACCTGACCAAACTGCGCGAGGCCCTCAACCGCTCAAAGACCAACAAGGAATACGCGGCGATCCTCACCCAGCTCAACACGGACAAGGCCGATGCCCTCAAGCTGGAAGACCAG
>BTUC01000032.1:0-7905 GCA_045863575.1 Phycisphaerae bacterium
CGTTACTTCCTACGCGGAAAAGTGTAGTGCAGAAGTGGCGTGTTTGCAAGTGGTTATATCGATGGGCGTTACAGGACTCGAACCTGTGACCTTACGGGTGTGATCCGTACGCTCTAGCCAACTGAGCTAAACGCCCTGGATGTCCGGACTATCCTAATCGGCTCGCGGGCATCTAGCAAGGGGGTTCTCAGGTGAACTCGACCAGGTCGGCCTCAGGGCCGCCGGGGCCTTGGCGGGCGACGACCATGGCGGTGGCAAGATTGACGAACAGGCCGTGGCCGACGAGGCCGGGGATGGCGTCCAGGGCGGTGCAGAGGCCGGGCGGGTCGTCGATCCCGTCGAAGCGGGCGTCCACCACGATATGGCCTTGGTCGGAGATGACCGGGCCGATCTTGCCTGAGCCGGTTCTGGGGGTCGCCTGGCCGCCCAACCTGTCTATGCGGCGCAGGACGTACGCCAGGGCCGGGGTGGCCACGTCCAGGACCACGGGGCGCTTGAGGCCCAGCCGGGCGACGAGCTTGCTCTCATCCACGACGAGGACATACCGACGAGCCATGGAGGCGACGATCTTCTCCAGCACCTGGGCCGCGCCGGCACCTTTGAGGTGGTGGCCGGCCGGGTCCACTTCATCCGCGCCGTCAAGGGCCAGATCCAGCTCGGCCGTGTCCATGGGCTCGCGCAGCGGAATGCCCATCTCCCGGGCCAGCGACCGCGACTCGAAGGAGGTGGCCACGCCGGTGATGCGCAGCCCCTCGTCGCGGACGCGTTCCCCCAACCGGTGGATGACATGCACGAGCGTGGACCCCGACCCGAGCCCGACGGCCATTCCGTCGATCACCAGGTCTGCGGCCGCCCGCCCGGCCACGCGCTTCAGCTCACCGCTGGATGTGCCCATATCTCCTCATGATGGACCCCAGGGCCCCGCAGACACGAGCCACTGGCCAAGGCTCACCGGTTCAAAACCGGGGCCACACTGTCAGACACAGATCCACCGGTTCAAAACTGGTGCCCCACAACTGACAAAAGGACCACTGACCCGACTACTGACCACTCACCACTGACTACTGACAACCAGCTTCACGCCATCTCTACCCTCTTACCACTCAGCGCACTTTCCTTTTCTGCCAAGGCGATGGCCACGGCGTCGCGGCTTTCCTGCGGCGTGCTGATGCTGGGATCCTTGCCCGTCTCGATGCAGTCGAGCAGATGCTCAATCTCGCCGTAATACGCGTCCCTCGCAGGCAATTCCGGGCGCAGCGGTTCGGCCTTGGGGCGGTACACCGTCAGCGGCACGTCCGGGTTCATGTCGTAGACGATGGCCGCATTCTCGAAGACGGCCGTGAACCCCATGTTGAACTTGTAGCCCATGGGCAGGTCCCAGGCCCCCTCGAGCTGGGTCACGCGGTCCGCAACCGGGTAGAACCACTGGGCGTGAACGCGGTCCACCCCCCCGCCGGGCCGCTGATAGCCCTGGGCCACGACGGAATCGGGCTTGCCGAACAGGTGCAGCACGAAGTCCACGTCGTGCACGTGCAGATCGAGGACGGCCCCGCCGGAAAGCTCGGGGTTCACGATCCAGTTGCCCAGGGAGTAGTCCGGTGTGCCCGCCTGGCGGCGGAGGCTCAACGCGCGCAGACGGCCGTACTCACCGCTGTCGTGGCAGCGTTTGAGGTAGACGTACTCGGGCCAGAAACGGATGCACTGAGCGATCATGAGCTTCCGGCCCGATTGCCGGGCGGCGGCGATCATCTCGTCGCACGCCTCGACCGAGAGAGCCATCGGTTTCTCGCAGAGCACGTGCTTGCCGGCCTTCAGGGCGGCGACTGTGATGTCGCGGTGCAGGAAAGTCGGGGCGCAGATGTCCACCAGGTCGATTTGCGGATCGGCGAGCAGTTCCTGCCATTCGGTGTACGGCCGGATATTGCCCAGGTCGCGCTTGCTGCCCTTGTCATCGGCCAGGTTGCCCAGCACCTTGGACCAATCCCCCGCACGACGGTCGGCATCCTTGTCGCACAGGGCCACGACCGGGGCGCGGGCCTTCATCTTCTCGTATTGGTTGAAGTGATTCCGGCCGATGAAGCCGGCGCCGATGATTCCAACGCGGATCATACTCACCTCCAAAGAGCCGCGGGTCTTCAGCCCGCGCGGCCGCATCGAGCCGTGTGCCTTTCACCAGTCCACCCCCTAACCCCCCCCTCAAAGGGAGAAGTTAATTGCATCCCCTTTTACAGGGAAAGTCGAGTGCGTCCCCCTGTTACAGGGGGGAGTCCTGTCCGCCTTGGTGAAGGACGCGTTTGACACGCCGATGCCTTACAGTTTTCATCGCAGCCCTATGGCGACGGCGGCATGTTAACCCAACCGCCGGCTTGGCGGAAGCACGTACAGCCGGCTTGGCGGAAGAACGTGCAATCGGTACCATTCGGCGATGCGCTACACACGTCTTTTTATCAGCATCGTTCTGGGGGCCTGCACTCCGGTCATGGCCGCCGATTCGGTCCCCTGGCCGGAGCACCCGCGACCGGATTTCCAACGGCCGGCGTGGCTGAACCTCAACGGCGAGTGGGGCTTCGATTTTGACCCGCAGGACCTGGGCGAGAAGGAGCAGTGGTTCAATCCAGGCCGTCACGAGTTCTCCCGAAAGATCACCGTTCCGTTCCCCTGGGAGAGCAAGCTGAGCGGGATCGGTGATACGGAGTACAAAGGCGTCGCCTGGTACTCTCGCGAGGTGACCATTCCCGATGGCGAGGGATGGAAGGGCAAGGATGCCTGGCTCATCGTGGGCGCCTGCGATTGGGAAGCGACCGTCTGGATCAACGGCCAGAAGGCCGGCCCCAACCCAGGCCCCACGCACGTGGGCGGCTACGTACCGTTTGAGGTGGAACTGTCCGAGTTCGCCAAGCCCGGTGAGCAGATCACCATCGCCATTCGCGTCAAGGACATCACCGATCCCCATCAGCCGACCGGCAAGCAGGTCGGCTGGTACACGCGGACCAGTGGCATCTGGCAGACGGTCTATCTCGAGTCACGCGGCAGGTCGCACCTGCGCACTCTCCAGACGCTGCCGAGCATTGCGGATGGCCTGGTGATCTGCCACCTCGAATACAGGGGCCTGGCCAAGGGCGACCGGATCACCGCCAGCAGCCCGGACAGCGAGTTTGAGTCGTCCGACTGGGCTTTCGCCGGCACTGGGACGGAGAACAGGGCCACGGTTCCCGCGAGGGTAGCCATCCCCAATCCGAAGCTCTGGACCCCCGATTCGCCGAAGCTCTACCCGGTGCGTTTTGAGCTGCGCAGGGACGGGAAAACGATGGACGTCGTGGACAGCTACTTCGGCCTGCGCGAGGTTTCGATCGCCAAGGCCCCCGGCCGTGAGTACCAGTACATCTGCCTGAACGGCAAGCCCATCTACCTGGCCGGGGCGCTGCACCAGTCGTTCCACCCGGACGGCATCTATCAGTATCCCGACGACGCCACTGTGCGCGGCGACTACGAGCTGTGCAAACGCATCGGCATCAACATGCTGCGCATCCACATCAAGACGCCGGTGCCGCGCGAGCTGTACTGGGCCGACAAGCTCGGCGTGCTGATCATGCAGGACATCCCCAACTTCTGGGAGCACAACGCGCAGGCCCGCACTTGGTACGAGGAGATGCTCGCGGCCGCGATCGGGCGCGACTTCAACCACCCGTCCATCTTCGCCTGGGTGGACTTCAACGAGACCTGGGGCCTCAACAATCCGGGTGGCTATGACGCCCAGCGGCAGAAGTGGGTGGCCGGCATCTACGAACGCACGAAGCAGCTCGACCCCACCCGGCCGGTGGAGGACAATTCGCCGTGCAACTACGACCACGTGATCACGGACATCAACTCCTGGCACTTCTACATCAATGATTACGAGAAGGCCAAGGCCCATATTCAGGGGGTAGTGGACAAGACCTATCCCGGCTCGGAGTTCAACTACGCCAAGGGCTTCAAGCAGCGCAACGACCCGCTCATGAACAGCGAGTACGGCGGGATCAGCGCCGGCCTGGGCGACCAGGACATCTCCTGGTGCTTCAAGTACCTGACCAACGAGCTGCGCAAGCACGACAAGATCTGCGGGTACATCTATACCGAGCTGTCGGACATCGAATGGGAGCACAACGGGTTCGTCAATTACGACCGCTCACCGAAGGAGTACCACTACGACCATTGGCACCCCGGCTTCTCGCTCAAGGACATCAACGGGCTCGATTTCATCGTGCTGGATGTACCGCCCTGCCTCACGCTGAAGGCCGGTGACATGGCCACCGTGCCCGTGGCCATCAGCCACTGGTCCGGCTGTGATGCCGCGGACCTCAGACTGCGCTTCCGTGTCGCCGGGCTGGAGGAAAGCACCGCCGACTGGCAGGTCCGCCCCGCCAAGTGGCGGCCCTATGCGGTAACGACGCAGGAGCCGATCTTCCTGCGCATGCCCGCCAAGACGAAGGGGAGCCGGTTGGGAGCCTTGCAGGTCGAGCTGATCGACGGCGATGCGGTCCTGGCCCGCAACTACGTGAACGTCTGGCTGCAGGGTCCATCGCCGCGCATCGAGGCGCTCTCCATCACGCATGCAGCCCTGCGCTTCGAGCCGAGCGACTACTCCGCATGGCAGTGGGAAGCCCCCGCACCAGTGTCCGAAGGCATCGCAGCCGAGAAGGTGTGGGCCCCGGGTAGCGGATACCTGGAATATGAACTCAAGGTGCCCGCCGATTTGGATCTCAAGGACGTGGCCTCACTGACGTTGAAGGCCGAAATGTCCGCCAAGGCCGGCGACGAGAAACTCGACTGGCCGGCCCGCAAGCGTACGGTGGATTACCCACAAACCGACGTAACCAAGTGGCCGACGGATATCCGCATCAGCATTAACGGCGTGAAGTTCATCGATTACACGCTGCCTGACGATCCGGCGGACGCCCGTGGCGTGCTGTCCCATGTGCACCAGTTTCACCCGGGGTCCTACGGCGAGATGCCGGCATTCGAGGTCTCGGGCGAACAGCTCCGCCGGATGCTCGAGCGGTCGGAGAAAGGCCGGATCACGCTGCGCTTCGAAGTCCCGCAGGATGCCCCACACAAGGGTGGGCTGGCCATCTTCGGCGATCGGCTGGGAGCGCACCCGGTGGATCCAACGGTGACCCTGGCCTTCAGCAAGCCACACGGGCTGCCGGCGGACTATGCGTCGAATGATCCGGTGGCCGTCAACCGGCTCATGACTCAGCGCAAGGTGGTCATCCCCTCGGCCGAAAATGGCGGGCACACCTGGCGTTACGCGATGAGCAAGCCGCCTGACGACTGGATGAAGCAGGGGTTCGACGACTCCTCGTGGAAATCGGGCAAGGGTGGCTTCGGTCAGCCGGAAACCCCCAACAGCATCATCGGAACCCGCTGGAAAAACAGCGACATCTGGCTGCGCACCGAAATCGAGCTGCCCGACCCGGCGAGCATCGTCGGCGGCGAGTGGAGGGTGTATCACGACGAAGACTTCGAGTTGTACGTCAATGGCCGGAAGGTCTTGTCGCGGGAGGGTCATGTCACCCGTTATGTGGGGATTCCGCTGGATGCCGAAGCGAAGCAGGCGCTACGCGCAGGGAAAAACGTGATCGCGGTGCACTGTCACCAGGCGGGCGGTGGGCAGAATATCGACGTGGGCTTAACTCTGACGGCAAAGAAACAACAGGAGTAAGATCAAGATCACGAACACTCTTTGAAGTTCTAATCCTAATCTTAATCTTAAATCCTAATCTTAATCACATTCTGCTCCTCTGCCCGCAGAGCAGTGAGCACACCGGTTGGAAACCGGTGCCACACGCTAGCGGGATCGGCCGACAGCCGGTTGATGGCTTACGGCAGCTCTGGAGAAATCCCCATGACGGACATCTGTGGCAAGTGCGGCGGGCGGATGGAATCAGGAGTGACCACGGTACTGGGGCTGATCGGCAACCCGGCGGTTGCATCGGAAGGCTCAAAACTGGTGTTCATCGTGCCCGGCGCGCCGGCTTCGGCGAATCCGATCAAAGCCTTTGCGCAGGGCCTGGCGGACCAGCCTTCAGATCGCATTTACCGGATTCAGGGAATGCGCTGCGGCCAATGCGGCTACCTCGCGCTTTACGCAACCTGATGCGGCTCGGGGAGCTGCGACAGCGGGATTAAGATTGAGATTAGGATTAGGATTAGGATTGGGATTGGGATCGGTATAACTCCTGGAGGTTCAGATCGTAATCTTAGTCTCCCTCTTCCTTCACTGCTGACACAGCAGTGGCAGCCTTCAGCCGGACGTCTGCGTCGCAGCCGCGCGGACGTTGAGCTGCACCAGCGAGCCGCCGGGAGTGCCCGGCAAGGCGTGGCTGGCGGCGCCGCCGTTGACGCTGCGCATGGGCAGCTTGCTGGCCGGCGGCTTCGTCTGGCGCACAATCCTGCCCCCGCGCAGGCGCAGGGCCCATCCCAGCGTCCGCCGGATGGTTCGCACCAGCCCCATCATGCCGATGACCTGCATGCCGGCGTCGGCCAGGTACAGCTTGCTCTTGGGACGCACCAGGGCCTTGAGGAAGCGCAACGGGTTATAGAAGTACGTGTAAGCCAGCATGATGTTGAACTGCTTGCGCCAGGGTCGCGGATGCCGCGAGGCGATGACGTAGTTGGCGTCCAGCATGTGTTGCTCGACGCGCCGCCCGCCGACGCTCTCGTACACAAGGCCGCTGCTGTAGCCTTCCTCGTAGGTCTTGGAGCCGGTGGCCGGCGTGATCATCAACACCTGGAGGCTGATGGCTCCGGCCTTGCGCAGCAGGCGGGCCTGGTTGATCAGGCCGTAAGGTTTGCCCGGCGTGTACAGCGGCTGCGAATCGTGGTGCATCATCATGGGCATCGGGTTGATGCCGTGGCTCTGCAGGAGGCGGAAGGCCTGCGAGGTCTTGTCCACGTTCTGGCCCTTCTTGACCAGCGTGGCGGTCATATCCTCGACACCCAGCCACAGGGCCCGCACGCCTGCATGTCGGACCAGGGGCAGGTGCTCGCGCAGCTCGAGCGTGTCGTGCACGGTCACCTCGGTGGCCCAGCGCACACGCTTGCGGATGGGGTCGCCATCGAAGTTCGTGCGAGCCAGCGTCTCGAGGATGCTCAGCGTGCGCTGGTGATTGTTGAAGAAGTTGTCATCTGCGCCGAAGTAGTATTTGAGGCCGTACTCAATATTCAGCCGGTGCATTTCGTCGGCGATGCGCTCGCCGCTTTTCACCCGGTGCTGGCGCTGGTTGTAGGCCGGAATGGGGCAGTAGTTACAGGCGAACTTGCAGCCAAAGGTCAACACCAGCGAGCTGATCGGCGAGTACCTGCGGACCAGCCCGGCGGCCAACGGAGCCGCGCCCAGCGCGGCGCCACGGCCGGGCGGCTCGAGGATCTTGTAGCCCAGCGAGGGGTGCGGCAGTTCGTCCAGATCCCCCACAAGCCTCTGAATCCCAGTATCAACCAGCTCCTCGGTAATACCGTCATCATCGCCACGGGCGTAGACCAGCCCCGGGATCCCGTCGAGCATGCCACTGTTGCGGGCCCGGATGAAGGTCATGCGCATGGACTCTTTGGGCGAGCGGATGGACAGCAGCACCTCCAGCAGGCTGAGCAGGACGTACTCCTCGCCGGTGACGGCCACGTCCGCACCCCAGCGGTTGGTGGGGTCGGCGCTGAAGACATCCCAGGGCTCATAGATGGTCTTGGGGCCGCCGGCGATGATCAACGGCCGGTGGGCGGCATCGATGCCGCAGGCATCGTAGATCAGTTCCTTGCAGCGCGTGGAGTGGATCTGCATGCTCGAGACCATGAACAGATCCGGCACCCGGCCGTCCAGCCGCATGGCCGACGGACGAAAATTCGGGTTCCATTGCTGCAAAACGATGCGCG
>BTUC01000032.1:7915-27450 GCA_045863575.1 Phycisphaerae bacterium
TCTTCTCGAAGCCTGAATCGAGCATGGCCGAGCCGATGGCCCGCACGCCGGCGGGCGCCATCTTCAGATCGGCATAGATGAAAGGCAGCATGCGCGTGCGGTGGTCGAAAGCGCACGCGATGACTGTCGCCAGATCGTGCCGGGCGGCCATCCCACGCAGCCGTTTCCGCAGTGCGGTCAGTTCACCGGGCTTAAGCAGTTCATCCCCTCGCTCACGGCGGGGTAGTTCCATGCGAAATGGTCTCCTGTCCTCAAAAGGAGTGCGATCGCCTGCGGCCGGTCCGGCGCAGAGCCGACGCCACACATCCTCTATGGCCCGAACGCGAGCGGCACCGGCCGCGCCGCCGGCTGCCACTGGCCTTATCCTACGCGCTGCCCCCCGCCGACGCAAGTGTCGGATTACCAAGACTTAGCGATAGGGCCTGGGGCAAGTCAGGCGGTGAGGCACTTCAGAGCCCTAAGTGAAAGCGAGGGGCCGAGCCGCCGGGGGCCCTGCAGCAACCGAATCCCCCTCGCTCGCGCTCAGGGCTCTGATGGCGCGGCGTTCGGGTCACGGCCCCCTCATTTCGGGGTGGTCGCACCTCTTGCCAACGAGCCGATTTCGGCTCATCATGCGGGCCGCGAGCCAGTGATGGCGACGCAATTGGCCATGGACGGTTCTGACCAGCGAGGACGCAGCGGTGGATTACTTCCTGATCAGCGGGGGCAAGCGGCTTCGGGGCACGGTGGACATCAGCGGGGCCAAGAATGCGGCGCTGCCGATCATGGCGGCGTGCATTCTCTGTGAGGGCGAAGTCACGCTGCACGGCGTGCCCGACCTCGCGGACGTACGTTCCATGGAGCTGCTGCTGAACAAGCTGGGCGTTTCCACCCGCCGCGAACCCGGCGGGACCCTTCAGCTCAAGGTCGAAGACGAGATGAACTGCCACGCGGACTATGACCTGGTCCGCCGCATGCGGGCCAGCGTCTGTGTCATGGGGCCCTTGCTGGGTAAGCGGCACAAGTCGCAGGTCAGCATGCCCGGCGGCTGCGCGATTGGCGACCGGCCGATCAACCTGCACGTCGAGGGCATGCGATCACTGGGCGCCGATGCCGATCTGATCAACGGCGACGTTCTCCTGAAGGCCAAGAAACTCACCGGCGCCGAGCTCTTTTTAGGCGGCCCGTTCGGATCGACGGTCACCGGGACGGCCAACGTGATGATGGCGGCCGTGTTGGCCGATGGGCGCACGGTGATCGAATCGGCTGCCTGCGAGCCGGAGGTCACCGATCTGGCCAATTTCCTGAACGCGTGCGGCGCTCAGATCACCGGCCAGGGTTCGCCCCGGATCATCATTGAGGGCGTCAAGTCCCTCAACGGCTGCGAGTACACGGTCATTCCGGACCGCATTGAGGCCGGCACCTTTATGATCGCCGGGGCCATCACCAACGGCGAGATCCGCCTGCGGAACTGCCGCCTGGAACACCTGCTGGCCCTGGTGGACCGGCTCCGACACATCGGAATTAACGTGGAGCGGGAGGACAACGAGATCGTGGTCTCCAGCTCGCGAAGACTGGAGCCGGTGGAAGTGACTTCCCAGCCGTTCCCGGGGTTCCCCACGGATCTGCAGGCCCAGATCATGGCCTTGTTGTGCCTGGCCGACGGAAACAGCATTATCACTGAAAAAATCTACCCCGACCGGTTCATGCACGTCGCGGAGCTGAATCGGCTGGGCGCCCGTCTGCGGAAGGAAGGCCCCACGGTCATCGTAGAGGGCGTCAAACGGCTGATCGGCGCGCCGGTGATGGCTTCGGACTTGCGGGCTTCGGCCGCCCTGGTGCTGGCCGGGCTGGTGGCCAAGGGGGAGACGCGGATTAACCGTGTGTACCACATAGACCGTGGATACGAGCGGATCGAGCGGCGGCTGCGGATGCTGGGGGCGGACATCGAGCGAATGAATGACGCTTCCGAAGAATAAGCCAGTTGACAGTCCAAGCTCAGCGGGTAAAGTGTGTTAGCCCTCCGCTTCCATCGAGCAGGCGACGCGGAGCAACAAGCGGCCGCTCCCGGCCGTGGACAAGCTGACCGGCTCAAGACGGACCGGTTACCTTCCGGTAGGAGTAGCGCCTGGCTGCGCGTGGCCGGGCACGCGTGATCCCCAACAAAGGAGCTGCAGAAGTGTTCATTTTCGAACGGGACGGTGGCTGCCGTTGCACTCGCCGCAGAGTTGGAGTTCGCGCGGCGCTGGCGGCGGGGGTGGCGTTCGTATTCCTGGCCGGCTGCAGCCATCACAATCCTGCCCTCGAACCGGGTTACTCTGATCAGGGCAAGACGCAGATTCAGTTTTACTCGCCGCCGGGTGCGAGCGTAACCGTCAAGGACTGCCAGCCCCGCGTTCACCAGGTGGGCCAGTACGGCCCTTACGGGCAGCGCCTGGAGTACACGCCCGAAGAATTCAGCGTGTTCAACCTGTCGCCCGGCACGTACGAGTTCAAGTACACGGCCGCCGAGGGACTGGGGCCGGTCAGCGTCTACGGCGAGCTGCAGGTCGAGCACGCCAACGCGGAGTTCGCGAGGCTCTTCCAACGGCGGGCGTTCGTGCCCATCTCGCTGCCTTCCGAGCACTACCGCCGCGTCGAGGTGATCGGTCCGGAGATCTACCCCTACCGGGGTGAGGCGTTCAGAACCGCTATCGACGAAAATGACATCCTGCGGCTCCGCCAGGGGGACGTGGTCGAGAAGGTGTTCTTCGTGGCCGACCTCAAACTGGTCGAGCATGAGATTCGGGAAACCGAGCAGGACGTGGCCGTCTATGAGCGGAAGCTCGAGTACGCAGAAGCCCGGTTCCGCAACGCCTACCTCGACTTCCGGGTGGACGTCACCGATAAGATGGCCAACTTCTGGCGCACCGACCGGAAATTCATCGCATGGCAGGAGGAGCGGGTCGAGTTGGCCCAGAAGCTCGAGCGCCTGGAGAGAAAGCTCACCCGGCTGCGCACGCTGCTGAGTGGCGATACCGTACTGGTGCGCCGCGGCATGCTGGTACTGGCCACGGAGGAAGTGATCGAGCCTTACGATGACCCCGAGGAAACTTCAGACGAGCTCGGTGAGGTGCTGGTGGTGATGCGCCTGGGCGGTCGGCACATGCACTGGGGCGAGCCCGGTCGCGAACTGGCCGGCTACAGCGAGCCCATGCCCTGAGTTGGAAGGCCTGTGGAGCCGGTGCACATCGCGGCCTGGGCTTGCAGGGCGCGCACCGGAAACGTGATGCGGATGCTAGCGGCCGGCGGCAACGTCGGCCCGGAGGACTGAGGGATGACTTTTCGCACGAAGTCGGGTGCGGGCTTGGTGACGGTCCTGTTGGCTTTGGCCGTGGGCATGGGATGCAGCCGGTCGGAGCGGATGCTGCCGCTGGCCAATCTGGATGTCCAGTTGCCTCCCGGCGTTGAGTTGCCGGAGGGGTTCTACCCGCTCAAGGGGAACTCCGATCCGGCCAACCCGGAAGACAACTACAACGGCTGGCCGCGCTACATCGTGAGCACGCGCGACCGGATGATCATGGCTTACGTGCCGTCGATCACGTTCCGCATGGGCGGCGGCATCGGTCTGGACGAGGTGCCGCAGCGCGAGGTGGTGATTAACCACTTCTACATGGATCTGCACGAGGTGACCAACGCGCAGTTCGCCTGCTTCCTCGAGAACTACAAACCCAAGAAAGCCAAGAGCGACTCCACCTGCGTTCGCGGACTGGGCGGGAGCCTTGCGCTCGGGGGAATGGGCATGTGCGGCGCGTGCAGCTCGTGCGGAGCCTGCGGCGCATGCGCTTCATGCGAGTTGGGCGGGTGGTGGGTCTCGCCGCAAGCCCATCACAGCTTGCCCGACTGGTACTGTGCGAATGTCAGCGATGCGTTCCTGGCCTACTGGGCGCGGTGCCACAACGATGATCACCCGGTGCGCAACGTCTCCTGGTGGGATGCGTACGCGTATTCGCTGTGGTCGCGCAAGGTGCTGCCCAGCGAGGCCCAGTGGGAGGCGGCCGCCCGCGGTGACGATCAGCGGATCTATCCCTGGGGTAACGATGCCCAGAGCGACGTGACCCGCTACCTGGCCAACACGCAGACCGGCCGTGCGGATTTCGACGGGTATGAGTTCACCGCTCCGGCCATGAACTTCGCGGCCGGGGTGAGCCCCTTCGGCATTTTCCAGCTCTCGGGCAATGTGTGGGAATGGTGCGCGGACTGGTACGATCCGGGCCGCTACGCGTATCCCAGCGACGAGGATCCACCCAGCACGCTACAGCGCGGCTACCTTCCGTTCGGCGACCGAAACTACCCGAATCCGATCGCCAAGGATATCCGCGAAGCCCGCGTCGGCCCGATCATCGGCGCCCGGCGTGTGGTCCGCGGCGGATCATTTGCCAACCCAATCGAGAACTGCCGGGTGGAGTCGCGCGACGCCCTGCACCCCTACGTGCACCAGAACAACGTCGGCTTCCGAACGATCCTGCCGCTGCCCCCGCAGCGGATGTGACGCGGCCGCCGGGTTCTGTCGATCCTGACAACTTGCAGGGTCCGCTTCTCGTCGGAGCGGACCCTGTTTGATTTTGCAGCCGAGAGCGAGGAAAAACCATTCATCTCAGGAGTTCACCACAGAGATGCAGAGGCCACAGAGTAGATTCAACCACGGATAGCACGGATAGCACAGATAGAGCTGATTCTCTTATCCGTGTAATCCGTGTGATCCGTGCAATCCGTGGTTCACATCTCCGTGCCTCTATGGTGAATTCTGATGAAACACGAGAGATAAATGCGTGCGCCCCTGCTGTGTAAGCAGGTTCTGTCGCCCCTTCAGGGCTTGACGCACCATCAGACCGCTCGCCAACCGAGGGCTTACGCACCTCGGCTATTGACTACCGCCCCTGCGGGGCTGAAACCGGCGATCAGAAAATCAGGCCGATCAGACGGATCAGACCGATCAGAGGATCAGACCGATCGGACGGATCAAACCAACCGCCGCCCCTGCGGGAATGGAAGCGGCACTTCTGCCGAATGCTGAGGCAGAAGATGTGGGTAACAGCAAGCTCACAGAGCATTGGCACACATGCGGGTCAGGTGGATCGGTGCGATAGCCCCCAGGGTCAACCGTCAGGCACCGTCAGGTGACCGGTCCGAAGTGCTCGCCCCACTCGGCGGCGAGTTCCTTACCTTTGGCGATGACCTGGGCAAGACGTTCGCCATCCAGCGGCCTGGCAGCACGGGCGGCCGCGATGATCAGGCGCAGCTCTTCGAGCGACTTCATACCCACGACCAGCGTGCTCACGTCGGGGATGCTCAGCGCGTAGTCGAACGCCATCTGCCGGTACTCGTCGCTGACCAGGCGGCCAGGGCGACGTTTCTTGTAGCCGTCCCAGCTTCCGGTCACCCCGCCGAGAACTTTCATGCAGACGATGGCACACCCGTGCTTGCGGGCGGCAGGCAGCACCCGTTCCTCGAAGTTATAGGTGTGGCGATCCACGAAGTTCATGGCCAGCATGAGCAGATCGATCTCGCCGGTTTCAATCACTGGCAGGAAGCGGGCCGGACGCAGGTGGCCGCTGCCGCCGATGTGCCGGATCCAGCCGCGCTTCTTCGCCTCCAGCATGCCCTCCAGTGCGCCGCCTTTGCCCAGAAGATGCTCCGTTTCATGCTGGCCGATGTTGTGGAGGTGGGCCAGATCGGCATGGTCCGTTTGCAGGTGCGCGAGGCTCTTATCGATGTCCCGCAGAACGTCATCGCGCGTGCGTCCCATGCTCTTGGTGACCAGGAACAGCTCTTTGCGGTGCTTGGCCACGATGGGGCCGAGCCGCTCCTGGGCCACGTCGTAGACGGGGGCGGTGTCGATGTAGGTGATGCCCGCTTCGATAGCGGCCAGAGTCACTTCCTCGAAGGGTTCGGCGCGATAGAAGGCATGCCCCATGGGCGCGGACCCAAAGCTGAGCACCGGCACCCGGATGCCGATCCGCCCGAGCTTACGTGTGGGCAGGTCCTTGATCGTGCCCACCGCCGGCCGGGTGGCGGCAGTCTCACCAGCCCGAGCGGTCCCGACGGACGCGGCCCCGGCCATGCCGGCACCCAGGCACTGCAACAGCTCGCGACGCCGTAATGGACTGCTCATGGGATCTTCACCCCAAAGGTCATTGCGGAATTCCAGCCTGATGGACACCGCCGGCCGTTGGGAGATTATTCACCGCGTTCGGGTCGGACGCAACTCCAAACCAATCGGCGAACGTTCACGCCGCACGGCTCCCTCGCCCGAGAGCGGCTCGAGGAGCGAAGTTGCATCCCTTCACGGTGCTGAGATTCATAAAGATGTGCTGCGTGGCTTCAGAAGAACTGCCCTAAGTCAGGGAGCTCTGCGATGACGACTCGCGCAAACCCGAGAACCACATTCACACTGGCCCTGGTGTTCCCCTTGACGGCCTTGGTGTCGCCCGCGCATGGCGAGCTTCGCTGGTCCTTCCGCGACGACGAGGTGGTCAGCCGAGCCGCGTTGATCGTCGTCGGGCATCTTCGGCCCGGCACGATCAAGTATGTCCCTCATCCAAAACTGCCGAGCGGCGGGATGAGCTGGGAGCATCATGCTGCGCTGGCGGTCACCGAGGTCCTGAAGGGGCAAACCGACCAGAAGGAAGTGCCGATCGTCATCCATCACGGCCTCGATCCGCTGGTAGGTGGCCAACTCAAAATCGAGGGGGTTATCAGGATGAACATTCAAGGCCTGGGCAGGAAGTACCCCCCCGAGAGCATCCAAATCATGGACACCGGCAACAGCAGTATATCCTTCGAGCCACTGGTCGCCGACGCCCGCGAAGATCACCTGTGGTTTCTCCGCAGGCAGCCACCGCCGCCGACCAGCGCGGGGCCGGTCGCGCCGGACAAGCTGGGCATCTACGATCCGGAAGACCTTCAGTTCGTCTCGCTCAAGTCCTACTTCCTGGCGTACCTTTCCAGCGATCCGGAAAAGGCGGTGCGCCAGCAACTCGTGGAAACCCCGGCGGTCGGACGCCGTGCCCTGCGGTATCTCCAGCACCAGGAAGTCCAGCGCATTATCACGGACCCCGATCCGGCCCGCCGTGCGGAGCGGCTCCTGCCGTACTTCCTCAGTCGATGCGACGATCAGGACGACGTAAGAAAAGCTCTCATCAAGTGCGGACAAGACGCCGGTCCGTGCCTCCTGGCGGTCTTCGATCAGATCCACGAGGAGCTCACCCAGAGTGACATCCTGAGGCTGTTCGGAGATATCAGATACCGTGGCTGCGTAAAGCGGCTGATTAAACTTCTCGAGGACGCCGATCGGCACTTCGCATGGGCTACTACCCAGCCCGGCTGGGAGCCATCGAACGCCTTCAAGACCGACCACAGGCGGTTCTACCGGCAGACGTATTCCGGGGTCTACGCTCTGGGCCAGATCGGCGACCCCCGCTCAAGAGAAATCATCGAGCAGGTCCGGGGCCGCTGGATCCGGATCAACTACCCGAACCCCCAGATCGTAGAAGCCTGCGACTCCGCACTCCAGCGACTCCCCGGGACTACCCCGGCCCCTTGACGAAGGTATGTGCTTTTTGTGAATGGCCGTCTGGAGCGTCCGTCCGCCGAGCGAGTGCGTGACCTCGTGCAGCAGACGCGGGTTTGTTTATCGCCGACAGGCACCCAGGTTCAGGGAACAAGAGCTACGCTTCTAAGAAGCGACCCGGACACAAAAGGTTGGCGAGCGAGCGGGATCGGTTGCTGCGGCCCCTGACAGTCCGGCCCCCCGCTCCAAGATCCGCTTCGTTGACCCCCTTCCGGCGGCGTCTTAGGATGCTGCTTGTGTCCAGTTGTCCGGTCCGTGCAAGATTGGCCAGTGCCCAGGTTCGCCGGGGCAGGTGATGAGCATCCACGGCCGGCACTCCAGGCCGGCCGCTACAGATGCGGGAAGGCGACGGCCCGCAGGGGCCAGGTGAATTCCCCAGGAGACGTGATTGGTTCCCCGCCTGATTGAACTGGTGTCGTCGTTCGGCCGTCAGCGCGTGCTGCTGGTCGGCGACGTGATCCTCGACCGTTACATCTACGGCGATGCCGAGCGGATCAGCCCGGAAGCCCCCGTGCCGGTGCTGCGCAAGCAGCGCGAGGAGGAGCGAGTGGGCGGAGCGGGCAGCGTGGCCGCCAACCTGCGGGCGCTGGGCGTAGAGGTGGCCTGTTGCTCGGTGATCGGGCTGGACGATGCAGGCCACCGCGTGCGGGCGTTGCTGGAGACTCAACGGATCAATACGCGCGGTCTGGTGGCCCTGCACGACCGGCCGACGACGACCAAGACGCGGCTGGTGGGCCTGGCCCAGCACCGGCATCGCCAACAGCTCATGCGCGTGGATGAGGAAATCACTCGGCCCTTCGATGGACCTGAAGCCCAGCGGTTCGCGGACCTGGCGGTGGCGGCCGTCCGTGACGTGGCGGCCGTCTGCCTGGAGGATTATGACAAGGGCTTGCTCACCGAGGGACTCTGCCAGCGGATCATCCAGGCGGCGGCCAAATCCGGCAAGCCGGTGCTCGTGGACCCGGCTCGGATCAGCGACTACGGCAAGTACCGCGGGGCGACCATCCTGACGCCCAACCGCTCCGAGTTCTGCATGGCCGCCGGGTGCAAGGATGATTCCGTGGCCTCCATCCAGCGGAACGCACCGGCGCTCATCGAGAACTACGCACTGGGCGGGCTGCTGGTCACAGTGGACCGCGAGGGCTCAGTGCTGGCCATTCGCGGCCAGGAACCGGTGCAGGTGCCCACCCGTGCGAGATCGGTGTATGACAATACCGGTGCGGGCGACGCCGTGCTGGCCATGCTGGCGGCGGCCGTCCTGGCGGGGGCGAATTGGGAAGAGGCCGCTCGGCTGACCAACGTGGCTGGCGGGCTGGAGGTGGAGAAGTTCGGCTGCGTGCCGATCACTCGCGAGGAACTCCTCGCGGATCTGCGGCTCAGCGATGGGCTGGCGGCGGGCAAGATCCGCACGGCCGAGCAGTTGCAGGCCGAGCTGCGGCTCCGCCGCGAGCGCGGCGAGAGCGTCGTCTTCACCAATGGTTGCTACGACCTGCTGCACGTCGGACACATCCGCTTCCTGGAGCGCTGCCGCGAGTTGGGCAAAGTGCTGGTGGTCGGGCTGAACTCGGACGCTTCCGTGCGGGCCCAAGGCAAGGGGCACGGACGGCCCATCGTGCCGCAGGACCAGCGGGCCGAGGTGCTGGCGGCGCTGCAGAGCGTGGATTACGTCGTCCTGTTCGACGAGCCGACGCCGCAGCGGATCATCGAGCAGCTTTCGCCGGACGTGCTGGTGAAAGGTGAGGACTGGGCCGAGCGCGGCGTCGTCGGACGTGAACACGTGGAAGACCGCGGCGGGCGCGTGGTGCTTCTGCCGCTGGTGGACGGGGTGAGCACGACTCACCTGGTCGACCGCATTCGGAACGGGAACGGCTGATGAACGAACTGTTCACGAGCGGGCTGGAGGAACACGAGCGGCTGGCGCGCGGCATGCGCGAGCAGACGGAGCTGCTCGGGCGGATCGCCCGCTCCATGATCTCGGCACTGGAGGCCGGCCACCGGATCTATACGTTGGGAAACGGCGGAAGCGCAGCGGACGCCCAGCACATCGCGGCCGAACTGATCGGGCGATTCAAGCGCGAGCGGCGAGCCCTGCCGGCCTTGGCCCTGACCACCGATTCTTCCTGCCTGACGGCCATCGGCAACGACTGCGGCTTCGGCCAGGTGTTTACGCGGCAGGTCGAGGGCCTGGTGCGGGCCGGCGACGTGGTCTGGGCGCTGTCCACTTCGGGCAACTCGCCGAACGTGATCGAGGCGGTGCACGCGGCCAAGTCGGCCGGGGCATGGGTGGTCGGATTTACGGGGCGAACGGGAGGACGGCTGCAGCCACTGTGCGATCAGTGCCTGTGCGTGGATCACGAATCCAGCGACCGGATCCAGGAGATCCACCAGATCGCGTATCACCTCATCTGCGATGCCATCGAGCGGCACTTCACCGATGCGAAGGCGTAGAGCCTGGCAAGGTGTGCCACTGCTGTGTCCGTGTCAGCCAGTGATCGGACACTACAGACCTGTTGCTCCCGAAACTGCTCACCGACTGCCAACACTGCTCACAGAGCAGTGGCACACGCCCTGCTGCGACGAGTTTTCAGCTTGCATCCATTGGGTTCGGCGCTGGCAGGACGAGAGCGAATCGAGCCACAGAGCTCGCTGAGCACGCAGAGGCGCGGAGGGGGCGACTACGATCGATCAATTGCCCTTCTCTATCCGCTCCTCGAGTTCGGCACGGTTATTAGATCGTTGATTGCTTCGTTCGGATATCAGCTTCCAGAACTGCTCACTGCTTCCAAGGCCGATCTGTTCCTCATCCAGTCCCTCAATACCCACAACCAAGGCCACTGGCAGACCACCACGGGTGACGAGGACACGGTCATTCTGGGCCTCGCGCACACAGGCATCCAGCGTGGCTTGTTCGATGCCGACTCGCTTCATAGGACATTCTCCGTCGTCTTATGGGGCGGCTTTCGCCAAATTGCGCGAATCGTCACCCGAGATCGATTGCTTGCCAGGCTGGTGCCCCGGTTGCTGATCGATTCCATCACCCGACGATCTGACGGGCTTCATAGCGGGCTATTTCTTCCTTGAATTGGTTGATGGTCTGCTTAAGGGAATCCATAGTCATCTCGCGGAGTTCCTCGTCTCCGCCGGTTTCGGCGCGGAGGGATTCATAGCGGGTTTCCAGGCGAGCGAGCTTGGTCCGCGCAGTCATCAACTCTCGCTCGTTGGTCAGGCTCACTCGATCACCTCGATCATGCCTTTAGGAACACCGACTCGATCGGTGCCAAACGTTACGCTCACGTACTCATCAAACTCGTCCGGCCCCACCAGCCTCATGTCCAGGAATGGCAAACCACGACGCAACTCCCTGATGGCAGCCCGATTCCTCGGACGGCCAGGCAGGAATAACAGCAGACAATCGACATCGTTCGGTTCTATTATATCCGTGGCGAAGCTGCCGTTCAAAATGACTCGATGGACGCCCGCGCGACGGGCCAGGTCTGCCATCCATCTCACCGACTCCATCTGTACACGCCGAATCTCAGACTGCTCGCCGAATTGCCTCTGGATCTCGGCGAGCGTTCCAGGGTGGATACCTGGTGGCAGGTAACCGGTCTCGTCGAATGGCGGGAACATTCTGCGGACAGTATAACGCCTCCTGACGGGGGCCACAGCAACAGTTGAACTGCCCGCCCACATGGGCTACGCTCTTGGGCACTATGGCATCCGCATCTTCCGACGTGCTTCTGGACGCAAAGGGAATCGCCGGGACGCTGGACCGGCTGGCCCGCGAGATCCGCGAGAGCCTGCCCCCGCAAGTGTCGGTGGCGATCATCGGGATCCGCAGCCGCGGCGAGGTGCTGGCGGCCCGGCTCATGGACGCCCTTCAGAAGATGGGCGTCCGCACCGTGCAGCACGGAACGCTGGACATTACGCTGTACCGGGACGATCTCGCGGAGCTGGGCCCACAGGCGCAAGTCCGGGCCACGGAGATCGACTTCGGGCTCGACGGGCTGTACGTGATCCTGGTGGACGACGTGCTGTACACGGGGCGCTCGGTGCGTTCCGCGTTGGACGCACTGGTGGACCTGGGCCGGCCGCAGGCCATCCGGCTGGCCGTGCTGGTGGACCGGACGGGCCGGGAACTGCCCATTCAGGCTGATTTTGTCGGAATCCGGGTGACGCAGCCGGACACGGCCGTGACCGTGCACCTGCAGGAATCCGACGGCGTGGACGAGGTGCTCATCGGATGAGTCCGCAAACACAGAGCCCACAGTCGCCGCCCGCCGCCCCCGCGACGCCGGCGAAACCCGCGGGAGGCGAGACGCGCGACCCTGTGCCCGAGGCCACCTGGACCCGGCGGCACCTGCTGGGCCTGGAGGAGCTCAGCGCCGAGGAGCTCAACCTCATCCTGCGCACGGCCGAGAGCTTCCAGGAAGTCTCCACCCGCAGCGTCAAGAAGGTTCCCGCGCTGCGCGGCCGCGTGGTGGTCAACCTCTTTTTCGAGGATTCGACGCGCACGCGAATGAGCTTCACGCTGGCGGCGCAGCGACTGTCGGCCGACGTCCTGGAGTTCAATGCCGCCAAGTCGTCGGTCAGCAAGGGCGAGTCGCTGCGCGACACGGTGCGCAACATCGAGGCCATGGGCGTGGACACGTTCGTGATCCGGCACAGTGCGGCCGGGGCCCCCCACTACATCACCCGCTGCACCGACCGCCACGTGGTCAACGCCGGCGACGGCCAGCATGAGCATCCCACGCAGGGCCTCATCGACATCTTCACCATCAAGGAACGCAAGGGTCGGATCGAGGGCCTCAACGTGGCCATCGTCGGCGACATCGCCCATTCGCGCGTGGCCCGCTCGAACTTCTGGGGCCTGACCAAGCTGGGCGCCAAGGTCACCTTCGTGGGACCCACCACGCTGGTGCCGCGGGCGTTCGAGTCCATGGGGGCGCGGATCAGCCACGACCTGGACGCCGTGCTGGAGGAGGCCGACGTGGTCAACATGCTGCGCGTCCAGCACGAGCGGATCTCCAGCCAGGTTTTCCCCAGCATCCAGGAGTACGTCCGGCTGTTCGGACTCACAGGCGAGCGTCTGAAGCGGGCCAAACCCGACGTCTTGATCATGCACCCCGGCCCCATCAACCGCGGGGTGGAACTGGCCAGCGACGTGGCCGATGGCCCGAACAGCTCCATTCTCCGCCAGGTCTCCAACGGCCTGGCCATCCGCATGGCCGTGCTGTTCCTGATCAACCAGACCGGCGATTAGCGTTTATACCGGACTATCCACCCTCGCCGATCCCGCACTCGGGACAAACGCCAGACGTGTTGCCCGCCAGGTCGTACCCGCAGTTCTGGCATAAGCCGCTCCGCTTCCGCCGATAGTGTTGCCTGCGGGCCCTTGCCATCAGGAACACCACGGCGACCCCGAGCCCGACGACGGGTATCCACAGGGGGAGGACGTAATAGCGCAGGTTCACCACATCTGCCGGTGTCGCGATGGTCACATTGCTGGAGAAGTGGCGCAAGGGATCCCCGTATGGCTGTGGAGGGAATGAGTAAATCCTCCTCGGCCACATGGACGAGCACAGGTCCACACCCAATGCGCCATGAAGCACACGCACCTTCGTGGGCCCCAGGTATTCCCACCGGTCCACCCGCTTACGGCTTCCCTCTGGGACGGCAGCGGAATTCAGAACGATTACTCCAAGCGCGCCTCTGGCCAGAAAGCAATAGCATGCGGTCCCGCTTGGTCCCCCCATCCGGACACCCACCCACCTGCCCCTGCCCCAAGTCGTGACACAAAGACAGGCAGTGACTACGAGCAGAATCAGCAGCAATCTTCTTACCGGGCCCGGGCTCGTGAGACGCAATCGCATGGTTCGATCGTGCGCAGGATATTACCGGTCCCAGAGATCTCCACACGCCACGGACGCCCGATCCAGCCACGAGCCGAGTTGACCGCGTGCGTAGAGCGGAAGCTCGTCCACCCCGATGGCCTTGGCCAGCAAGCGGTATTCTCCTCTTCACCGGACCAACACGTCTGAGAGGAGCTCCACTTGAATGGCGGTCACGGTTCGCAGTCGGTGGTCGTTAGTCAACAACACCTCGCAGCCGCTCTGAACGGCACTGGCGACATGGAGGGCGTCCGGCAGCTTCAGGCTGCCGGATGCTCGCAGTCGCGCAGCCTCGATGAGCACGTCCCGGTCCATCGGATACACCTGCAATCCCGGGCGGTTCTGGACGATGGAAAAGCACTCCGCCTCTTTGGTCGGATTGCCCTCTCGGAAAGGGCCAACCAGCAATTCCGCGAGCGTCATCGGTCCCATTCGTCTCGCAGCTCCCGCAGGTAGCGATCGGCTTCTTCCGGCGTGTTGCCGTAGGTGCCCCGGCACTTGCCAATGAAACTCGTCAGAGGCCGTATGTTCCGATCTGGCGAAGCATCTGGTTGAGTTCCGGCGGGCTCCTCCACAAGGATGATCACCTCGGCTTGCGTGCCTTCCGGCAAGTCGGGTCGGGCGAGTTCGATACGACCGCCAGCTCCGACTGTCACTCGATCTTTGATGGCTCGGACCATGATACACCTCGGCCTGATTATACTGCGTCAGCGAAGCGAGGACCTCATCGCCGCGCGAGGCTTGGGGCTGACCGGATGGATAGGGTCAGGCCTGCACACCGCAACCTGTCGAGTTCGGCTCTGTCGGAGTCCTCGTCACCGCCCAGTTCGGCCCCCCCGGTTGACCCGCCACCTGGCTGGGGCGTATTCTTTTTCAGAGCGCGGGACCGCCCAGCCCGAGCCCGAACCGGTGTGCCGTTTCGCTGGAAGCGACTGTTCCGGCCACTCATGACGCGGGTGTGGGATGATCGCGGATACGAATACCTTCCTGCTCAATGCCCTCCGGGAAGTGGGCAATGAAAGGATCTGGGCGGAGTTCTGCGCCCGCTACATCCCCGTATTGACCGCGTTTGCCCGCCAGCTGGGACTCACCGACGAGGACGCCCAGGACGCCGCCCAGGACACGCTGCTGGCGTTTGCAGATGCTTATCGCCAAGGCAGTTACGACCGCCAGAAGGCCCGCCTGCGCACGTGGCTGTTTGCCATCGCCAAAAACAAGATCCGCCACATCCGCCGCCGCAACCAGCGTGGCCACGGCTTTGAGCCCGATAACAGGACGCGCTTCTTCGAGACGGTGGCCGACGACGACGAGATGAGCGCCCTCTGGGATGCCGAGTGGCAGCGCGGGCTGGTGGCGGCCTGTCTCGAGCAGGTGGCCGCCCTGGTCGAACCGGCCACGCTGAAGGCATTTGAGCTGTTCGTGCTCAAGGAGTGGCCCGCCAACCGCGTGGCCGCCGAAGTGGGCATCAGTCGCAATGCCGTCTTCAAGGCCAAGCGCCGGATTCTCTCGCGAATGCGCGAAGTTTACCGGCAGATCGAGGCCGATGGCTGACGCCGGCGGGAATAACGGGGTGGAGGACCGCGTCCTCGGAACAGGGTACCGATGCACGAGTGCCCCAGCGACGAACAGCTCGAGCGCCTGGCCAGCGGTCTGCCCACGCCCCAGGATGCGGAAACTCTGCGCGATCATCTCACCTCCTGTTCGGCCTGCCGCGAGGCCTACGAGGAATGGCGGGCGAATTTGCAGTTTGCCTCCACAGTGAAGGAGGCGCTGGGTGACGGCAGTTCACTGAGACCGGTAACCCGATCAGGCGGTCTCCCATCCGCAACCCTGCCTGTCGAGACGGCCAGCATTGCTGGTTACGAGATCCAGGAGGAAATCCATCGGGGAGCCCAGGGCATTGTCTGCCGGGCAATTCAGAAATCGAACGGCCGGCCCATCGCGCTCAAGTTGTTCCAGGATAACGCCTTGACCAGCGAAGCCAGCCGCCGCCGCTTCGACCGCGAGATCGAGCTGGCCCGCAGCCTGCACCACGCCAACATCATCCGTGTCTGCGATTCGGGCATCACGCCCGCGGGGGTCCACTATTACGCGATGGAGTACGTGGCGGGCCTGCCGCTGCACCACTATGCCTGGGACCATCACCTGGGTCTGGAGGGGGTGCTCGAGCTGTTCCTGTCGGTCTGCGACGCGGTGAATTACGCTCACCAGCGCGGCGTCATCCACCGCGACCTGAAGCCCTCGAACATTCTCGTGGACGCTTCCGGCACGCCGCGCGTGCTGGACTTCGGTCTGGCCAAGCAGACGGCTATGCCGGCCGAGACAGTCCTGTCCCTGACCGGCCAGATCTTCGGCACGCTGCCCTACATGTCGCCTGAGCAGGCCATGGGCCGTCACGACGCCGTCGACATCCGCACCGATGTGTACGCGCTGGGCGTCATTCTGTACCAGATCCTCACTGGCACGTTTCCTTACCCGGTCACCGGCCCCCTCACGGAAGTCCTCAACCACATCGCCCAGACGCCGCCTGCCCCGCCGCGCAAGGCATGGACCCAGGAGGCGGGCATCCATCGCGTGGGGCAAAAGGGGACGCAACTCTTCTCGTCGATCCGGTTGGCCTGGCCGGGCAGCCCGCCCGCCGAAGCCGTCTCCGATCCCTGTCCCATCGACGAGGAGGTGGAGACGATTCTGCTCAAGGCCCTGGCCAAGGATCCGCAGCGGCGTTACCCCAACGTGGCCATGTTCATGCAGGACCTCGCCCGGCGCCTGCGGGGTGAACCGATCGAGGCCCGTCGCGAGGCGCGGTTCGCCGTGCTCACCCGTGCACTCGCCCGCTACAAGGCCGTGGCCGCATTGGCCGGCACCGCTCTGCTGATCATCGGCCTGCTGGCGGTGGCCCTCGCGTGGATGTACGAGGCGCAACGCAGCGAACGCGAGAAAGCCAGCGCCGATCGCGCCCGCGCCATTCAGGCCCAGGCCCAACTGGCCGTCGCCCTGCTCAAGCTCGGTGACCGTGCCGTCGATGACGGCCAGGAAGAAGAGGCGCTGGGTCAATACCTGGCGGCGTTGGCCATCAACGAACACCTGGCGGCCGCCAACCTGACCGACCTGGAGGCGCAGGACCGGCTAGCCGAAGGCCTGCTGCGACTGGGGGACCTGAGCCGCCGGCGAGACCCGGCCCGCGCGGCTTACTACTACCGATGGCTGCTTCAGATCAGCGAGCAGCTAGTAGCGGCAGAAATGAGCAATCCGGGGTACCACCAACGGGTGGCAACGGCCCGCGGCCGACTGGAGCAGATGGGCATCGGCACCGCCCCGGAACCGGGTTTGGCCGCCGAGCCGGCCCGCCCGGGAGGTCAGCCATGAGCTCCCGGGGCCTAAGCGGATGGGTAATCTGGCGATCGGAGAGGCTTCACGCCACAACGGCCGGTACGGAGGCCGGCCGCTACCAACCTGGTGATCGTCGACTGGACGGAATGCTGGCGCGCCGACAAAGGGGTGGCCAGGGGCGCCGAGCAGGCCACGAGACCACCAGCCGCGGCATGACGCTGATTGAGGTGCTGTTCGTAGTTGCGACCCTCGCGCTGCTGGTGGCCATTCTGCTGCCCGCGCTGAGCAATGCCCGCCAACAGACCGCGTCGGTGAAATGCCAATCGAACCTGCGGCAACTCGCCATCTCCTGGCATCAGTTCCTTGATGCCCACAAAGGCCGCTTCCCCCGGGGGCCGACGATGCAGATTGACTACGGCGGCAAACAGGGCACGAAAGACCTCGTAGAGAACCAGCCGGTGTCCAAGCCGCTCAACCCGACGTTGAAGCTCCCGCTGGTGACCACCAGCGGCGCGGAGATCTTTCAGTGCCCCTCCGATCGGGGAACGCCCGATGACAAGGGGGGCATCACCAGTTGCTTTGACTACTACGGCACCAGCTATAAGGCCAATCCGATCCTCATCGGCCCCTTGTTCCTGCCCACGACTACCCTGGACCCCTGTTACAACCTGATCAAGAACGCGGCTGAGCAGCTCAAGAGCTTCACGCGTGACCAGATCGCCAACCCCTCGCGCGTCCTGCTCAAAGGCGACTTCGGATGGGAGGACGCCTGGAACTACGCCAGCACCACCCGCTCCGAGTGGCACAAGCGGCCCGACAGCCACAACATCGCCTTCATGGATGGCCACAGCGCATTTACACTCATCCGCAAAGGCTTTTACACCACCGGCGATTACACGGTCCTGCCGTTCAAGAGCCTACAGGCCGAGTCCACCAAGTATCAGCGGGCTCCGAAGTAGTTGGCAAAGTTCGCCGCTTGCTTTTTGCTTTTTTCGAGGCCGATGGCCATCGATGAGCGCAAAGAACTTGGAGGCGGCGAGGGCTTGGGTCGCGGAGGAGGCGCTCGCTTCCATGAGACGTGGGGGCTGTAATGATGTCGGGGAGTTCGTTGGCTGCCCAGCCCCCACCCTGGCCCTCCCCCGGAGTACCGGGGGAGGGAATTTATCTACCTGCGCAGACAATGAGTGTTGACGCAGTTGCGCGGCGGTTCGCCGCGGAGAACGCGGGCAACTTCGCGGGCGCCCTTGGCGCGCATCTCGACGAGAGCGCCCTCCGAGTAGAAGGCCGAGTGCGGCGTGAGCACGAGGTTGACCGGGCGCTCCCGCCGCTCGCGCCACAGGGCGATGAGCGGCAGATCGGGGGTCGGCGGCTCGACCGGCAGGACGTCGATGCCCGCGGCCGCGATCCGCTCGGAGCGAAGGGCCTCGGCCAGGGCGTCCGTATCCACGACGGCGCCACGGGCGGTGTTGACCAGGATGGCGTGCGGTTTCATCTTTGAGAGGGCGGCGGCGTCGATCAGGCGGCGGGTCTCTGACGTCAGCGGCACATGAAGAGACACGACGTCGCTTTCCCGCAACAGCGTGTCCAGATCGGCCATCTGCACGCCGACGGCCTTATCTATACCAGCAGGGATATACGGATCGCAGGCCAGTACGCGCATCTTGAGGGCCTTGGCCCGCATGGCCGTGGCCGTTCCGGTACGACCCAGGCCGACAATGCCCATGGTCGCCTCTGAAAGACGGAAGGCGGGCCGGACGGCCAAATAGTTCCAAGGCGCCAGCGGCTCGCGCAGCCGCCGCTCGGCCAGCAGCAACCCACGGTGGCAGGCCAGCATGAGGGCAATGGCATGGTCCGCCACTTCATCCACGCCATAATCAGGCACGTTGCATACGGGAATCCCCCGCCGCCCGGCCGCTTGAAGGTCGACGTTGTCGTAACCCACGCCGCAGCGGACGATGACGCGGCAGCGGTCCAGCACGTCGATGACCGTCGAGGGAATGGTCACCTCATGGAAGACCAGCAGAGCATCGGCGTCATTGACTCGCCCGATCAACGCCTCAGGCGACCGGGCGCGCAAACACTCGACGCGCGCGAGGCTGCCGATTTCGGCTTCCTCGATGTCGATAGGCGGGGACATGTAGTCCGTCAGATAGACTGTAGCCATTCGGTGCACCTTCTGCGTTATTCGACAAGGGGACAAGGGGACCGGGAGACAAGGAGAAGAGACGCTCTCTTCACCGCAGCCCTATAGGTCTCCGGCTTGCCCCTTCTCCTTGTCCCCTTGTCGCCTTGTCTCCTGGTCCATATCCCCTACGCCACCAGGCCTCACTTGATCTTCAGACTCTCCCACAAAGCCGCCTCCGCCTTGGTGAAGTTCTGGAACGTCTGCTGGAGCGCATCGCGGATTTCGATGAGCTGATCGTCGCCGGCGGGCTGCGTGCCCAGGTCACCGCCGGTCATGGCTTCGATGCGCACCACCGCATCGTCCAGCCGGGTGGCGGCCTCGGAGAACGAGCGGGCCGCGTCGAAGATGTTTGCCTGGGCCGCCTCTTCGACGGTGGGCTGGTAGAAGAGCCGCCACGGGCTTCGGCGGATTTCCTTGCTGGCCGCCTTGAGGTGGTCGGAGGTCTCCTTCATGTTGCCGATCATCCGGCCGAGCTGCTCCTGGTTGAGCACAATGATTTCGCGGGTAGAGGCGGTGATCACGTTAATGTCGCGCAGCG
>BTUC01000033.1:0-27245 GCA_045863575.1 Phycisphaerae bacterium
GCGGCGAGGGCTTTACGGGTGGCAAGGACTCCACGGTCGACAGGGGCTCCACCGGCGGCGAGGGCTTTACGGGTGGCAAGGACTCCACGGTCGACAGGGGCTCCACCGGCGGCGAGGGCTTTACGGGTGGCAAGGACTCCACGGTCGACAGGGGCTCCACCGGTGGCCAGCGCTTCACGAGTGGCGAGGGCTTCACGGGTGGCAAGCGTTTCATGGGTGGCAGGGGGTTCACAGGGAGCAGGGGCTTTGGCCTCGCTGATGCGCTGGCCTGTCTGGAATACCTGCAGGGGAACGGGGGCGTTCACGCGGCAGAGGCCGCCTTTTTGCGACCGGATGCGCGCGCGGCTCAGGGCACCGTCTGCCCACTCGATGTCCACGACGAATGCGCCCCGCGCGACCAGGCCGCGGACGTGGCCCTCCGGCCATGCATCGGGCAGGGCCGGCAGAAGATGGATCTGACCCTCGTGGCTTTGCAGGAGCATCTCAGCCAGGCCGGCGGGGCCGCTAAGGTGCGCGTCGATCTGAAAGAGCGGCTTGTCGTTGAAGAAGTTCACATGGGCGCTCTGGCGAAGCAGTTGCACGAGTTGTTCGTGCGCGGCGTTGGCGTTCCGCAGCCGGGCGAGCAAACCAATGCTCCAGGCGCAACTCCAGTCCGTTTTGCCTGCTCCGTGGTCGATCCTCCGTTCGACGGACCGGCGCGCAGCCTCGCAGAGGTCCGGAGCTTGGGGCGTGATCTGTGCGAAAGGGTAGAGCCCGAGCAGATGAGCCAAATGCCGATGGCCGGGCTCGCGCTCCTGGACCTGCATGAACCACTCCTGAATGGTCCCGTCTTGTCCGATCTGCAGAGACGGGAGCGCTGCGGCTGCTTCCTTTATCGCTCGCCGGAACTCGGTATCGGCGCAGAGGATCTCGGATGCACGAGCGGTCGCATCGAACACCGCGCGGGCAATGGACAGGTGATAGGCCGACTGCTGTGTGATCCGCACCGACCGACCGGTCACGGGATCAAGATAGCTGTTTTCCGGTGAAGTCGAAGGCACGATGATCAAGTGGCCGTCCGTATCCTTGACCAGGTAATCCAGCACGAATTCGCTGGCCCCCTTGAGTACCGGGTAGGCATGGTCTCGAAGGAATGCTTCGTCGCGCCTGAAGGCATAATGGTCCCAGAAGGCCATGGCCATCCAGGCTCCGGCCAATGGATCGAGCACGCCGTTGAGGAACTGCGAAATCGTCGTGGAGCCGGCCGGCGTCGTTCGCCCGAACAGGTCGACCATGGTGAAGGCCACCCAGCCGTCGGCCCCGTAGAGCTTTCTGGCGGAGATTGTTCCTTTCCGGGCGACGTGCTCAAACCAGTCCACCAGTGGGTCGACCGTCTCCGACAGGTTGCAGAGGTCGGCCGGCCAGTAGTTCATCTGCAGGTTGATGTTGAGATGGTAATCCGCCTCCCATGCGGCCCACATCTCGTTGCTCCAGAGGCCCTGCAGATTGGCTGGCAGACGGCCAGGACGCCGCGAAGAACTCATCAACAGGTAGCGGCCAAACTGAAAGTAGAGCGCCGCCAGGTCCGGATCATCTGTGCCCTTCCTGAGGGCCGCCAGGCGTTCATCCGTCGGGAGCGCGTGCTGGGTCGACGCTCCGAGATCGATCGAGACACGGTCGAAAAAGGGCCGGTGCTCGGCCATGTGATCCTGGACGATTTCCGACCAGCATTTCCCTGCGGCCTTACCCAGGATCCTCTCGGTCACGGCGTCCGGCGAAATGGAGCGATCGAAGGTCATCTTCTCCAGGTTGAAGTCCGTGGCGGCCGCGAAAAGCAGCGTGACCTCGTCCGCACCATGGATAAGGAGTTTGCCGTTCTCCGCGCTGAGGTGTCCGCCCATGGAGCGGGCGAGGAGTCGACCGGCAAAACGCATATGGGCTCCGCCGGGTCCTGAGCCACCGGCATTATCGTCATAACCCTCGGGAGCCGGTACATCGATGATTTGCCCCTCAAGGTGAAGCTCGTTGTCTGCGGGGGCTGATACACGCGCATCCTTCGGTCGCGTAAGATAGACGCTTCCGTTAAGAGCCCCCGGTTTGTCGGCGGAAATCCGGATAGCCAGCAGATCATCCACGGCGGAGATGAGCATTTCGCGCGTATAAAGCACGCTTTCCGCGCGGTACCGGATCGATGCAATACCTGTCTGTAGATCCAGTTGACGGCGGTAGTCCTCCACCTGCGGCGGGTGCTCGAGGTCAATTCGCAGATCCCCTAACGGCTCGTAAGAACGGAAAGCCGTCGGCCGGGCGGTCAGATGGGCCATTCCGTACTCTTCGGCATCCCGTACCCTCCCCGCGAGCACGAGTTGCCGGACGGTCTCGAGGTGTTCCGCGAAATCCGAAGGGTAGACATCAAACGGCTCGCCGGCCCAGAGGCTCTCCTCATTGAGCTGGATTCGCTCTCCGGGGCAGGAGCCGAACACCATCGCCCCCAGCCGGCCGTTGCCCAGCGGCAGCGCCTGTTTCCACATCTGCGCCGGCTCGCGCGACCAGAGGATCGTCGATGGCTCTGCGTACAGGGGCATCGCCAACAGAGCGTGTGCGCTGCACGTCACCCATACAAGTGTTTTTGAATCAAGCACTGATTCTTCCAACTCTCATTCCTGCCGGACGAATTTCTGCACGCGCCGGCCGTTGATGTCGCCTACGTAGAGATTGCCTTTCGAATCGACCGCTACGCCGTGGACCATGTTGCAGGCTCCCGGCCGGGGAGCGTCGTCGGAGCACTTGGGGACCGTCCACAGTTGCAGGAGTTTGCCGGCCGTGGTGAACTTCATGAACACCTGGTCCTTCGGCGGACCGCCGAGCTGCTCCTGGCCCTGCTCCCAGCGCATGGGCGAGGAGCCGACCACCCAGATCTCATCGTCGCGCGTGATGACCATTCCCCAGGGTGTGACCAGGTTTCTCCATTCATCCAGCAAGCGTCCCTCCTGGTTGAAGACCTGGATGCGGACATTGTTGCGGCAGCCGACGTAGATGCGGCCGGTGGAATCCACGCCCAGGGTGTGCGGAAGGTTGAACTCGCCCGGCTCGACGCCCATTCGGCCCCAGGACTTCACAAAGCGGCCTTCCTTGTCGAAATGCACGACCCGGGCGTTGCCATAGCCGTCAGAGACGAACACATCGCCCGACGCAGTGAAATCCATGTCGGTTGGGCCGTTGAGATGTTTCTCATCGCACCCGGGACCGCCAGGTTCGCCCAGCGTCAGGAGCAACTCGCCTTCTGGAGTGAACTTGCGCACCACATGAAGTCCATTGTCAGCCAGCCACACGTTGCCGGCCGTGTCGATCCGGATCCGATGCGGCGACCGGCTCAGGCCCTGGCCCCAGGCGCACAGCAACTTGCCCTCCGGCGTGTATGCCTGCACCGGCACCTCGCAGCGGCTATGCACCCAGACGTTGTCCTCGGCGTCGACGGCCACACCGGGCATGTGGCCCCAGGGCATTCCGGCCGGCCGTTGCGGCCAGTTCGGATCCACCTCGTAGCCAATGGCCAGGTTCACCTTCGGATAGCAGACCGACGTGGGATCACTCATAGGTCAATACCACCTGTAAGACGCTCTCGGGAGATTGATCCACCAGGTCAAAGGCTTTCGCCGCCTCGTCGAGGCGGAATCGATGTGTGATCATCGGCTTCAGTTGGAGTCGAGGCAGCAGGGCCAGCGCGGCCTGCGTTCGCCGGGCGGGGTCCCAGCGATCGGAGACATCCGGCGCCACGCCGAAGGACTGTGAACTCAGCAGGCGGACGCGGTTGTGGTGGAACTCATCACCCAGCTCCAGCTTATCACCCGCGCCGGCCAGGTAGCTGCTGACCACCACCCGGCCGTTGTAGCCCACGCTGCGAATGGCCTCGTGCAGGCCCGCATATGAACCGGTGACTTCTATCGCCAGGTCAGCGCCGCGCCCGTCCGTGAGCTCGCGAATGGCCAGGCTGACATCGGTGCCGTCCGTGGGGCAGAATACCTGCGTGGCCCCGAATTCCGCAGCCAGGCTGCGCCGCAGAGCCACCGGCTCGATGAGGAAGATCTGTTCCGCGCCAGCGAGCCGGCACAACTGGACGACCAGTAGACCAATGACGCCGCCGCCAAACACGGCCACGCTCTCGCCCAGCAGAAGCGTCCCATCCAGCAGCGCGTTGTAGGCCACCCCGGTCAACGCCAGGAAGACGCCCAGCTCCGGCTCCAACCCGGCCGGGAGCTTCAGGATGGGCACGAGGTTCCCGAAGAAGGGACCCGTCCGGGTGCTGCTCATGACCAGCATCTCAGTGTGGGGTGAGGGCGTGAAGACGACGTCTCCGACCGCATATCCTTCGACGGCCGTGCCCACCTCCACGATGCGGCCGACGTTCTCATAACCGAACTCGAGGGGATACTCCCAACTCGGCTGCTGGCTCTTCCGGAAAAGCCGGGCGGCTGGATCGAACGCCTTGCGGTAGTAGGGAGCCGTGCCCCGATAAACGGTCATTTCCGTGCCGCGGCTGATGCCGGAGCATATGGTCCGGATCCGAACTTCTTCCGGCTTCAAGGGCGTGCTGGCCCGCTCCTGGAGCTCGATGCGCCGCTGCCCGGCGAAGAGCAGCGTCCTGTACTTGGCCGTCGATGTGACTGCCGGATTCACGGCGTGGGCCTCCGTTGAATCTCGAAGCCGTCGTCCGTGGCCATGAACGTGGAACGAAGCAGTGCCAGAGCATCCCCATCGGCACCCAGCAGCGGCGGCCGGACGTAAGGCGGGTAACCGGGAATGCGGATGCCCAGTGCCGCCTTGGAAGTGGCGATATCGGAAAGCGGTATCGATTCGCGCAGTGTAGTCCACCCATCGAGCCTTTCTTGAGCTGCCTGGGCGCCATGGAGGTTTCCGGAGTTAAAATGCTTCCGCAGGTGCACCAGGCACTCCGGCACCGGATTGCCCCCGCCGGTGACTGATCCGTCGAGCCCGGCCTGGAGGGCTTGCAGTGCTCCCCGGTCATTGCCGACGAACACCTGGAGCCCCGGGCAGGCACGCTTGTACTGCTGCGATACAGTCAGATCACCGCAGGAGTCCTTAATCCCCGCAATACAGGCGAACTCACCCGAGAGCGTGTTCAGCAGCTCAGCAGCAATCTCGAATTGCGTATGCCGAGGGAAGTTGTACAGATAAGTCGGCAACCCGCAGGACTCCAGAACATGCCGAAAAAACGAGAGACATCCTTCCGTGCTGATGCCCGCATAGTAGAAGGGCGGCAGCAGCAGCACGGCATCCGCATGATCCGAAGCGTGTTCCAGAAGGACGCGGCAGTCCCGATCGCAGCAGGAGCTGATGTGGCTGATTACCCGTCCCTTGAACACTTCTCGGCACAACTCGAGCACGCGCATGCGTTCCTCGAGGGTCAAAGAAGCGAACTCGCCGGTCGTTCCGTTGGCCACGATGTCGCCAACCCCATGGTGATGGAGGAATTGCAGGTTATCCCGCAACGCCCCTTCGTCCACGTTTCCACGTGAATCGAAGGGAGTGACCACGGCAACAATCGGACCGACCAGGCTCATGAAATGCACTCCAGGACCGCCGGGTCGAGCTCGAGCTGTCCCGACGTCGCAGTCCACGCGAGCAAGGGGCAAGTATCCGCCAGTGACCCGCCGGTGGTCAAGCGGAAATCCCTCGCTATGTGCCGTATTCGCCGGTATACTTTCGGCGTGCATATCGTACTCGGATCCATTGGCTGGCTCGATTGGAGCGTCGTCGGCCTGTACTTTTTGACCGTCGCGGCGGTGGGCACCTGGTTTGCCCGACGGCAAAAGTCGACCGAGCAGTACTTCGTCGGCGGTGGCCGGGTCCCGGGGTGGGCGGCGGGGCTGTCACTGTTCGCCAGCTCGATCAGCACGGCCACGTTCCTGGCTTATCCCGGCAACGGTTTCGGCGGCGACTGGACGAGGCAGTTCCCCAACTTCATGCTCCCCGTGGCGTTGATCCTGGTCTCCGTGGCGGTGATCCCGTTTTATCGCCAGGTGGTCCGGATGAGCGTCTACGAATACCTCGAACAGCGCTTCGGCTATCCGGCCCGGGCTTACGCGGCGGGGGTGTACCTGCTGGTGAACCTGTTTCGCATGGGCCTGGTGCTGTTCTTGACCGGCAAGGCGCTGAACGCCATGACCGGCTGGAACACCGAGGCGATCATTCTGATCTGCGGCGGCATTACCATCGCCTATACCATGTTTGGCGGTTTTGAGGCGGTCATCTGGACGGACGTGATGCAATGCCTGATCCTGCTGACCGGCGGGCTTCTGTGCGCGGGTGTGATCCTGGCCTCGTGCGACGACGGCCCGTGGCAGGCTCTGCGTGTCGCATACGACGCCAACAAGTTCAAGCTGGCTGATGTTTCGCTGGATCTGACCCAACCCACCATCCTGGTCATGGCCTTGTACGGTTTCTTCGCGCCGGCCGGCGGATACACCACCACGCAGGACACGGTGCAGCGCTACCTAGCGCCCTCCACCACGCGCGCCGCCAGGCGCGGCCTGTGGCTGGGTTGCTTCAGTTGCATGACCACGTGGATGTTGTTCATGTTCATTGGAACCATGCTCTGGGTGTACTATCGAACGCATCCCGGCGAGCTTCCCGCCGACATCGCCCGAGACCAGGACAAGGTTTTTCCACGTTTTGTGATGGCGCACCTGCCCGGCGGGTTCGTGGGGTTGTTCGTGGCCGCCATGCTGGCAGCGGGCATGTCCACACTCAGCACGCAGATGAACAGCCTGTCGATGGTGAGCATCTGCGATTTCTGGGGGCGGTACCGGCCTACCCATGCCGACCGCCACCGGTTGCTGCTGAGCAAAATCGCCACCTGTCTGTGGGGCGTGGGTGGCACGGTCTCCGCCATCTCCATGATCGGCGTCACCAAGGCGCTGGATTTCAGTTATGTCATGTACTCGCTTCTGGCCGGCGGGCTGTTCGGTATCTTCATGCTCGCCTTTCTCGTGCGCAGGGCGCACGCCTGGGGCGTCTATGTCGGGCTGCTGGCGGGTGCCCTGGTGAGTCTCTGGGGTACGGTCGACGAGCTGGTCAAGCTTGGCGTGCCCGTACCTGCGTTCATCCGGGCCACGCCGTTCCCTTTCCATACATTGACGGTAGCGGCATTCTCAAGCTTCGCTGCGTTCACGGCGGGTCTGCTGGCCTCACTGATTCTGCCGGCCGGTCCAGGCGGAAGCCACGGGCTGACCTTCTGGGATCGCCCTTCAGCCCAACCGCACCGTCAGGAGTTGCTTACGGCCCAGCGATAGCTGGACACCCTCGGCCGTGATCGGCAGCGGGCCGATGCGCCGCCCTTCCAGATCGACTCGATCCGCGGCTTTAATAGACCAGACCGGCTTCAGCGTCTCCTCGACCGGCTCATCAGTCGGATTGAACATGCGCACAACGGTTCCATCGGAGTCCGGTTGCCGATGAATGGCCGTGATAACCGCAACGCCTGGTGTGATCGACATGAACGACAGCGAAGGGGGAAGTGATTCCGCATATGCTGCTATCACGTGGCGGGCTTCGATCTGTACCGTTCGCGGTGGGGCTGCGAGCATCTGGCCCAGCCGGCACAGCCGTGTCCGAGGCAGCGCTCCAACCAGCGGCACGAGCGCGTAGCGGAACTCGTGCCGGCCCTGCATCTGACCACCCTCGTTGCCATCGGTCAGGAAAGCCTTGATGAAGCTTCGATACAACGTCAGGGCGATGGGCCGGTCGGGCAGGTCCTGGACCGCCGACTCCGGTAGACCGGCGGAAACCACCGCGAGCCCACGGCCGGCCGTTCCCGGGTCGTACACGGCGGTCCAGGTGTACTGCGGCTTGGTCTCTACCTCTGTCTCGCGATACAGAGCGTTGTCAGCTCGCAGCGCCACCGGCCGCTCGACAACATCAAAGGCGCTGTCCACCCAGTAGGTGGCTGCACTCGTTCCCGTCGGAAGCAGCACGCGGAGGCGGTGGTCGCGGTTGGAGTTGTCCACCACGGTCCGAACCTCGACGTGGTCGGACCCGCGGCGCAGCGTGAGGTAACTGGTGATCCGCAAAGGCGCCGTTTTTTCACTGCGGGTCATCCGATCGAAGCGGAAATGACGCGGCAGCTCCATGGTGATGGTCACCTTGAGTGTTGCCTTGTGGGGGCCGTCCGCGATCAGGGCCACCGCTGCCGGGCAGGCGGTCGACACGTAGATCTCGTCATTGACCGGCACACCGTGATACCAGCCATCACCGATATCCGCACCATCCTCGAAGGTCAGCAGATCCTCAAAGGTGTGGCCGTGCCGCTTGTCCGTGAGCGTCACCCCCCCGTTGGACTGAACGCGTACACGCAGAAACTCGTTCTCAATGGTTCGCCCGTCCCTCCGCAGTGTACCGAGGTAACGGGTCGGTTGATCCTTGCCCACGGGCCGGCACATCAGACGGGCATAGCCATAGGATGGGATCTCGACCTCCACGGTCAGATCAATTTCGTGCCGGCGGTCCGGACCCGGGAACTTGCGCAACGGCCGGCGCCGACCGGCCCGGTTCCATCGCTGGTTTACGAGCTGGTAGGGCAGTTCACGGTCCCGGGCATCGTACAGGCGGAAGCTGACTTTCGGCTCGTACCCGAAACCCTCCTGGAAGAGGGATTGGATATCGGCGGGGAAACGGAGAGTCAAATCGACCGGACCATGGATCGCCTCCGATCCGGGGTTGAACACCACCACGGCGAAATCCTGCTCGCCCATGGATGGCCGTTCAACCTGGAGTGCGAGGTGCCACAGCGAATCCGTGGTGACGTGCCGCGAGATGAGCCTGGACTGATCGAATCGGCCCATCATGTCCTGGTGGACCTGGTCCAGCGAGCAGCCGCACATGGAGTCATGGGCGTGATTGGTGATCAGGTGCCGCCAGGCCACCTGCAGCGGTTGGTGCGGATACGGCCGCCCGTACAGGTCGGCGAATGCGGCGAAGGGCTCGGCCCACAGGCACAGTTCGTTTTCGCAGTCGGCGTTCGCCTGCTTGAGATACATGCGGCTGGACAGCGTGCCGTGCAGCAGCAGCGCGTCGTCGCCCACCTCGGCCGGGTCGCGCAGCTCGCCTGCGAAGACGTCGGTGATCTTGTCGCCCTGTCCGCGTATATCTTCCAGAAAAGCCTCCAGGTGCGAGTGCACAATGCGCACGTCCTCCAGCCGTTCATTGGCCTGTCGAAGCAGCTCACTGGTGCGCGGCTCGATCTCGATATGATCCGAGCCGTCGAACAGCAGGAACGATGAGGTCGCGTGCCGCTTTTTTTCCCGTTCGACCATGGCGAGCAGTTCGGACAGGGCGTCTTCCATCCGGAACGGTTCGTCGAGGGCCATGACCTTGCGGACGTGATAGGCATAGGCCGTGTAGCCGTGGATCTTCGGGAAACGGTTCACGAGGACTTCGGAACCGTCGGCTCCGCGCCACCGCCAGATGGCGCCATGCGTGCGGTCATTGGTGCCCCGAAACAGAAAGGCGTTGTCGATGCCGAAGCCGTTGAGGATCTGGGGCAACTGCGAGATGTGGCCGAACATATCGCAGATGAATCCCACGCGCGAGACATTGCCGAAATGAGCCGACGTTTTGAGCCCCAATTGCATATTGCGGATCAGCGATTCGCCCGAGACGACGAATTCATCGGGCATGACGTACCAGGGTCCGATGTGAAACCGGCCGGCTGCCGCCAGTGCGCGGATTTCGGCCTCCCGTTCCGGACGGGCCTCGAGATAATCCTCGAGCAGGATCGACTGCCCGTCGGTCTGAAAGTGCCGGAACTCCGGGTCCTGCTGCATGACGTCCAGGACCTCATCCAGGCACCGGACCAGCCGGAATCGGTAATCCTGAAATGGCTCGTACCATTCACGATCCCAGTGCGTGCTGGCGACGTAATGGGCAATTCGCTTTAGGTCGTTCACTTGTCTCACTCCGAGTGCGTCCGGGTGTGCCACTGCTCTGCGAGCAGTGCCAGGGGCGATAGAACTCAGTCACCCAGTCCACTGCTGACACAGCAGTGGCACACCCCAATCATCCACTCTGCCACTAACCGAGATACACCCGGCACCTACGCGCGGCCATTATACCGGTGGACCGTTTCCACCATGGCCAGGTAATTGTCGATGGGCACATAGTTGGTCACTGTGTTGCCGGAGCCGGCCGCATAACCTCCCGTCGGCGCGCAGACCGCCAGGATGGACTCCGTCCGGCGGACCACGTCGGCCTCAGTGCCCCGGGCCAGCAGGTCCACGTCCAGGCCGCCGATCGCGGCCACCCGCCTGTGCCAGAGGCGGTGGAATTCTTCCACGGGCTGGATCGTGTCTTCGAAACTGTGCTTGGCGTCTATCCGGACGTCTTCCACCAGGTCCGGCATGATCTCTCGCACGTTTCCGCAGGAATGCAGGATGTATGGTTTTCCCTGGGCGTGGGCGATTTCGGCATACCGGCGGTGCCAGGGCAGGATGTACTCGCGGAGGTGCTGGGGGCTGATCAGGGTGGCGGTCTTGAAACCCATGTCGTCTCCGCTCCACAGGGCAACCATCTGCTCGCGCTGGGACCACACCTTGAACACCTCCTCGATCAGCCCGCCCACGCGATCGACCAATGCACGGAGCAGGTCCGGCTGATCGTAGATCGCCAGCGCAAAGGGCTCCAGCCCCATCAGCCAACTACTCCACTCGAAGACGCCGTTGCAGAAACCGATGCAGCCCATGCCGTCGGGAAGCACCCGGGCGACTTCCTCGGCAGGTCCGAAGTCGATGTCCGCCAGCGTTGGCCAGGGATAGGCTTCGAAGTCTCGCCAGGACTGGATGGGCCCGGCGGATTCGCTCTGCCAGGCTCGGTCGCCCCGGCTCAGGCCGGCCGTATCCGCCGCGGCATCCGTCGTGAAGCGGAACGGGACGTTGGTGGGCAGCCAGAAGGCATCGTAGCCCAGACGGTGCATGAGCCGAACGAACTGGCGGATGGCGTGCCGGCGCCGCTCAGGAACCTCGCGCGCCCACCAGGATACCAGCGGCTCGCCGGCCAGCGCGCTGCGGACCTCCTCGTCGAGCTTGAGTTCGAGTAGCGGCACCCGGTCCGGCCGTCCGCGCCGCAGGACGGTCAATACACGCCCCACGTCGGGCTCCGGGCACGGCAAGCGTTCGACGCGATCGATCACGCCGTACTCCCAGATGTGTTTTGCGGGCAGACTACAGCGTTTTGTTCACCGCGAAGGCTGTGTCCGCCACATCGGTGATCTTGATATTGTCGTATCCCACCACGATCGAGCGCAGTTGGTTTCGCAGCGGGCGGATCCATTTGGCCGGCAAACGGTCTGCGCCGAGCATGGCCCCCAGTACTGAACCGGCGGTAGCGCCCGTGCAGTCGGTGTCCCAGCCGCCCATCACTGTCATGCAGATCGTCTTGCCCAGATCGAGCTTTCCGTGCAAGAGGCCCATGATGACCAGGGCGGCGTTGTTGATCGTGTGGACGGGGTGGTAGTGGCCGAAGGTGCTGTGGATCGCGTCGAGCGTGTCGAGCCAGTTGCGGTTAGAACGAGCCCAGTCCATCGTGGTCCGCACAGCCTGGGCCAGGCGCGATTCCTGGGGGATCTGGGTCAGGCCGATTTCGATCACTTCCTCGATGTCGTCGGAGCACACCGCGCCGGCGATCATGGCTGCGAAAAGCATCTCGCCATAGATGCCGTTCTTGACGTGGGACACCGCCGCGTCGCGATAGGCAAATTCGGCCGCCAGTTCGGGCTCGCCGGCCGCACAGTAGCCGAAGCCATCGGCCCGGATCTGGGCGCCGATCCACTCGCGGTAGGGATTGCGATAGACGGGTACCTGTTCCAGCGGCAGGCCGGCGATCAGGTTGCGGTAGGCGGCCCGCTCGGCCGTGTAAACCTTCAAGTAAGGCAGCCGGTGCAGCCACTCATCGGCCACGTTGCGGGTCGTGAACTTCGGGCCGAAGGTGTGCAGATAATGAACGCCCAGGATGGTGTAGTCGATGTCGTCGTCGCGCTCCATGCACTCAAAATGGCCGCGCGTGCAGTACTCGGGCCCGAATGGTGTCCTGGGGCGCTGCCGGTTCTTGACGATGGTGGATTCCGCGAAGTAGTCCCGGAGCGGGAAACGGCCATCCGCCTTCAGGGCCTTGAAGATCGCTTCGCGCGACCAGCCCTCCACCGGTTTGCCCAACATGCAACCGGCACAGCGCGCCAGCATCGCGCCGCGCAGGCGGTCTCGGAGTCGATTGCCCGATGGGGCGGGCCTGGTCTTCGGCCGGCTGCGGGGACGCAACCGCCGAATGGTGGGCAGATCGCTGGGCTCGGCCCGGTCCCGTCCGTCGGCGGGGCGCAGGGCCATGAGTGCGTCGTACAGCGCATGCAACTTCGCCGGCGTCTGGCCCTCGGCGCGGACGCGTTCTTCCCATCCACCGACCTCACACCCCTCTTCGCGGCGCTGGGTGACTTCACATTGGAGCAGCGTGTTCAGTTCGGCCGAAGTGATCAAAGTTGTGCCCTTCCGTTGACGGTCAAGCCGGCTGCAAACAGGCCGGGTATCTCTTCGAAGGCCATGGTAAGGCCGCCGCCTGATGTGTCAATCCGCAGCGGGGACTGGGGCACCTTGCAGCCACGCTCTTCCCCGCTAAAATCGGGTCTACGCTTCGGTGCCCGTCCAAGAGTCTGCACAACATGGAGATTCTCATGACATCCCGTCATCACCCCATGGTCGTGGTTCTCGTCGGCATCATCGCAACGGCCATCGCCGGTCTGCCGGCTCAGGCTACTGATTCGAACGTCGTCCGGTACGCCCGTTTCGAGGTCGACGACAAGGTGTCTTACGGAATCGTCGAAGGCGACCGGTTGCGCCGGCTGTCAGGTGACCTGTTCGGATCCTGGTCGAAGACAGACACGACCTATGCGTTGTCCGAGGTGAAGCTGCTCGCCCCCACGGCGCCATCCAAGGTGCTGGCCGTCGCGCTCAATTACAAGAGCCATGCGGGTACTCAGCCGACTTCGTCCAAGCCCGAGATCTTCTTCAAGGTGCCCACGACCCTTGTGCCCCACGGCGGCGATATCGTCCTGCCGCGTGGCAGCAATGACGTCCATTACGAAGGGGAGCTGGTGATCGTCATCGGCAAGAAGGCCAAAGATGTCCCCGAGAATAAAGCCCTCGAATACGTCCTCGGTGTTACTTGCGGGAATGACGTGAGTGCACGGGATTGGCAGAAGCAGGACCGGCAGTGGTGGCGGGCCAAGGGAGCGGACACGTTCGGCCCCTGCGGTCCGTTCATCGCCTCTGGCTTGAACTATGACGACCTGCGGCTGGAGCTGCGCGTGAATGGCGAAGTGAAGCAACAGGAGCGCACCAGCCAGATGATCCACAGCGTCTCATCGATCGTGAGCTGGATCAGCCGGCATGTGACCCTCGTGCCCGGGGACTTGATCTTCACCGGCACCCCCGGCCAGACTTCGGCGATCAAGGCGGGCGACGTGGTCGAGGTCGAGATCGAGGGCGTCGGCGTGCTGCGCAACAACGTCGTGCTGGCGCCGCTGCCGGGGCGCTGAGGCAGTTGATGCAACAGCATCAGAACACCGTGCCCGCACCTCGGATTGGCAGGGCTATCGTACCGGTTCACCCAAGCGAGATGAGGGCACTCTATCGCTATCCTGCCCCGCGCCGGACACCCGGTCCCCGACTTCAGATCACTTCCTGCGCCCGCGGGTAGGACCCCAGCACGTTGAGCCGCAGGCAGTGCGTCCGGGCGGCCGTGAAGCCCGCCTGGAGGGCCGGGTCGTTCTGGTGGCCTTTGAGGTCGGCGAAGAAGTAGTACTCCCAGTTGCGCTTCTTGCTCGGGCGCGACTGGATGAAGGACATATTCACACCCGCCTGCCGGAAGGCATCCAGCACGTTGACCAGGGCACCCGGCTCGTCGCGGGTGGTAAAGACGATGGAGGTCTTGTCCTCGCCAGTGGGCCGGGCGGGCACGCGGCCGATAACGAAGAAGCGGGTCACGTTGTTGGCGTTGTCCTCGATATTGGCGCAGATCACCTTGAGGTGATACAGGTCGGCGGCCAGCGTGCTGCCGATGGCCGCGGCGATGGGCTCCTCGCGGGCCATCTCCGCGGCTTTGCTCGTGCTGGCCACGGGAACCGTCTTATGGCTCAGGTTGGTTTCACTGAGCCAGCGCTGGCACTGGGTGAACACTTCGGGTTTGGAGTAGACCTTCTCGACCACCTCCAGGGGGCAGTTGGCCAGCAGGTTGTGGTGGATGGCCCGGTTGATTTCCGCGCAGATCTGCGCGTCCGTCTCCAGAAGGGCGTCCAGCGTATCGATCACCCCGCCGTGTACGGAGTTCTCGATGGGAGCGATGCCGAAATCGGCCCGCTGGCGGGTGACTTCCTCGAAAACGCCGCGGATGTCGGTGACCGGCTCGTACTCGACGGAAGAGCCGAATTTCTCGACCGCCGCCAAGTGCGAAAAGCTGCCCTGCGGTCCGAGATAGGCGATCCGCAGCGGCTTCTCCAGCAGAAACGAGCCGCTCATCAGCTCGCGATAGATGGCCACCAGCGTCCGGTCGGCCAGGGGGCCCTTGTTGGCCTTGCGGATCTTGTCCAGGACGGCCTTCTCGCGGTCGGGGGCATAGATCGGCGTGCCGCTGCCGCTCTTGAGGTGGCCGATCTCGACCACGATCTCGGCCCGCCGGTTGAGCAGGGCGACGAGCTCCTCGTCTACCAGGTCGATCTGCTTGCGAAGTTCATCCAGGTTCATGCAGGCACCGGCCATCGTCACGGGTCATCCGGGCCATCGAGCAGCCACGCCCGGGACTGCCCATCGCCCTCAGCATAACGGCAAATGCGACGGGTACAAGCCGCCCCGGCCGACCTGAATCTGCCGCTTTGAAGTTGGACTACCGGCGTCGATGACGCCCGTTGGGCTTGAGAGGACTGATACGGGTCACGTGGATCGGGTCGACCATGACGGAATCTTGAGGGATCCCGCCTGCGTCGGGATCCAAGCCCACGAGAATCAGCGAGCGAGTAACATACAGGCCCCCCGCATCGCGGATTGCGTACCGGCTGCCATCAGACAGGTGCAGCACGAAGGGCTTGAAGGGCTCCGCATCCAACCTTTTTTTTATCTCTTGCTCGCGCATCGAATCCTCTGAGCCATTATAGCCGGATTCACAGCGCCTCACATACCAGGTCGCCCACCTCGCGGGTGCCGTACCCCATCTTGCCCGCCGACTGGCTCTTCATCCTGGGGCAGGTTTTGCGGATGGCCTCTTCAACGCGATGGCCGGCGCTTTCGACGGCCGCATCCTTCTTCTGGCCGCCGACCACGCGGAGGAGCATGGCCACGGCCGCGATGGCCGCGATGGGGTTGATGACGTTCTTGCCGGTGTACTTGGGGGCGCTGCCGCCCATCGGCTCGAACATGCCCACGCCGGCCGGGTTGATATTGCCGCCGGCGGCCACGCCCAGCCCGCCCTGGATCATGGCCGCCAGGTCCGTGATGATGTCGCCGAACATGTTGGGCACGACGATGGTGTCATAGAACTCGGGGCTCTTCACGAACCACATGCAGCAGGCATCGACGTGGTTGTAGTCGCGCTCGATGTCGGGGTAGTCCTTCTCGCCGATCTCGTTGAACGACCGGAACCAGGTGTCGCCGCAGTATGTCAGCACATTGGTTTTGTGAACCAGCGTAAGCTTGCCATTGCCCGTGCCGTTTTTCTTCTTGGCCCGGGCAAACTCAAAGGCATAGCGCAGGCAGCGCTCGGCGCCGAAGCGCGTGGTGATCATCTCCTGCGTGGAAACCTCCTGTGCCGTGCCCTTGCGCAGGAACCCGCCGGTACCCGCGTAGAGGTCTTCGGTATTCTCGCGGATCACGTCGAAGTTGATGTCGGCGGGGTTCTTGTCTTTCAGCGGCGTCTCGACGCCTGGGTAGAGCTTCACCGGGCGCAGATTGATGTACTGGTCCATCGTGAACCGCAGGTGCAGCAGGAGCCCCTTCTCGAGGATGCCCGGGGCCACGTCCGGATCGCCCACGGCGCCCAGGAAGATGGCGTCGTGCTTCTTGAGCTGCTCGATCTGCTCCTCCGTCACGACCGGGATGTTCTGGCGGTGGGGGTCGCCTCCGCGGGCCAGGTAGGCCTTGCCGGAGAAGTCGTAGTCCTTTGTCTGGTACTGAAAGCCTTCCTTTTTGGCGACCGCCGCGAGCACCTTCAAGCCCTCGCGAACCACCTCCGGACCTGTCCCGTCGCCGCCGATCACCGCGATGTTGAGCACGTTCACCTGCTCCTGGAATGAGCGGCCAGACCCTCGACAAGCGCAAAAACGCCTGAACGGAGCGTTCGCCTCCGCCGGGGCGCTCGTGCCGCGGGCTCCAGCCGGTTTGCCGTTTCGGATTTGCGGCCCTGCGCCGCATCGTGGAGAATCCGAGCCCCAGACGGTAGCAGAACCGGGCAGGGGCTTCAAGCCGGGTTGCTCAAGACAGGGAAGAAAGATGAGCCATGAAGTTGCACGAAGGACGTTGGTCAGTGGTTTTGGGGTAATGTTTGCGGCCGGATGCTCCTCCCCACCCCCTCCGCCGGTGCAGGTCGAACGCCAGGAGTGGAAGGAGACGGGCCGCGAAGGGGTACAGCTCCTCAGTGAGCACTTTGACCTGCGGCTGACCGCCCAGGACGAGGTGCTCCGCGATTACCTGCCCACCTTCCTGGAGACGGCATTCGCCGAGTACGCCCGACTCATGCCGCCGGCACGGGACAGCGACGAGAGGCTGGTGGTCTACCTGTTCGAGACCCGGCCGGAGTGGGAGCGATTTACGCGGACCTTCGCTCCGGCCCAGGCGCATACCTATCTGCACATTCACTCTGGAGGCTACACCGATTACCCGAGCGCGACGGCCGTAGCCTTCGATCTGGGGCGTGACCGCAGCCTGTCGCTGTTGGCCCACGAGGGCATGCACCAGTACCTGGCCCGCTACTTTCCGGTGCCGGTGCCTTCGTGGCTCAACGAGGGGCTGGCCTGCCAGTTCGAGGCTTTCGACATCCACCGTGGCCGCCCGGTGTTCACGCCGCGGAAGAACCTGTTCCGGCTGCAGGCTCTGCGCGATGCCTTGAGCGAGGGCGGCGGTCTGATCCCGCCGGGCGAGCTGCTGCGCATGGACGCCGGCGAAGCGGTGCGCCAGACGACCGCATCGCCGCGGGTGTTCTATGCCCAGCTCTGGTCGATGATCTATTACCTCCGCCAGCCGGACACGCCTTACAGCGCCGGCTTTCGCAACCTGCTGGCCGACGCGGGCACCCCGCGACTGGGTATCGCGGTCAAGGGCTACCGCGCGGCCACCCCGGACAGTGATGTTTTAAGTGACGCGGAGGTAGTCTTCCGCCATTACATGACGGCGGACCTGGAGGCCTTCATGGCGGACTACCGTGCGTTCGCGGAGCAACTGGCATACTGAGCGGCCGCCGCACGGTCAGCGGCCTGCCGCCGGTGCGGCCGGAGGCGCTGAATCGCTCTCCAGCTTTTCCTCGACCACCTCGGACGCGGCCTTCCGGGAAGGAGGCGGGACCAGGACTTGATCGTAGTCCGTCCGATTGACGTAGCCTTCGGACCCACCGTGAGCAATCACGCGGCCCGGCACGCCGAAAAGCACCACGCCGTCAGGCACATCTTCGACTACGACGCAGTTGGCACCGATGGCCACGTTGTTGCCCACACGGACCGCACCGAAGATCTTCGCTCCCGGGCCGATGTAGACATTATCGCCAATAATCGGCACGCCCTTCCACTTACCGCGGTTGGAGATGCCGATGGTGACCTCCTGGCTCAAGTTGCAGTTCCGCCCGATGCGGACACCCGGGTTGACGTTGATGCCTCCGTTATGGGCCATGTGGAAGCCGGGGCCGATCTGGGTCTGATAGGCAATGTTGATGCCATATTTGATCGTGTAGCGGCGATGCATCAGCCGCGCCACCAGGTAAAGGGGCAGCCATGCCACTGAGCGGGTGGATAGCCAGGCAGCCGTGCGCATACAAATGGTGTATTTGGTGGTGACGCCCCAGACCAGTTCGCGCAGAACCAGATACAGGCTTGCTCTTCCGCGGTAACGGTACAGATCGGAATAGACCAGGTATTTAAATTCAGCAAAAGTCATGGGAACCTCTCCGTTTGTGGGGAATTCAATCGGCATCCCCCGAAACCGGCAAGGCGGCTGAGTGCTCCCTTACGGCCGGATGGCCGATGGCCAGTATCTCGGCAATATCCAGGACCTTCAGATGCTGTGTGTCCGGCGTTCCGGCCACGCCGTCCGACAGCATGTTGAGGCAGAAAGGACAGGCCGTCACCAGCGTTTCGGCCTCGGTCGATGCCGCTTCCTTAGCCCGTAGAGTCGAGATGCGTTGCTGGCGCGGCTCCTCGAACCACATTCGCCCGCCGCCTGCGCCGCAGCAGGACGTTTGCGCCCCGTGACGCGGCATCTCGTTCAATGTCCTGGAGCCGTCAGCCGAGGCCAGCAGCGTCCTCGGTGCCCGCACTTCACCGTTCACTCTGGCCAGGTAACAGGGGTCGTGGAAAGTCACCGGACCACTCGCTTGCCCAATGCCGCGCAGCCGTCCACTCTCAACCAGCCGGGCCAGCAACTGGCTGTGGTGCTCGACTTCGTAGTTCCCCCCGAACTGCGGATACTCGTTTTGCAGCGTGTTAAGGCAATGAGGGCAGGCCGTGACGATCTTGCGGACACCGTTCGCGTTGAGCGTCTCAATGACCGCGGTCGCCCTTTCCTGAAAGAGAAACTCGTCTCCCAGGCGGCGGGCGGGGTCCCCGGTACAGCTCTCCTGCGTGCCCAACACGGCGAAACGCACGCCGGCTTCGCGCAGGAGCTGGACCGTCGCGCGGACGACCTTCTGGGCCCGGGGATCGAATCCTCCGGCGCAACCCACCCACAGGAGGTACTCGAATTCAGGTTCCGTTTCCACCGTCGGCACGTCCAGCCCCTCGGCCCAGGCCATGCGCTCGGTGTTCGGCCGGCCGTAGGGGTTCCCGCAGGTGGCCGTTTTGCGAAGGGCATCAGCCGGCGGGCCGGAGATCTCACCTTCGCTGACCAGGTGCCGGCGAAGATCCGAAATCAGATCGACGTGCCCGATGAGCACCGGGCACTCGTAAACGCAGGCTTGGCACATGGTGCAGGCCCAGAGCGTCTCGGGCGCGACCACCTGGCCGTGCAGCGCGGGCCGGCCCGCATCACCGGGTTCACGGGCCGCGCCCATGTGATTGCGCAAGCCGATCACCACCGCTTTGGGGTCCAGCGGCTTGCCGCTCGCCAGTGCGGGGCACGCCTGCGTGCATCTTCCGCATTCCATGCAGGCATCAAAGCTCAACAGTTGGATACGGCCGAACTGCTCGATGGCGCTCACCCCGACACGCCCAGTCTGTTCCACCTCCTCGAGAGAGATGGGCATGAGGGCCCCGGCGTGCTTCTCCGGTTTCAGTGCGATGTGCAGCGGTCCGGCGAGTATGTGGAAGAGCCGCGTCCTGGGCAGCGTAGCGAAGAACACGAGCACCAGGATCGTATGGCCCCACCAGACAGCCAGGTGCAGCGACTGTGCCGTGTCCACGGGCATGGCCTGCAGCAGCAGGCGGTCCAGCCCATGGGCGACGAACGACCAGCGTGCGATCAGGCTGTCCACCTGCGTGTAATGCAATCGGAGCGCCTCAAGGGCAAAGCCGGTAATCCCCAGCGCTAAGAGTAGCGCCAGCATGGCCCAGTCGCGCCTTTCATGCCCCAGGTGATCCGGGCGGGCGGCAGCCCGGCGGTAGAGGGCCAGGACGCAGCCAACGCAGAAAGCGACCCCGAACGCATCTAGCGTCAATTCATACAGCAGATAGTAATGACCGTGGTGGAAATCCACAGGCCCTGCATGTGAGATGAAGAGCAGCGTCGTGCCGACCGTCAGCACCAGGAAGCCGGCAAACAGCAGCAGGTGCAGCGCCCCGCCCGGGGAGCGGCGATGGACCCGCCGGGCGAGCAGGGCGTAGACGAGCAGCCGCCGACCGGCTTCTCGCCAGTTTCTCCGGGAGGTCAGTGCCTCGCCGGCGCGCCAGAGCCGCGCCCGCGCGAGCACCTGCCAGACCAGAACACCCAGGCTGGCCAGGATAAGCACGTAGAACAGTACGCGCATCCAGGGCGCAATATTGCCGAAAACCTCCCGGGTGGCGCTCACGTGACTCTCCCCTTTCGCAGGGCTTGAGTCAGTTCGGGCACGATCTGAAACAGGTCGCCAACGAGGCCGTACGTCGCGGCTTTCACCAGCGGGGCCTCGGGGTCCGTGTTGATGGCCACGATCACGCGGCAGTCCTTCACGCCGGCCAGGTGCTGAATGGAGCCGGAAATCCCCGCCGCGATATACAGGTCGGCGGCGATGACACGCCCGGTCTGTCCGATCTGCAGATCGTTCGGGACCATGCCGGCATCCACCGCTGCCCGTGTCGAGCCGACCGCGGCATTGAATTCGTCGGCCAGTCCTCCAATGACGCTTTCAAAAGTGGCCGCATCCTTGAGCGGACGTCCGCCGGCGACCACGATGCGGGCTTCGCCCAGGTCGGGCCGAGCGGAACTGGGCTGCTGGCGCGAAACGAAACGGGTCGTTTGCGCCAGGGCCTCAGCCTTGATGTCCAGGGTCCGAATCGGCGATTCCGCCGCGGCCGGTTGCGGAAGCGGGAATGCCGCCGCGCGCACGGTCAGCACGCGCACCGGCCCTTCGATACGCATCTCGGCCAGCCGGCTGCCTGCATTCACAGGCCGGGTGAACACGGCATCGTCACCGCGCGCCTCGAGGCCGATCACGTCGCTGACCATGCCCGCATCGAGCAGGGCCGCTGCCCGCGGCAGGATGTCTTTGCTGTAGGTCGAAGAGGCGGCCACGAGGGTATCCGACTGCAGGGCTTCGACGGCTTGAGCCACGATGTGGGCGTAACGGTCGGCCAGCGGCTCGGCCAGGGCGGCATCATCGGCGGTCACCACCGCACTGGCGCCGTACCCGCTCAACGCGGTGGCGGCCTCGGCCAGGTGGTGACCGACCACCAGCACGGCATATTCCCCGCCGAGTTGCCGCGCGAAGCCGATCGCATGCAGGGTAGCCGGCTTGACGCGGCGTCCATCCAGTTCCGCAAGAATCAGCGTTCGGCCCATCAGATCACCTTGGCTTCGTGTCGCAGCTTCTGCACCAGCTCCTCGACCGACTGAACCCGTGTGCCCGGCGGCCGCTGGGCCGGGACGGACGTATTCAGAACGGTGGTTCTCGGCTGCACGGATAGCCCCAACTGTTCGCAGGTCGCGACTTCGATGGGCTTCTTGCGTGCCTTGATGAGGCCGGGCAACGAGACGTAGCGCGGCTCGTTCAGCCGGAGATCCGACGTCACCACCGCCGGGAGTCGAACTTCAATCACCTCCAGGCCTGAATCCGTCTCCCGCGTGCACTCCACCCGCTCACGGTCGCCGGACAGGGTGACTTTCGAGACGAATGTCGCCTGCGGCCAGCCGAGCAGCCCGGCCAGCATCTGGCCCGTCTGGCCGCAGTCGTCATCCACCGCCTGCTTGCCCATCAGCACCAGCCGGGGGGACTCGCGCCGCACAACGGCCTGCAGGATCCTTGCGATCGCGTAGGGGTCCAGCGCCCGCGTGTCGTCCACGCGCAGGCAGCGGTCCACGCCCATCGCCAGTGCGGCCCGGCACTGCTCCTCGGCGGGCGACGCGCCGATGGTCACGGCCAGGATTTCAGTGGCCTCGCTCCGCTCGCGCAGGCGCAGCGCCTCCTCGATCGCGATGGCGTCGAACGGATTGATGACTCGCGTGTTCGCATCCGCGGCGCCGTCCTCGGGCACACTCTTGAAGCACACCAGTATTTTCATGAAACAGGCACCCAGCAGTTCTTCCGTTGCGGTCTAGATCAGCAGCGACGCGATGATGTTCCGCTGGATCTCGTTGGTTCCCGAGTAGAGCCGGCTGCCGATTGCGTCGCGCAGCTCGCGCTCGACTTCGTAATCGGCCATGTACCCATAGCCTCCATGAATCTGGATGGCGTCCTCGCAGCACTTTACCCAGCAGTCGCTGATGTACATCTTGGCCATGGCCGCTTCCATGATCGCGCTGCGACCTTTGCTGCGCAGCCATGCTCCGTAGTACAGCAGGTAGCGGGCCGTCTCGACGCGCAGCTTCATGTCCACCAGTTTGCTGCCCACCAACTGGAACTTGACGATGGGCTGGCCGAACTGCTTGCGCTCCTTGGCATACCGGATGCACGTTTCGAGCAGCCGCTGCATCGCGCCCACCGTGCTGGCCAGAATGCAGCCGCGCTCCCAGTTCATCGAGTGCGTGAACAGGCTGGGCCCGGCGCCTTCTCTGCCCAGCAGGTTCCCGGCCGGCACCTCACAGTTGTCGAAGTAGAGCTCGGCCATCGGCGACGTGCGGATGCCCATCTTCTCGAGCTTCTTGGCCACGCTCAGGCCGGGTGCGTTCTTCTCGACCAGAAATGCGCTGATCCCGTGAGCCCCTTTGGAGCGGTCAGTGGAAGCGTAGACTGCAATCACATCAGCGATCGGCCCGTTGGTTACGAAGGTCTTGCTGCCATTCAGGAGGTACCGGTCGCTCTTTTTCTCGGCCGTGGTGCGCAGGGCATACGCATCCGAGCCGCTGTCCGGCTCGCTCATGGCGTTGCCGCCGATGAGGCTGCCATCGCACAGTCCGGGTAGAAACCGTTGCTTCTGTTCCGGTGTGCCGAACGCCACCAGCGGCATGGACACGGTCCAAAGATGCGCGTTGATCGAGAAGACCAGCCCGTTGTCGCGGCAGGCGTAGCCCAGCTTCTCCATGGCTCCCACCGTGGTCAGTGCGTCCAGGCCCAGCCCGCCGTACTCGGCCGGCACCGGCATCCCCTGGATGCCGAACCTGGCGCATTCGTTCCACCCTTCCCTGCTGAACGTGCCGCTGCGGTCACGCTCGACGAGATTCTCGTTGAGGCGCTCGCTGGCGAAGCGGACCACCGCGTCCATCAGCTCACGCTGTTCGTCTGACCAGGAAAAATCCATGGTTGTCCTCCCTTCCCCCTGCACCCGGGGCCGCCGAAACCCATCAGGACATCGCCTTGAGCTTCTGGTAGTCCGTCTTGTCGGTCGAGGTCTTGGGCAGCGCCTCGTGAAACTGAAACAGGTCCGGCACCATGTAGACCGGCAGATGCTCCGAGCAGAAGCGCTTCAAATCGATGATGGAGAGCCGGACCTGGTCCCGGCCGGCAAGGTGAGCGACCACTTTCATGCCCAGTTGTTCGTCGGGGACGGCCAGCACCGCCGCCTCACGGACTTTCGGATGCCGATACAGGCACGCCTCGATTTCACCCAGCTCGACCCGGTAGCCCCGCTTCTTGATCATCCGGTCGCGGCGGCCGCGGTAGAGGTAGTTGCCATCGGTCTCCTCGACTACCAGGTCGCCCGTTCGATACCAGCGCTCGCCGGCCTCGCCAACCAGAAACGCTTTGGCGGTCAGCTCCGGCTGGTTCCAGTAACCCTGCATGACGTGAGGGCCGGCAATGCACAGTTCGCCTTCCGACCCGCGGCTGACGTCCCGGCCTTCCAGGTCGACGACTCGGCTGGATAACCGCGGGCAGGTGCGGCCGATCGGATACGGATCGACGCGATCCTCGGGAACATCTGCCGGGATTTCATACCAGGTGCAGACGTTCGTCTCGGTCGGCCCGTAGAGATTGAAATAGCGCGGATGCGGCCACTGCTTCTTGAGCAGACGCAGATTGACCACCGGGAACACCTCGCCCGCGAACAGAACGATGCGCAGGTCGGTGTAGTCGTTCCTGGGCAATTGTCCTGACTGCGCCAGCAGGCTCAAGATCGATGGTGCCGAGTACCAGACCGAAATCCGCTGTTCGGAGATCAGCCGGCTCAGGCCCACCGGCTCCTTGCCGATGTGCTCAGGCACGAGCACTAACGTGCCCCCGTGCTTGACGGGGACGTAAATGTCCAGGATCGACAAATCGAAATGGAACGGCGCATGCGAGGAGAAGCGGTCTTCAGGTCGCGGCAGAAACGTCTCGGTGCACCAGTCTACGAATGCGGTTGCATTTCGATGCGAAAGCATCACCCCCTTGGGCTTGCCGGTGGATCCGGATGTATAGAGGATGTACGCTAGGTCATCCGCCCGCGAAGCTACGGTGGCCGATTCAGGCGCGGCATCGGCGCTGTCGAGTGAGTCCAGGGCCCTGGCCAGCGGTTCGCCTCCACCCGTGCCGTCGAGCACAATCCTCGCGGGGGACGCGCCCAGCCTCTCCAGTTCGATGGCGTAAGCCGCTTCAAAGCAGTTCTCGACGAAACTCACTCGGACTCCGCAGTCGGCGTGGATGTAGCCGTTGCGGGAGGCGGGCGCACCGGGATCAACCGGGACGTAGGCCGCGCCAGCCTTGAGAATTCCGAAGAGGCAGGCCACCGCATCAGCGGATTTGTGCATGTAGATGCCGACTCGATCGCCGGAACGGACGCCCTGCTTGATCAGCCGATCCCGCACGCGATCAGAAAGCCGGTCGATCTGGTCGTAGCGGATGATCCGGCCGTCCGATTCCAGGACGGCCGGGTGCTCGGGGCGCCGACGGGCGCTGGCGATCAGATACGAGTGCAGTGTCATGCCACCCGTCCTAGCTGCTCTGCTTCGCCAGCACGATGCGGGTGATGTCGGCCAGCGTATTCAGGCAGTCGACGCTGGCTTCCTGGGCCTCCAGCTGGATGTTGAAGTTCGATTCCAGGAAGGACACCAGCTTCAAGGTGGCAATCGAGTCCAGGATGCCCGTGGTGATCAGCGGCGTGTCCTCTTTGAGCTGGGCTGGATCCTCGCCCGGGAGAAACTCCCTCAGCACAAAGCTCTTGACCGTATCCTGAATCTGCATGGCTTCTTCGCTCCTTCCGTTGCTGAGCGTTGTGGTGCGGTCGCACCTATGGCGTCTGGCTTACCGTCCATTCGCGAGCCCCCAACGGTGGTTGCGGTTTCCCGCCGGAAAGGGGGATATGCACAATCATGTCACCGCAAGGAGTCTGGGCATGCATGCCCAAACCCCGGCAGGAACTTGGCGCGGAAGTGGTACCTGAGTACTCGCCCACGGCCAGCCCGTATGTCACATTTTGCTACTCGCCGAACAATGCTGATTCTGCCATAAAGGTGAGGAATCCTCAAGGCTTGCACGCTGACCGGGCTTCTGGTGTGGCTGAGGTCCACGGACCTTCCGCCTTGGCGAGGAGGCATTTGAAGCCGTCGCCGGTTAGCAGGAGCATTAAGCAGAGTAAGTCGCTGGTAAATAAGTACTTAGGGGTTGATGGGGAAGCTTGCGGCCATCGCAGCAGTGGCTGAGCCGCATGGGAGCCGGCTCCACTTCACTCCTCGCAAGCCTGGGGAGGCACTGCATTCGCGCCGGACATGCAGTTCAGGAAGCTATTGAAATCGGAGGTACTCACCGAAAAGTCTCCATTGAAGTCGGCGTTGCCACAGCCCACCTCATATGGTCGGCCTTCCCCTGACAGGCAGACCTGAAAGTGCCCGAAGTCCGACTGGTCCACATCGCCATCCCGGTCGAAATCTCCCCGGTAGGTCGGCGGATGGACAGAGACCTGCCGGCTCAATACCTCGCCGAACCAGTTGACGTGCTCCTGCACCATTCGCCAGTCCGTGGTGTAGGTGCCTGGAGTGGCCGGGGCGGTCATGATGAAAGACCAAGTGTGCTGCTGGCCGGGTTGGACGGCCGGGCCTGGGGCGATCATCTGGCGCCCGGCGGCGAAAGGATCGGAGTCGTCCACCGCGCCAAGCCGATAGTTCAAGGAATCCCAGGCGACAAAGCTCGAATTCCTCATGGTGACCGAGACGCTGTAGCTGCGGCCGGTGGTCATGTCGGCCGGAATCGTGTCGGAGACGTACTGAGCGGCGTCCTGGAAAACGGTCATGCCCGCGAGGGCCATGGCGTAGGCGGCGTTATTGATCAGCCAGCATTCGTTAGTCTGATAGCGAGCCGGGTAGACGCCGCGCAGGTCAAACTGCGGCAGGCCGGTGCTGTAGGTTCGCGCGATGCCGTTGGGTACGACGCCGGGCTGCGCGCCTTTCGGCCAGCCGGGTGGCGGGGTATAGCGATGATGATAGGCGGGCGGATGATAGGTGCCCGCGCCGTGCACCATGCAGACGTTGAAGTAATTCGAGCCCAGGACCCAGTCATACTGGTCCAGGGCGAACTTCAGCCAGGCCGGGTTGTTCACCAGCTTGTGAGCTTCGATAGCGCCCCAGGTCATCAGCAGGTAGAGCCGGTTAATTCCCAGAAAGAACCCGTCGTTGTTGGGGTCGGTGGGAAAGAACTGAAGCGTCCCGCCGTCGTCACGTCGGACCAGGCCGATGCGGTCGCTGGCCAGGTAGCTGACGTTGTGGCTCATGAGGGCCTGGACGGCGGTGATGGCATTGGCGGTCTGCGGAGCAGCGGGATATGCACGCGCGAACCAGGCCAAAACGCCTAACTCGTAGCCGGGGGCCTCCGCGCCGATGATGCTGTCGTAGACGGCCGGATTGCTGACGACGCTGCCGGAGAGTTCGTCGATGCGTTGCACGGCGCGGTCGTAGCAGTTCTGCTGCCCGAAGACGGCAAACAGGTCCAGGCCCGCCCAGACCTGATGGGCGGCGGCGCCGAGATTGTTGTGTCCGCCCTGTTCGACGGCCAGAGCAACCCGGTGATTCCAGATGGAGAGCGCCTTGTCGGCGAAGTTCTCCGTCGGCAGGCCTTTGGCGGCCAGGATGCGGTGCATTCTGATGAGAGCCGCGCAACAGACGGTTTCCTGCGGCGTGTTCTCGGTGCCGGGGTCGATCCAGCGGTCATCGCACGCATTGCATGTACTGAAGTTGCTGCAGGTGCAGACAGTATTATTGGTATCCGTCTCGGCAGGATGGAACGACGAGCTGCGGTTGAGGCGCGTTCCGGCCATGCAATGGCCGTTGGGTTCGATCATTTTGGCGAGCCAGCGGGCCTGGTAAAGGGCCTCGTCCAGAATGTCAGGGATGTCGTTGCTGTTCAGATCGAAAGCGTCGTAGTAGCTTCGGTTGGCATCATAGAGCCAGAGCAGGGCGAAGCAGCCGTCGGCGGCGAAGCCCTGGGGATACTTGTTGTATTCACCGGCGTCGTGCCAGCCGCCGACAACGTCCTGGTGA
>BTUC01000034.1:0-27202 GCA_045863575.1 Phycisphaerae bacterium
CGCCGACGATGTCCTCAAAGTCATCTTCGAACGACTCGAGTTCGGTGGCCACGCGGTAGTCTTCGCCGGCCAGGCCGAGCCGCTCGGCCCGCGCCACCGCCAAGGCGTTGCGAAGCCCGACCTCAAAGCGGGCCCAGTCCCGGAGAAACGGGCACAGAATCCTGCGGCTCAGGTTCACCACGTAATGAAAATACCGGGTCCAGAGCCGATCCACTTCGAGCGAAGCCGCGTCGTCGCCCGCGTCCTCATCATCGGACTGCAGCACCTCGGGCATGGCCGCTTCGTTACGGGCCTGGGCCGGGGTGAGGACGGCCGGCGAGGCTTCCGCCGATTCGCCCGCCAGGAACGACTCGCGCTGCAGGAGATCATCCAGCAGCAGCACGGCGTCGACCGGCTCACGCGTCCACGCCTGGTCGGCCAGCATCTCGCGAAACTCGCCGAGCGTGACGGGCGGCCTGCTGCCCAGCTCGCCGAGGGTCGGCAAAGCGGTCACGTAATACCGGAGGGCCCCATTCCTCATCATCGCCTGCTGCCCTGAACTTGAACCGCCTCGCCGTTACCCCGCCCGCTTGTGGCTTCCGCGGCTCCATCGAGCAGGTTGCGCAACTCGGGTCGGGCGAGCTCGTGCAGCTTCCCCGCGACGGATTCGGAGGTGACCTCGACCGTGCCGCCGGTCAGACGATACTCGAACCCCGCCTTTTCCAGCGTGCCGTTCAGGTCGACGCGCCGTGTATGATCACTGAGTTCCTGCCGCAGCTCCTGCACGGCCCACTGAGCCAGTTGCCGCTGCGTCTCGGGGGTGAGGCTGATGCGGATGTCGCTGCGGCCCTCGCCGTCCGCCCGCGCGTACTGCCGCAGAACCTCCAGAATCAGGTCTCTCAGGAATGCGTCGTCCGACAACTGCGCTTCCACTCGGGCCAAGATCACGCGATGCAGCATTCTGCCGAGTGTCTCCCGCAGCGCGAGTACGGTGTCTCGGACCGCCATTCGCAGCTCGCCTTCTGTCCGGTTGCGATGCCCAGCGGCGTCGGTCTCGGCCTGCGCGCGGATTTCAGATGCTTTTGTTTCGGCCTCCCTCAGCACGCGTGCAGCGCGCTCCTCGGCTTCGGCTTCGATCTTCGCCGCCGCCTGCCTGCCTGCTTCCACGCCCTCGGCCTGAAGGCGTCCGACAAACGCTTGAATGGTGTCCGGCATCTTGTCTCCTCTGAATTCACGGTCAGGCCAGCGACAGCAGCGCCTGAAGGATGCCGATCTGTTCACCCTTGCGTTTGACGGCCAGCACCGGCAGTCTGCACTCGGCGATGAGTTGTTCTGTCACCTTGCCGAGCAGGACTCCCGCCGCGCCCGTCCGTCCACGCGAGCCGATGACGATCAGGTCGGCGCCCGTCTTCTCACACTCTTCCAGGATGATCTCGACGGGGCTTGAATACGGATCGAGTGCAACCCGGACCTCCGGTGCTACGCCATCGGTTTCGACCCGGACCAGCATACGACGAGCCTCCTGCTCAGCGACGGTTTTCAGGCGTTCGATGACCTCATCGAGGGACCGGCCGGTTTTGGAATGGCCGCTGCCCATGGAGAAAACGTTCAGGCAGGACACACCGGCTCTGACGCCGGATGCCACTGTGCAGGCCACCTGCGTCGCCCGGGCTGAGCAGTCCGTGTCGCGGATCGGTACCAACACATGCGAGACCCGCAGGCGGGCATTCTCCGGTACGACCAGAACCGAGCAGGTGGCCTTGCGGGCCAGACGCCGCGCTAAGCCCGCTCCACCCGCAGCGCCGCGGCGGCCGTTCGGCGTGCAGCCAACCAGCAGGCAGTCGATGTCGTTTTCCATGGCGTATCGCAAAATCTCGACTGGCGTCGGGCCGGTCACCACCGCACAGACCACCTCGCCGGCCGGAACATTGCCGTTCCCGTCTCCATAGGCAAGGACTTGGCTTTGCAGTTCACCCATGGTTAACGGCGGAGTATCGCCGGCGAGATCCGCCCCGGGCTGTTCGTCATGCACGTGCAGCACATGGAACTGCCGCCCGCTGACTTCGCCGCGACTGATCCGATCGGCGTAGTCCAGCATGCGGAGATCTTTGGCCGGGTCTTTCACGCAGACGAGCAGTCTCTTCAGGTGTTCCACAACCCAGTCCTCCTCTCCACGTGATTCCTGCCAATCAGGAATCCTGCTTATGGAAGGATAGATCAACGCCATTGATTAGAAAATGAGGTTGCCTGAAATCGAACATAAGATAATATCAAATGATGGGTGAGGTCTGGGACCTCACCCCAACGGAGGCCAGGACATGCAGTGGCTCAACTATAATCACCTGTACTACTTCTGGACCGTTGCTCGTGAAGGCTCGATTGCCGCGGCATCGACCAAGCTGCTGCTGACGCCGCCGACCATCTGCTCGCAACTGCGGGCCCTCGAAGAGCAGATCGGCGAGAAGCTGTTTACCCGCATCGGTCGAAATCTCTCACTCACCGACGCCGGCCGGATCGCACTGCGTTACGCGGATCAGATTTTCTCGCTGGGCGGCGAGTTCATAAACGTCATCCGGGGCGGCACCGAAGGGCCCTCTCTGAGGTTGAACGTCGGTGCACACGACGTGCTGCCCAAGGTGCTGGCGTACCGGCTGCTCGAACCCGTGTTCGAGTTGCCGCAGCCGGTGCGTATCGTCTGTTACGAGGGCACCCCCAGCCAGTTGTTGCCGCAACTGTCTGTCAACGATCTCGATTTGGTGCTCTCCGACTCCCCCATGGCGCCGCAGGTCAAGGTGCGCGCGTTCAGCCACCTGCTTGGCGAGTGCGGAATCGCGTTCGTGGCGGCGCCGGAAATGGCGCGCCGGCTGCGACGCGATTTCCCCAATTCACTCAAGGGCCAGCCGGCGCTGCTGCCGGCGGAGAACACGACCATGCGCCGCAACCTCGAACGGTGGTTTTCCAACGTGGGCGTCCAGCCTCAGATCGTCGCCGAGTTCGAGGATATCGAGCTCATGCGCGTATTCGGACAGCGCGGCCGGGGGTTCTTCCCCGTCCACGACGTAATCATGGACGAGGTTGCAAAAAGCTATGGCGTGCGTCCCCTCGGCTCGCTGCCCGATCGTTCCGAGCGCTTCTTCGCCATCAGCCTCGAGCGCCGGATCAAGCACCCGGCCGTCGCCGTCATCACCGGTACCGCCCGCGAGACGATGTTCTCCTGAGCCCGAGCTTGCCTGAAGCATGGCTTGGCTTCACAATGAAAAGGCACGATCTCATTCTTCGCGCGTTCCAACCGGAGGTGCACAATGATCAAGGTCACAGCTTTCGTTACTTTGTTGTCGGTTCTGCCCCTGGCGCAGAGCACCTGTTCTCTCTCGGAGTTGTTCACTCCTCCGCCATCGAACGGTACGGAGAGCGGCGACGACGGCACCCAGGATGATGCCAACATCACGCCGAGCAACGGTGACACCACCCAGGACGATGCCGACGGGACGGACAGCCAAAACAACGGCGGCCAGGATGACGTTGTCGGCCAGTGCCCGAACATCCGCGGAACCGGCACCCAGCCGGGCGCCGGCAGCGGCAGTGTCGGCGCCGCCCTGCGGTTCGACGGACAGACGGGCTCGGCCACCTGCAGCCCCGTTCTGCCGAACATCGCCAACGCCACCTTCACCGTGAGCCCGGGCAGCGAAAACACCCTGACCTTCTCGAATTGCCCCGAGCAGATCGTGCTGCGGGACGTCTCGTTCACCGATGGTGCCGGCCAGGTCACCAGCGCCGGCGACGTGACGTTCAGCCGTGGCACCGACTATTCGTGTGGCGAATCTTTGACCATCAGCTTCGCACTGCCCTGCGACGTCGAGCTGCGGCTGCCCTGAGCGGCTCTCAGCCGCCGGTGCCCCTTCCAGTTGACAGGACCGCCCCCCGGCGTACGCTGACCGATGGGTCGGCGGGGCGGAACAGCGGCGGTCTGCTTGCCGTGAGAGCACTTCAACGCTTCAACAGGAGCCCCGACCCATGTGTTCGCATTGCACCCGCCGAGAGTTCATCGAAGCCAGCGCGGTAACCGGTATCGCGTTGGCGACCGGCCACCTGGCGGCCGCCGCCGGCACAACGAGTGACGCTGCGTCGGTGAGGCCGAAGGTTCGGATCTGCGCCGTCATCGCCGGCAAGCCCGCGGATCGCAGTTGGACCCTTCCGGAGTCGAAGATCACGGAAGTGCGCAATCGTCTGGCCGCGGCTCAGTCGAACCTGGGCAACGTCGAGTTCGTCATCGGCCAGGCGAGCACGGCCGAAGAGATCGCTCAACTGCTGGCGAAAGCAGGGTCCGGCGCGCCCGTGCTGGCCATCAGCGCGGACATTTTCGGCCTGAGCCGCGGCGTCATGCCCACGGTTTTCAAAGAAGGCCGACCGGTGGCCGTCTTTCATGTCCCGGTCATCGGCGGCCACGACTGGTGCCTGGTCAATCCCTGGCGCGAGCAGGGAAACCGGATCACACTGTTTGACAGCAGCGATCTGGATGAGCTCGAGCGCGCGGCCGCATTGCTCCGGGTGATCCCCCTGCTGCGGCGAAGCCGCGTGCTGGTTTCTCCACCGTTCAAAGGCACGCCCGCTTCGTATGATCCGGAACGGGTCAAAGCGCGGCTGGGCGTCGAACTCGTGCGCATCGCCGACGGGCGATACGACGAAGTGATGGCCGGCGTGGATGCCGCTGCCGCCGAAAAGGAGGCCCAGCGGTGGCTTGATCAGGCCAAGGCGGTGGTTGAACCGAGCCGCGAGGACGTGGTCAAGGCGGCGCGGGCCAGCCTGACGCTGAATCAGCTCATCGCCGAGAACCGCGTGGCCGGTCTGTGCGTTGGCACGTGCATGGGCTGGCTGCCGAGAGGCTTCCCCTGCCTGGGCTTTTCGCGCCTCAACGACCGAGGCATACCGGCGGCCTGCGACGGGGACATGGATTGCCTGCTGACCATGCTCATGCTCCAGTATGCGACCGGCCAGGCCGGTTTCCTGGGTAACGCCGCCGGGGTCGACACGGCCAGGAACGCCTTCCACCTCTCCCACTGCTCGGCGCCCTTGAAGATGGAAGGGCCTGACGGTCCGACAGCTCCGTATCTGCTCCGCAGGCACGCGGAAGTTCGCGGAGGAGCCGTCACGGAGGTCCATTATCGCCTCGGCCAGAAGGTCACGTTCACCAAGATGATTCACCTGGACACACTGCTGGTGTTCACGGGCAAAATCATCGAGGTTCCGGAGGTCCCGCAGAATCAGGAGCGAGGCTGCCGGACGGAACTGGTCGCGGAGGTGGAGGACGCGGACCGGCTGCTGGCCAATTGGGGTGGCGGCGCACTCGGCCCAAGCGCCACGGACTATTACGCCTCACTACACCGGGTGGCCTACTACGGCGACCACACGCGCACCATTCGCCACCTGGGTCACCTGCTGGGGCTGAAGGTGGTGCAAGAAGTCTGAGCGATGGCGCCGCTTTCATTTCGCCAGTGAGTGACCACGAGGACTGGCTCTGTGAGCAGTGCAGTAGCACGAGGGGCATCCGAGTTTTCTAACACTGCTGACACAGCAGTGGCACGCTTGAACGGCGGTCGCTGGCCGGGTCATGGTTTGGGGTCGAGAGGTTGGGGAGCTCCTGCATCAGTCTGGCGCGGCCGGGGAACGAACGGCGGCGCGCCGATTTTCCGCTGCCAGGCGGGCCACTTGTCGCCCTCGATGATGTCCAGGCAGGGGCTGGTCCAATCCTGGCGATAGACGTGAAACTCGTCGCGCTCGTGGCGGTTGCCGGCGTTCACGAACTCCCAGCCGAAGCGCGTGCCGCGGGCCAGCGTGTTCTCGAGGATGGCGGTCATCTCCGCGTTGTCATGCCCCCAGGAGCCCGTCGCGGTCATATGCTCGGTGATGGCCCAACGCCTGCCCGAACGGCGGTTTACCTCGTTGACATCGTCCCAGGAGGCCGCACCCCAGGGCTCGGGCGTGTGCGGGGCAATCTGGATGATGTCGACGCCCATCAGATGCTCGAGGAATCTTCTCCGTGAGCCCAGCCGCAGATCGTGCCGGTCGTCGAACCGGCCGTTGTAGTCCATGGCAATAAAGACGTCCGGAACCACCTTGCGAACAACCGCCGCATCACCATTGACCCACTCGGCCAGAGCTTCCGCACGGAAATCCGCGAAGAGACGGTTTACAAGCAACGCGTCGCGCTCGTCCTGTGTCTGAGGCCAGCGCAGGCTGCGATGCGCATCCTCGGGCGAAAGCGACGACCGCCAGCGCTCGAAGGCACCCCGCGCCGCATCACTGAAATCGAGGAACGCCCGCCGAGGGTCCTTGTCGCCCACGCTGCACGCGCCCAGGTATTGCGGTTCGACGGTGGTCTCGACATAAAACAGACGGCCGGCCCGCTCGCGACCCACGGCGTGCAGGAACTCGCCCAGAAAAGTCCTACTCCACCGGAGGTAGGCCGGGTGGTGAATGGAAGGGATCCATTTGCCGTCAGGTCCCGCATACTCGACGTCGCGGGCCGGCTCCAGCAGCGCGTTGCGAGCCACGGCGTCGGGGTGGCGCTTGAACAGTGCCGCAGGCGTACCGCCGCCGCCCACGTTGTACGTCTCGAAGCTGAGACAGCAGAGGATCCCCCGCTGCCAACAGTGGTCGATAATCCGGCGAATGCCGGCTACCGCCGCCTGCCGATTTGAATCCACACGGCCATCGGCATCCTCATCAAACTGGTCGGGGTAAATATTCAGAGAGATGTTGTTGTAGTTCAGCCGCTTGATCAGCACATCGAGATCGGCGATGGCCTCGTCGGCCGCTTCGGGCCGCTCGAAAGGGCGCAGCAGCTTGCCGGTCTTCAGGAACACCCATTGTTCGTTCAGGTAGAAGCGTCCGTCGCGCAGCTCCCAGCGTTCGTGGGCAGAGACCTGCCGCACGTTGGAGGGGGGCAATGCTGGAGCCGATGGCGGTGCCGACAGATTGAGAACAGCGAATACCGTCAACAGAAAGACCATTGCACCGCCTCCTCGAACGCCGCAGAACTCCTTGGCCCTGCATGCTGAGCCATCACGGCGCTGCACGAGCGACGGACTGCCGCTCGATGAGATCGACGCCGACCGTGATTCGTTCCGGCGGCAGTTGCGTCTGGTCGGTTGCCTGAAGCCGCCGCTCGAGCAGTTCGACGGCCTTCTGGCCGATCTCCGCCGGCCGCTGGGCGATGACCGTCATCGGCGGACTCACGGCGCGGGTCAGGTCGGAGTCATCAAAGCAGATGACAGACACGTCCTCAGGGATGCGCAGCTTCAGCTCACGGCAGGCCTGGTATACGCCCCAGCCAAGGTAATCATTCAGTGCAAAGATGCCCACCGGACCATGCCAGTCCTTCAGCAGCGGCAGGATGGCCTCATACCCTTCCAGCCAGCGCTTGCCTTCACGAACGCCGCGAGCGGAAACCTCAGTATCCGCCCAGATCAGGGCATGTCGAGAAGGCTCCTGGCCATGCTCGATGAAAGCCCGCTCAAATCCCTGAATCCGGTCGGCAATGGAACTGGCGAACGGCGGAAAGCTGACCATGTAGACGCGGGAATACCCCTGATCCAGCAGGTGCCGCGTGGCCAGGAAGGCGCCCGCCTCGTGGGCGGACTCGACCAGGTCGACCTTGAGGCCGGGCATCCCCCGGTCCACCAGTATAATCGGGTAGCCAGAGAGCTTCAGTTCCACCAGCGCTTCCAGGTTGGCGTGATCGTTGATGGGCATGACGATCGCGCCCTGGGTCGCGGTCTGCTTCAAGTGGGCCAGATTGCTGGCTTCGCGACCGGCATCGGCGCGGGCGTCGTAGATCTGCAAACCCCAGCCGCGCTGATGGCAGGCATATTCGATCCCGCGGGCAATACCCAGTTCGAAAGCCCCTCCGATGTCGATGGTGGACAGGGCAATGGTGACCGCGGTTTTGCTCTTGACCGCATACGATGGATGCACAAACGCACCGACGTCCGGCACGTGGTAGACGCAGCCCTCGCGCTCCAGCGCCCGCAAGGCATAGCGGATCGTGTTGGTGCTCACCTTGAAGCGCTGGGCCAGATCGCGCAAGGCCGGCAGTTTGACGCCCGGAGCGAGTTGCCCGTCCTTCATCTGCTGACGAAGGACCTGGCTGACCGCCTGATACCGCGGGGCCTTGTGCCTCTTCACCCGCTTTGCCCGCTCACGCTGGTCCTTCAGTGCCATAGCCATAGAGTAGTCATCCCGTGTCACACATGCAAGCAATTTCGCTATGATTCTCCTCGGATAATTCAAAACAAGTTCTTAATAATCAGGGATTTAAGTTAGATACGCTACGCACCATACGGCCTGCGCGAAATTACTGTCACAATGTGACAACAAGCGCTTGCATTGCCACACGTTCGTTGGTAGCATGGCTGAGTAAAGGCGTCCTCATCTCGGTCGGCCGCGTGCCCCCTCGAGCCGCGGCCCAGCGGAGTGAAACTCAGTGTCCGACACCCAAGTTCAACTCGGGAAGGAAGGAACAACATGTGGAGAACAACGGGTCTGCTGACCGCCGTGACGGCCGTCGGCTTGCTGGCCTGCGGCGCCCATGCCGAGGTGCTTCGTTGGGAATTCAGTGTTCATCCCTCGCAGGAAGAGGTCCCCATGAGCGCGTATGCCCGCGGGGCCCCGTGGGACGGCGGCACGGCCAACGGCACTCCTTACGGCGGCTGCATTGACGGCACGGGTTTGCAGGGTGACGGCACGGCTGTGTTTGCCGACGCGGATTGTGAGAGCGACGTTTCCGGTTTCGCCGTCGGCGGCTGGAGCGGCGACTTCACGGTAGACCTCCGGGTCAAGGCCATCGAGGATGTGGGCGGGGATCCCAGGGGCAAGTCCATCTCGGTCATGCAAGCGAATGAGAATTCGCGCGGCATTGCCCTGAACCGGGGCAATGTCACATTCAAGCATGGCAGCGGTACCGCCTGCGGGCCCTGGAGCGTGGATCTGGCCTCCGATTTCCGGATCATTCGCGTCTCGGTGGTCAGCGGCGCCACCAATACTGCCACGACACACGTCTGGAATGGCGCCAGTTGGGAGCTTCTGGGAAGCTGTACGCTGGGCGGAACCGGCGGCGCGGGTGAAATCCCGGCGGCCGGCTTCGCGGTCGGCAGTCTGGCCGGCAGCAGCACCACCGCGGGCAAGTTCCAGATTGACTATGCCCGCGCTGACAACGCCCAGGCGCTGGGCGACACCGTGCCGCCGCTGCCGCCGAGCGCCCAGCCCTGCGGTTCCAATGTTTCACCCACGGAGGCCCAGAGCGTGGCCGGTTATGCAGGCGGGGCCCCCTATCCATTTGCCACGGTGGATCTGGGCACAGCGGATGTTTCCGACGGGTTGACGCACATCCGCTGCTGCGACGGGATGACCGGACCCGTGACCATGGGCGGCCGTGACTGCCGCACGAACGTCAATCCCCCCGTGGACGGCTACATGTACTTCGCGGTTGATGATGCCCTGGCGTTCCAGGGCAGCTCGCCAGAGGTAACCATCACGTTCGACTACTTCGACGAGGGCACGGGAGCCATCGGGGTTCATTACGACGGGGCCAGCTCGGAGTGGAGCGATGGCCCGACGAGCCTTGCGCTCACCGATTCCAAAACCTGGAAGCGAGGCAGCATTGCCATCACCGACGCCTACTTCGGCAACCGTGAACACGCGGGCTCGGATTTCCGCATCTGGCGCAGCGAAGGCGCGGCGTTCTACATCGATCATGTGATGGTTTCGCGCGGGCCCGGTTCCGACATCGATTACATTCTGGAAAACCCGGGAAGCGCCGCGATCAATTGGACCGCTTTCGAAGCCAACGCGGACGGAACGCCCCAGGAATACGACTGGCTGGTGCTGAGCCTGACGGGAGGCACGCTTGACCCTTCAACATTCATCAAGATCAGAGCCTCAATGGACACGAGCGCACTGACGGCCGGGCCTCGGACGGTCTACCTGAAGTTCGCCGACGGCTGTCCTTTGCCGCCGCCCTGCCTGAATGAGTCCTTCTCCTATCCCGAAGGTGAGCTGGTCGGTCAGGGTGACTGGACCGGCAGCGCCACCGCCGCAGACATCGGCGTCACCACCGGCGGTGAAGTCGTCGTCGCCGCAGGGGCGGAGGTCGTAACGGCATCGACGCCCGTTGGTTGTGAACCGAGCACGAAAGATGGCGTAATCTCCGTCCGGATCAAGGTCAAAGCCGGCGCGGGAGAGAACACACTCGGGTATTACCGCGTCCTGGATACGACAGGAACCCTGCTGGGTTACTGCACACTGACCGGAACGGCCGTCAAAGCCAGGAACCCGCTCGACGCCGGCGTCACCGAGGTGATGCCGCTGAGCACCGAGAGCTACGGAGAACTCGAGCTCAGGATCAACACCTTCCTCAACCAGACGGAGTACTGGTTTACACCTGAGGCTGGAAGCGCCGCACGGGTGGTCACTTATCCTCACGCGGGGACTGCCGGCAACCGCGTCGGCAGCATCGAATTCGAGCGCCTGGCCACCAGTCCATCGCTTGGCCAGCACCTGTTCTTCGATGACTTGCAGGTCTCATTCCTGGATCGCTTCCATCTGCGCCGCATCGACTTGAACGTGGTCGGCTGCGCCCTGGACATGATCCCGCGACAGTGGAGTGCCGGGACCTGCCAGCAGGACAGCTCGAAAACCGGGGCGTTCACCCTGGTCAACAACGGTGTAGAACCCATCGCCGCCTTCCAGGTGGAGGAAATCAACCAGTTCGGCAGCCCGGTCGATTACCCCTGGCTGACGCTCACCTACACCAGTGAACCGCTTGATCCCCAAGGTACGGCCCAGGTGACGGCCACCGTCGATTTCAGCCAGGTCTGGTCATCTGAAAGAGCTTGGCTGCGCTTCTCCTGGACCTGTGACGGGACCAACTGGCTGCGCGATTCGATCGCTGACGCCGTCATCGTGAGTGTGCCACCGCCGGTTGTGGTCGCCTATCTCGGCGATGTGGCCCCTGACGCCGCGGATGCGGCGGGTCCGGGCATGAGCTTCAGCGTCTATGAAGGATCAGGCACAGGCGAGCTGGTGAACGATCCCGATGCCTGCGACCGCAAGGCCTATCGTATCAACGACCCCGCTGGCTCGAAGATCAAGTGGCGGGTCAACCCGGCCATTGAAATCGACGAGTCGATCGGGGCCACCATCGTGGCCCGGGTCAAGACCGTTTTGGAAAACCATCCGGCCGGCGGCAATCTGTTCATCTTCCACAGCTCCCTCCATGCGGAATACCACTGGGGCGGCCCCGCCGGTCACGTGATCGAGTCATGGCGCGGCGCCGAGGCGGCTGTGGACATCCAGGATGACGCCTACCACATCCTGCGCATGACCGCCCGCAACGAAGGCGGCGACAACGGCATTGTCATCCGCCTGTACGTTGATGAAAACCCGATCCCGGCTCTGGTGGTGGCTGACGCCAGCGCCCACAACTCCGGGCTGGACTCCTTCGGCTTCGGCGCGGGCAGCACGGATGGGCAGCAGGATGTGTACTTCGACTTTGTGCTGGCCACCAACGCGGGAGCCTTCGCCCCCGGCGAAGAGAGCGGGTGCCTGAGCTTACCTGAAGTCTGCCCGCCGCCGTGCCACTGGCCGTTCGCCGACACCGACGGCGACAGGGATGTCGACCAGGACGACTTCGGCCTGCTGCAGCGCTGCTTCAACGGGTCTAACCTGCCGTTCGTTGAGGCCAGCTACTACTGCGGTTGCCTCGACCGGGGCGATGACCAGAACACCGGGCAGGCCCTGAGTGACGGTGATATTGACTCCTTCGACTTCAGCGCCTTTGAAGACTGCTGGTCGGGCCCGGACATCGAGTATGTGGATGGCCTGATGCCGGACTGCCGGCCATAACGATGCGACGCCATGCGGCCCGGCCAGGTCGGCCGGGCCGCCGGAGAATCACCAGGTAAAAGGCTCCGGCAGCAAGGGCTGGCATTTCGCACGGCCCACCGGACCGAAAGGAGGAAGAAAATGCGTAGCGACAGGTTCGTACTACCCATGTTGGCGGCAATGCTGATGCTGGCCGCCCCCACAGCGAATGGAATGCCGGGAGCGGTGTACGACTCCCAAGGGACCACCACCCTGACCCAGGATGGCTGGACGCTGGCCGGGACCCCCAGCGACCAGTTCACCAAGTCCAAGGATTATTCCACGGGGCAACTGGATGGCGGCACGAACGGGGTGTGGAACATCAACGACAACAACACCGGTCCCAACGGCAACGCGTACATGCGGATGTGGAAAGACCCGGGGCCGGACAATCCGGGCGCTCCCGGCGGCGGCGGGTTGGGCGGCATTGACCAGTCGCAGGGCATGGTCATGGCCCGCGTCAGATATATCAGCGGCAGTTCCACGAACGGCACGTTCGGCTACTCCTCCGCCGCCGGCAACCATTCCGTGATGGTAGCCGTCCGGAACGGCGTGCTGGCCTTCAAATCGGCAGAACAGGACAGCACCGACGCCCCCAATGTCAACGTAGATACCTCCGTTTACCGGGTGTATGCGATCCAGTACGGCCTGGGCGGGGTCTTTGACGCCTGGTACTCCACCACCAGCAATTGGAGCTCCAACGCCAGCGACTGGGTGCAGGTGGTCAACGACGGTACCTGGTCCGCAGGCCAGAACGCATTGGTTGACGAGACCGGCGCGGCAAGATCCGGGCTCGTCATGGGCGCCACCGGGTCATCGGGCAACACCTGGAACGGCAACATTGATTGGATCGCGTGGTCGAAGTTCGGTGATCACCAGCTCCCGTGGACATACCCGGCTCCGGAGCCGGCCACCCTGGCCCTGCTGGCCTTGGGGGCTCTCCCGCTGCTGCGGCGACGGCTGTGACGGCACCTGGCCGGCGCTTCGAACCGACCGAAGCGCCGAACGGGCCGGCAGTCGGTTTCAATCCGGCCCCATGAGAAGGCAACTGCTCGCCGGCCGGGAGGCGCGCCATAACCCTGGGTCGCGCGGGAGACGAGTATGCGCTTGCACAGCTTGACGAGATTGGTTCCCGGCCGGGGTGTGCCGTTGCTCTCGCGGGCGGTCCTGCTGGTCATGGCCTCGGCCCTCTGGTCAGCGGGACCCCTTCGGGGCAACACCATTCTCCTGGTGGACGACCCTCTCCAGAGCCCCAGTTTCGAAGGCCGTTTTCATGTCTCCGGCGGCTCGTTCGAGGAAGGTGGCTGGAAGATCATCGATAAAGATGACTGCATCATCTGGCATGTTCCGCGGACCCCCACCGGCGCCATCCAGTTCGATGTGAAGGGCATCAACTCCCGCGAGTGCGGCCCGGGCATCCAGGACCTCACCGAGTTCTTCCACATGTACGACAACACGTGGTTCAACTCGGATTTCCAGTACGGGGACCCGGGTTATCGCGACAATCCCTTCAAGCACTTCATCCGCAAGAGCGGCGCGGGATATTTTGAGGAGACCTCGCCGGACCACTGGGAATTCATCGACTGCCGGGGGCACTCCAAGACCGATTCGATGGAGATCCTCTGGAAACTCTGTCCGAACAACGATGTCTCGTGCGAGGACAACATCGCGGAGCCGGATACCGCTGTTCTTACCTGGCGTGCGGACACGACGTATCATTTTTGCCAGCTGTGGGAGTTTAACGGCAGTACGACGACTTTCCGACTTTACCGGGACGGCGAGCAATTGCTGTCCCGCACGTTCGCGGGTGAATACGCGTGCGGGCCAGGCAGCAGTGAGCCCGCTCCCCTCAGCCTGCGCATCGGGGCCAGCAACCGCGGCAACAAACACGCCGGCGCGCCCGTGGGGGCGGTCTTCAGCAACTTCATGGCCTTCAGCGGAGCCTACTCCTGCACCTGCCCCACGCCGGGGGCTCCGGCCATCACTTCGCCGGCCGACGGCGCCACGCTCAACGCGCGCGAAGCGTTCATCCAATGGAGCGGCGGCGCTCATGCGCAATACCAGGTGCAGGTGAACGCACTCGACAGCCCGGATACCTCCGTGGTCTGGGATTCGGGGCAGGTGGACTCGGACCGCAACTTCGCGTGGACCGGCCAGCTTGCCGATCAGGCCGGCTACTATGCGTTCGTCCGCTTGAGCAACTGCGGCAACTGGGGACCATGGAGTGCCGCACGGGCTTTCCACATGGATACCAGCGCCCCCGCGAGCTCAAACCGGGTGGAAGTCCAGGGGGCCTCTCTAAAGGACGCCGACGGGCCGTTCCTGGGTCTGGGGGCCAGCTATTTCCAGGCCCTGCGCCGCTGCAAATTTGACCATGGCCGCTTCATCAGCGACCTGGATTTTCTCAAGGCCTGCGAGTTTAACTACGTGCGGATTCTCTCCATGGTCGGCTGGTACCCGGCCTGGCAGGGCAAAGAGATCGCACCGGTCACCTTCACGAATCAGAACGGAGCAGTCGTCAACGCCTGGAGCGATTATTGGCAACGGTTCGTCCAGTGCATCGATGAGGTCTACGAACGCGGGATGCGCGTTCAGGTGACCATCTTCGCCGATGCCCAACTCATGCCCGGCAAGCAGGCGCGTATCAATCACATGCAGACGATGCTGGCCCATTTGGCTGGCCGCGAACACAAGATCATCCTGCTGGAGGTAGCCAACGAGGCCTGGCAGAACGGTTTCCCTGGCCAGCAGGGCATCGCCGATCTGCGCGAGTTTGGCCAGTACCTGGCCGAACGGACGCAGATCCCCGTGGCCCTTTCATCGCCTGAGGACACCTCGGATGCGGGCATCGCGGAGATGTACTGTGGCAGCGCCGCCGATATCGCCACCGTGCATTTCAGCCGAGAGTGCAACGTGGACAACGGCTGGAAGCCGGTCTATGACGCGTATCGGCTCCTGCCCGCGTGCGTTCCGCCCATGAACAGCAACGAGCCGATTGGGCCGGGAGCGTCCGTCTGCGCCGAGCACGACCCCATCAAGCTGGTCATGGCCGCCGCGTTCGCCTGGGGCGCCAACCTGCCCATGTACGTGTTCCACAGCAGCGCGGGCGTGTTTGGCGACGTGCCTTTCGAAAGTATGGCCGGTGTGGGCAGCTATACGCATCTGAACAACATCCTGCCCGCGGATTTCGCGAGCTGGATCCGCCATGACGGCGTTGAACCGTCGGCGCCGTTTACCACGCTGAGCGGCGCCATCCGCCACACCGGCGCCGCCAAGGGCAACGCATTCATCACCCTGCCCCTCGGAATTGCCTCCGGAGGTATCGTGCTGGAAGCACGACGGGCCTTGTCGTTGATGGCCTATGATCCGTTGACGGGCACGTTGCTCCATTCGTTGAGCAAAGAGCCGGGAGAACAGTTCACGCTGCCGCAGGGGCCCCGAGCGCTCATCCTCAAAGGAGTCTTCGCGGAAAGCCGGCTCTGTCTCTCGGATGAGTTTTCCGATCCCGAGCGCTGGAGCGGACTGACCCCCGGCGGGCTGGTGGTCAACGGCGTGATGCAGATCATCGGCGGGGCCACTTCGCTGTATGCCAGCCGGGCTGTCTACTGCTCGGATCCCGGCACGGGCACCATTCGAGCGGCCGTCAGAATCCGCAGAGGCACGGGCGACGCGACCATGTGGGGCCTGTGGTTTGATGACCCGGACGGGTATAATTTGGCCAGGTGGTACGGCACCGGGACCACGGCCCGCGGACGCGTCGGCGGAACGGCCGAGGTCACGGAGACACAGACCTTGACCGGCGGCTGGGATTCGCTGGTGGTGAGGATCGACCCGATTGAGAACACCTCCGAGTTCATCTTCAACGGGAACTCCATAGGCACGCTCAGTCACGCCGCGTTAGGCGGATCGGATGTGATCGGCTGGGTGCAGTTCGAGCGGATCGGCAATGCTCAGGCCGCGGGCCACTCTGTCGAGTTCGATAGTCTCCTGCTGGGTGAGCCGACCATACCGGCGGACTTCGATGATGATGGCGACGTAGACCAGGACGACTTTGGTACATTTCAGACCTGCTTGACGGGATCGGGTCAGCCATATTCCCTGTACTGCCGATCGGCCGATCTGGATAATGATGGTGACGTCGACCAGCAGGATCTGGCCGCATTTCGTCAATGCATGAACGGAGCCAACCGGGAGCCGGGCTGCTGACGCTCGAGAAACCAGGGAGCAGAGCAATGCAGACGCGCACGGTAACGTTCTGTACCCACGGCGCGGTGGCGGCGGCTTGGCTGCTCCTCGCGATGCCCGCTCAAGCCGCCAATGATGCCCAGGTTGCCGGTTCGACTATCCCTGCCGCGATCAACCCTGGATACACCGCTGATGTGGAGGTGACGCTGCGCAACACCGGCACCACCACCTGGGTCGACAAGGAGGATTACAATCTGGGCGACCAGGGCAGCTCCGGCCTGGCTGTCCCCGGCCGGATCCGTACGCCCGGCGGGGCCGGCGTACCTCCGGGTTCAACCCACACGTTCCGCTTCAGTATCCGGGCACCGGTGACCGCCGGTACGTATACGACGCGATGGAAGATGGTGCAGGAACATGTGGAGTGGTTCGGTGAGACCCACACCCGGGACATCGTGGTTGGCTATGGTCCAGACGTTCCCACCACGCCGGCGATGACCTGGCCGTTGCCCAACGCGACGGTGGGCTCCAACCGCCCCGACATCACCTGGGCTCCCGTTCCCCACGACGCCTACGAAGTGCACATCTGCCTACAGAATGATCCCAATGCGCTCACCGGCGGCTGGAGTTCAGGGGTTCAATACGTATCGCAGGTGACCACCACGGCCATGTCCGGTCCGCTTGCCCCAGGGACGTGGTACTACGCGTTCGTCCGGCTGCACAATCCCAATGGCTGGAGCGCCTGGACCCCGGGGCGACGCTTCTACGTCGCCGGTGAGTTCCTCAATGAGCCGTATTGGGTCGGCGACGACGTCGGCAGTCAATGGCCTCATACCCTCTGCTACAACCCCGATCGTAACGAGTACCTGTTGGCGTACACTGACAAGCGACCGGAGGAGAAGTGGCGGATATCCTATTACGTGCTCGACGGCGCCGGTCAGCGGAGCAGCCCCAAGGTTTCCATCCTGGACGATCCCTGGGACGGGGCCGGCGAGGCCGCCGTCGCGTACGACTCCGGGAGCCGGGAATATCTGATCACCTACGCCGGCTGGCAGCGGATCGGAACGACGGATTACAGTTCGCTGCGTGGGCAGAAAGTGGATGCCCCGACGGGTGGCCTCAAGGGCGCCAGCTACTTGCTGTTTGACTCCTTCGGGGCCATCTATGAGCACCGCATGGCATACTCGCCGATCAGCGACGTCTATCTGGTGACCTGGAAGGACATCTCGGGGCAAAGCGAGGTCTTCGCCACCCGGGTCAGCGGCGTGACCGGCCAGCGTGTGGGTGGGGTCATCAACCTCACCGCTGACGAGAACCGCTACTCGGCGTTTCCCTTGCTCGCATGGAACTCGGCCCGGGATGAGTTCCTGGTGGTGTATCAGGTGAGCGCCGAGGAGATCGGCCAGAGCTGGAATCTTTATTCCGGGCGCATTTCGGCCCCCACCGGGAGCAAGAGCCCCGCCGTGCAGATCACCGACGGGACCGCCGCGGAATTCAATGGCGACCTGGCGTATGATGCCGACCTGGACCGCTACCTGCTGTTGTATGAGGCCCGCGAGTCCGGAGTCGCGATCTGGGGTCAGTTTCTCACCGGGGACGGTGCGCCCGCGGGGCCGCGGTTCGCCGTGCTCCAATCGCCTGATAGCGGCGGTTCGGTGTGGCTCGCCTGGCACCCGAACACGCGCGACTTCCTGGCTGGCTGGCTGGATTGCTGCAGTTACGGCGACTACGGCCGGCGCATTTCTCAGGTCGGCGTACCGCTGGGTGAACGCTTCAAAATCACCGGCGACTTGCAGGGCATCGGCAACTGGAAGCCGGTTCCGGTGGCCAACACCGCCAGCAATGACTGGCTGTTCGCGTGGTTCAACTCCTACAACGATGTGTGGACACGCCGGTACAAGGCCCACCCCATGCTCGATGCCACCCCGCCTGCACCGGTGACCGGGTTCAGCACTACGCCCGGACACGGGCAGATCGAATTGCGCTGGACGACCTCGACCAGCGCCGATTCCCTGGGAACCATCATTCGCTACAAAACCAACGACTACCCGACTGGGCCTCACGATGGCGAGCCCGTGGCGGTCCGGCCCCGGGTGCCCAATCTGGCGGACAGCTTCATTCACGAGGGGCTCCATCGCGCCAAGACGTACTACTACGCGGCATTCGCCTACGATGCGATTCCCAACCATGCGCCCGCGGCCCAGGCGATGGGCCGACCGCTGGCCCCGGCGGATCTCGACAGCGACCAGGACGTGGACCTGGACGATTTCGGCCGTTTCCAGACCTGCCTGAGCGGCTCTGGCCAGCCCCTCCTGCCTGACTGCACCGACGCGGATCTGGACGGTGATTTTCAAGTCGACCAGGCCGACATGAGCATCTTCCGGAGTTGCATGGGCGGAGCCAACCAGCCTCCGGAGTGTTGATTCGAGGAGAGCCATGCGCCGCTGGAAGCCCACTTTCCTGATTCGTCTGACCACGGGTTTGCTCCTGGCGGCCGCGTATCCTGCACAAGCGGGCAGCGTGGGTGATTACGCGAGAGTGGACGATGCTGGCGGGTGGAACCCGGATGTGGCCTTCGATCCCGATCACGGCTTATACCTGGTCGTCTGGACCGGCCCGGAGATGACCCGCGGCCGGTTCATTCACCGCGACGGCCAACCCCTCGGCGATACTTTCGACATCCATGATGGCGTGGGTGGAGCCCGCTTCCCCGCAGTCGCTTTCAGCCCCGCGCACGGTGAATTCCTGGTGACCTGGGACGGCTACGACCGTCCCGGTCAGCCTGACACCATCTTCGGGCAGCGCGTCCGCTCGCCGGATGGGGCCCTGGTCGGCAGCAACTTCCGCATCATGACCAGCGCTTCAATCCGCTCGCAGGTGGCCTGGGGTTCAGTCAGCCAATGTTACATGGTGGTGTCCGGCTATGGAGCCATTGTTGCACAGCGGGTGAGCGGCTCGGGGATGCTCCTGGGGAGCCAGATCAACGTCTCCGTGGGTTGGATGCCAGGGGTGTCTTACAGCCCTGGTGCCGACGCCTTCCTGGTGAGCTGGGATCACGAGAGCCCACCTGATATTCCGGGCATTGGCGCGAAACGGTACGCTGCGGCCAGCGGTGCGCCGCTGGAGGACACTTTCGCAGTGAGCCCGACCGTCGCGGACCGCTCCCACAGTACGCATGACGCCGCTCTGGGTCGCTGGCTGGTGCAGTACCAGGATCATACTTTCGGTTACGACCAGTATGTGCGATTCATCAACGACGATGGGACGCCCGGATCCGGTCCGCTGCCTGCCGCCGACACGCCCGCGTTCGAGGGTGAGACCCACGCCGGTTGCGACATCGCCTTCAGTTCGGGCGCCGGTGCGTATCTGTCCGTCTTCGGGATGAATGAGGGCATCTTCGGTCAGATCCTCGATCGCAACGGCACCCGGCGGCGATCCCGTATCACCCTGGGCACGGGCGAGTTCACCTTCCACAGCAACGCCGCCGACCCGACGCGCGACCGCTTCCTGACCGTCTGGTCAGGTAGTCCGGTCGCTGGCGGCGCCTGGTATGTCTATTACCGCTTTTACGACCTTTACACCCCGGTCACTGGGCTGTCAGCAACTCCGGAACCCCGTCGGATCCGCCTCACCTGGAATCAGCCGGCCGACACCGACATGACCCACGTGATGATCCGCTTCAGCACGGCCGGCACGCCCGCGAACACCGACGAAGGAAGTCTGGCGGCCCGACTGGCGGTGACACCCGGCACCAGCGGTTCCTTCATACACGCAGGTCTCGATCGGACGCAGACGTACCATTACGCCGTGTTTGCCTACGACGGCATACTCCCGGCCTGGTCGGTCGGCGTCTCCGTCAACGCCAGTCCAGGCTTAGCCGGTGACATGGACGCCGACGGTGACGTAGACCAATCGGACTTCGGCTGGTTGCAGGTCTGCCTGTCAGGCAGCGGTCAGCCTTATCCGCCCAGTTGCGCTATCGCCGATCTTGAGGGTGATGGTGATGTAGACCAGGGCGATCTGGACATATTCAGGGCTTGCATGGGAGGCGCTAACCAGCCGCCCGGTTGCTGAATTGTGATGATGCGTGTGCCTGGTTCATACTGTCTTTTCGCTCTGCTCTTCGCCGGCTCCGCGGCCGGCGCGGGTTCGCCCTGGCTTCGCGCTGTGTACTACGACGCCGGCTACCCTTCTGCCTGGGCGACGGCTGTGCCCGTCCGTGATGCACTCGCCGAGGCCGGATACGAAGTGCTGAATGCCACCCAGCTCAAGACGTGGATGGAGGCGCGCATCTACGATGGACGGCTGAGCGTGGTCGTGTTCAGCCAGGATATCGTGCCGGATACAGTGGCCGAAACCCGTGCGTCCACCTGCACGCTTCGCCGCTATCTGAACAAGGGCGGCAAGGTGGTCTGGTTCGGCGACATCCCCATGTACTACCAGGGGCACGCCGGGGGGAGCCGGACCACCTGGGATGTCGGCGGCGCGATCAGCATTCTTGGCTTCACTGCTGCCGGCGCAACGTGGGACGTGAATCAGCCGGTGACGATCACCGGCGACGGAATCACCTGGGGACTCGCAGACTCCTGGGCTTCCGTCCGTCCCACTAACGCCGGCGGATTACGCGTTCTGGCCCGTGATGTGAACGGCGCGGCGGCGGCCTGGGTCCGCCACTATGGCCCGCGCGACGTTTTCCGCGGCTTTGTCCGCTTCTTTGACCGAAGTGGTACACCCCCTATTGCCGCCGTGCGGGCTCTGGCCGAGTACGCCCCCTCGCCGCTACCGGGCGATAACCTGCTGGACAACATCGTGCTGACCTTTCATTATCCCTGGTACGGCAACCCGCTCACCTCAGGATCGTGGATCCACTGGGACGACTCCAACTACCACCCACCGCTCACCTGGACCGCCAACTATCTGCCCAACTTTCCTGACTCTAAGTGGGACCCCAGCGTCCAACTCTATGACAGCGCCGACTACGACTTGCTGCGCTGGCAGGACCGGGCCATGGCCCGCGCCGGCATCGACATCGCCGTGGCCAGCTGGTGGGGGCTGGGCGATTTGCCCTTTACCCGCGCTGTGCGCACGGCCAAGAGCGTGCAGTGGTGCATCTACTACGAACTCGATTCGGTCTATGACCCCACGCCCACGGAAATCTTCAATCATCTCAAGTACGTGATCGACACCCACGGCCCCACGCGCAACTACGCGAAGATCGATGGCAAGTGGCTGGTGGCCGTCTATGCGGTCGGCGGGGCCGAACCTGCCACCCGCTGGCGTACGGCCAAGGCCATGCTGACCGCCTCCGGCTATCCCATCTACCTCCACGGAGACGTGGGCGACCCCTCCGCGGCCACCGTCCCTGATCCCTGGGACGCCGTGCACGTCTACAACCCGGTCACCTACCAGACGCAGTCCAACACCGGCGGTGCCGGCGACGATTCGGGGACCATCTCTCCGGGATTCTGGGGCATCGGGCGTGAACCGTGGCTGGCCCGTTCCCTTCCGTCGTTTACGGCCGGCTGGAATACACTGGCCGACACGCACGAGAAGTGGCGTTTTGCCTTCATCGAGACCTGGAACGAGTGGCACGAGGGGACGCAGATCGAACCCGGCCAGCAGATCGTCCCCGACACGGTGAATGGTTTCTCGCCGGCTGGCTACAATTACGGCCACGACTTCATCGACGCCATCGCTCCGCGGGCGGCGGTCCTGCGCTGGCAATCCGAGGGCCATCGGCCCATCGCCCCGGCGCGCCTGGAGGCCGAGAGCATGGTGTGGGAGGTGGGAACCTCCGCGGAAGGTCCCACCGAGTGGCGGATCAGCGACGCCGGCGCCCGCATAGGGCGAGGCATCGAACTACCCCAGGCCCAGCAGCAAGTCTGGCTGGTCGCGAGGGCGCGCGGCGTTCAGTCGGATCCGGCCGCCGATTGGCCGCGGATGATCGTGTACTGGGACAACACGCCCGTCGGCGAAGTACCCGTGACTTCCACCCTGCCGCGCCACTACCGCGCGACCCTATCCTCCATGGCCGGTGTCCACAGCCTCGAGCTGGGCTTGAAGGACGAGTCGACGGCCAGCACTGATGCGGATCTGGTGGTGGATTTTGTGGACGTGTATCTGGCGGATGTCAGCGGTGATTACGACTCGGATGGCATCTCCGATGAGGTGGACAACTGCCCTATGGACGCCAATGCCCCGCAGCAGGATCTCGACGGCGACGGCGTCGGGGAGTCTTGCGACCTATGCCCGGGAACCCTCGCCGGCCTGGTCGTGGACGCCGACGGTTGCCCCCCACCGGTGCGCGGCGATCTGGATCGCGATGGTGACGTGGACCAGGCGGATTTCGGCCTCCTTCAGGTCTGCCTCAACGGTTCAGGCCGGCCCTATGCGTTCGGCTGCCGCCCGGCGGACCTCGAGCCGGACGGCGACGTGGATGGTCTGGACGTCGAATCCTTCCGCCCCTGCATGAGCGGATCAGGCAACCCCTCCCCGTGCCTGCAATCGGCCGGCGCACCCAGTCCCGGAGGGGGCGGGAAGTGAATAGCCGAGGGCCTGAGTCCGGCCTGAGCCATCGGTCCGCGAAGGCCTGTCGAACTGGAGTGGCACCGGTTTCCAACGGTGTACACAGGTTGAAAACCTGTGCCACATGCCTTACTGAGAGAGGTTCTCATGCGTTGGCGGCTCATCTGTTCAGCCGCCGGCGCGCCTCTTTTCGGAGGTGGGGAACTTGAGGATGAAGATGCACACTTCGATGGGAGCAAACATGTCCCGACGGATCTGCACGATGGCGGCGGCGGCTTTCTGCCCGGCTCTCCTGGCGGCGCCTCCTCCTGGCAGCGCGGTCCGCGTCCTCTCCCCGACATTTTTCCCCGGCTGGCAGATGTACAACGTCTGCTATCCGTTCGTGGTTCAGGAGGGCGGCACATACCGCATGCATTATTCCGGCTCCGGAACGGAGCAGGTCAACGATTCCGTCTGGGACCAGTGGATGACGGGCAGTGTGACCTCCGCCGATACGCTCTCCTGGCGTCGACCCGACGACTACGAGCAGACCCTCTTCGCCCGCAAGTGCTACGTGGGCGACGTCCTCAACCCGGACGAACTCGCCGCCTCGTTCGACTCCGTGTTCGCCATCGGCTTGTGCGTTCTGAAGGAAGACAGCACTTATAAAGGCTGGTACACGGGCTGGAATGGAGAATTCGAGCACACCGGCGGCGGCATCTGCAAAAAGATCAACTTCCGCGTCGGCCACGCGACCTCACCCGATGGGATCAGATGGTCGAAGAAGGCAGGCGACGCGGGGGCCGGCGCGGTGCTCGGCTTGGGCGCGGCCGGCCAGCAGGATGCTCGCGGCGTGGCCCACCCGCATGTGCTCAAGATGGGCGGCGAATACCGCATGTGGTACGAAGGCTATGACGGCACCACCTGGCGGCTGTTCTGGGCCACTTCAAGCGACGGCATCAACTGGACGCGCCAGGGTTTGGCCCTCGGCCCCGGCGGCGCGACCAGCCGCGACCATCGCGGGCTGCGCAACCCGCTGGTTTTCTCCCGGAAGGGCAAGTACGAATTGTGGTACCAGGGCCAGAGCACCGCGGCCCCCAACTTCCACATTCTTCGTGCCACCAGCGAGGACGCCCGCACCTGGACCAAGCTGCCCGGTGAAGTAACGCTCCACCCGGAAAGCCCCCCCACCGGCAGCGAGAGTATCCTCGTCGACAGCGCCCTCGTTCTGCCCGACGGCGCGGTTCAGGTGTTCTTCGCCAAGCAGGTGAGCACCTCGCGCAGCGTCGACTTTGGAACGGCAACCATCCAAAGCTACCACATCTACACGGAGGTGGTGAACCCGTGATCAAGAAACAGACCCTGATGCCACTGTCAGTGAAAGATGTCCGCGTCGGTAGCGGCCCGCCTCCGTGCCGGCCGTTCAGCCCACTGCAAACGTTCGGCACGGAAGCCGACCGCTGCAGTACTGGAGGGCTGCCAACGGCACGAGCCCGGAGTGCCCGTGGCACCGGCAGCGCTTGCGCCACATTGGGCGTGGCCCTGCTTTTTCTGTCCCTCGGCTGCCATTCCCAGGCAACCGCCGCCGGTCCCGATTGGACGTCTGGAAACCGCTATCGCATTTTGCTCACGGTCGACTCGCGGGGGCAGACGCGATCCAACTCGCCGGCGCGCGTCCAGATCGACTTTACCGCCGCCCTGGCGGCCCGGGGAGCCGCCGGCGAGTTCGATCCCGCTACCATCGAAGTCATGGCCTGCGACGCGTCCGGCGACCCGCGCGTCTTTGATGAATCGCGCCCCGGCGGCGAGCGGTACCTGCTGCCCTTCCGACTTGATATCGACTACCGGCAGACCCGCGGCACGCTCAATTTCGTCCTGCCCGATCACCAGAGCACGCGCTACGCGGTGTACTTCGACACGCGCGAATCAGGCCGCGGCCGTCCGGAGCGTTACCCGGGGCTCATCGGCGACGGCGACTTCTTCACCGACGGCTACGCCCGCCGCGAGATCAACGCCTGCGGATACGACGCCTGGTGCGACCTCGACCAGGATGGGGATCTGGACATCGTGAAAGGCGGTACCGAGCCGTTCCTCTACGTCTATGAGAACGTCGGCGCCAGCCGCTTCATTCCGCGCGGCCGTCTCACCTCCGGAGGCCAGCTCCTCACCCTGCCGCACGATGGCCTTAACCGGAGCTGGAACTCCATCGCGATGCATGACTGGGACCGCGACGGCGACCCCGACCTGTTCGTCCACTCCCCCACGGGTCCTCATGCCGGTCACCTCCTGCGGTTTGAGAACATCGCCGGGCCGGGGGGGCCGCCGCAGTATGTCAACCGCGGCCCCCTGCTCACCGCCAGCGGCAAGTCCCTGGCCGGCGTGGTCCGCTTCGCCGACTTCGACGGCGACGGCGACAGCGACCTGATCGGCGGCCGGGATACCTTGATCGTCCTATACACTAATACGGGTGGCGACGGCGCCCTCTCTGCCATGCAGATCGCCGATGGGACCTATCTGAAGGCCAACGGCGTGGACATCCAGTTCATGTCCGCCCAGGTGGAGTGCGCTGACATCGACAACGACGGCGATCTGGACATGTTCGTCGGCAGCGAGGAAGGTCGCATCTTCTGGTTTGAAAACGTCGGCACGCGCACGGCCCCTGTTTACACCATGGGCCGCGTGATCATATTCCACGAGTTCATGGACCAGCGCGCCGCGGTCAAGGTGGCGGATTTCGACGGCGACGGCCTGCTGGACCTGGTTCCCGGCCGTTACTGGGAACGGACCCAGTGGGGCGAGCAGCCGCGGCTCTATGGCCGTCTGTACAAGAACGTGGGCACGCCCACCGCGCCGCGCTTTGAGCCCCGCGATGCCTCCGCCGGCTGCCCATTTACCGAACGCTTTCAGATGGCCGACGCCGTCCGCCAGAATGGAGTGCGGGGCTGCGACTGGAACAACGATGGACTCACCGATCTCATCGCCAGTGACACCGACGGCTGGGTCTGGTTCTTCCGCAATACCACCGGCCACAAGTTTCCGGTCTTCGCCCCCGGCGAGAAAATCCAGGCGGGCGGCCGCCCCTTGCGCGTGTACGGCGAAGAGCGGGAGTGCCGCGCCGCCGGCTATGCGCGCTGCGATATCAGCGACTGGAACAACGACGGGCGCAAGGACTTGCTGGTCGCGGACGGGCGCGGCTGGCTCTTCCTCTACCTCAACGAGGGCACCGACGCCGCTCCCGTGCTGGCCGAAGGCGTCCGCGTTGAAGCCAATGGCAAGCCCATCGACGGCACCGCCCGCGGCAGTGTCCTGGTGTGCGATTACGACAGCGACGGCCGCAAGGACGTCCTCTTCGGAATGGTGGGCCACGGTGAAATCAGCCAGTACCAGGACTGGCCCCCCATTAACGCCAATCCGCTCGAGGACAAGGGCTTCCTTTTCTACCGCAACATCGGCACCGACGCGGCCCCCGTGCTGGCCTATCCCAAGTGGCTGCGGGCGGGCCCCCACAACGCAGTGATCACCTACTCATCCCGCCCTAACCTGGGCAGTTTCGTGGATTGGGACGGCGACGGCCGCAAGGACCTCATCGCTTGCGAGTTTGAACACAACGCCCGCTTCTACCGCAACACCGCCTCGCCGGACCCGGGCACCGAGCCGCGCTACACCGAAAGCTACGACGGGCAGTACATCGTCCAGCCCTGGACGGTCCAGATGATGTCCGGGGCCGATGCAATCGACTTCAACCGCGACGGCGACATCGACATCATCACCGGCCAGGGCCATGGCGGCAGCGGCTTGCGCTTCTACGAACGCGACTACATCAACGACTTTGTGAACGAGAAAGCAGGCCTCAACACCTGGCCCGTCGTGACCGCCGGGGAGCCGGAATCGCGGGTGGTGCGCGCTGATTTGGATGGCGACGACGATGTGGACATGGGAGATTTCGGCCGCTTCCAGGCCTGTGTCTCGGGCTCCGGGCATTTCCCCGGTGCGGCTTGCACACCGTCGGATTTCGATGAAGACGGGGACGTAGACAGCGATGACCTGAGCCACTTCCGGGAGTGCCTCAATGGTGCCAACCGACCTCCAGGCTGCTGAGACCGCCGGCTTGCACCGAGTCTCTCCGCGCGTAGATGGCCGGGTTATGATTTCGCTCATCCTCTTCGTGTCTGCCGGGCGAGCCGCGGGCCTTGACGTGCTGGTCAACCAGACGGGCTATGAGACCAACGGCCCAAAGACGGTACGCGCTCAGCGGAGCAGCGATGTCGCGGGTGACGGCACGTTTTTGGTCCGGAGCGTTTCCGACGACTCAACTGTCTGCTCCGCCGCGCTCATGCGCAAGGGTGACCTGTGGGATAAGTTCTACTGGGAGGGAGACTTCAGCGCCTGCAAAACCGGAGGAAGATACTACATCACGGCCAGCGTCGGCACCGAGACCGCCGATTCGCATCCCTTCACCGTCACACCGGGCCTCTTCCAGTCCGTTACCGGCACGCTGGCCTTTCGATATTTCACCTCGCAGCGGTGCGGCTCTGATGTGATCGACCTCTACGACGGCACCCACTGGCACGGCCCCTGCCATCTGGACGACGGTATCCGCAGCGACACCTTCGTTCAC